>JABWBG010000300.1 GCA_013360575.1 Caldilineales bacterium
CGATCCCGCCGACGGCTACACCAACGATCCCGCCGACGGCTACACCAACGATCCCGCCGACGGCTACACCAACGATCCCGCCGACGGCTACACCGACGATCCCGCCGACGGCTACACCAACGATCCCGCCGACGGCTACACCAACGATCCCGCCAACGGCTACACCAACGATCCCGCCGACGGCTACGCCAACGATCCCGCCGACGGCTACACCAACGATCCCGCCGACGGCTACACCAACGATCCCGCCGACGGCTACACCAACGATCCCGCCGACGGCTACGTCGACGCCGACGGCTACGCCAACGAGTACAGCCACCCCCGACCCCCTCCCCCACCGGCTGTGGCTGCCACTGTTGCGCCTGCCCCCCGCGTCACAAGAAATGTAACGCAAGATTCCATTTTGCGCCCACCTTGCGCTTCACCCCATAAGAGATGTAATGTTGTGATGCAAGATTTCATCTTGCGCTACCTACTACCACACACTGCTTTTAGGAGGGATTACCATGAAACGACCGCTCTTTGCCCACCTTCACATCATTCTCGTCATCCTGGCCGCGCTGCTCGCCGGCCATCAGCAATCGCGGGCAACTCAAACATTTTGCCGGCTCGCCCCTGGCCGCCGGGCCGCATGATCCGTTGTCTTTGCCGGGATGGGATGAATGAACCCAGCACGCACAAGAGAGAGCCAGCCGCGATACCCAAACCAAGAGGTGTGGTATGGAAAATGAGACAACTCCACCCGTCATCCTCCCAACGCCAGCAGATGCCGCAGCGGCTGGCGATCGCAAAAAAGTCGATGGTGTGTCACCCTGGGGTGCGCTGGCGTGTCCGCCGGCTGTGTTGCCCTGGCGGCGACCGCGGTTTTCGTGGCGTTTGTTGCTTTCGTCGTCTACGGGATATGGCTGTTTCTGACGAATCCCTACGGCGTGACTTTCTGAACGAACCGGCTGAACGAAACAGAAAAGGGGCGGCAGATCGGCGCGGATCGCCGAATCTTCGCCCTTGCCTGTTGCGGCATCGGGCGCTGACCCACCCTTGATCGAAGGAGAGAGGTACATGTCCAATACAACCCGCTGGCTTCTGGCCGTCCTGATGGCGGTTGCTATGTTCCTTTGCATCGGCGCCGTTGGGATCATGATCTTTGCCCCCATCACCTTTGGGATGACCTGCCTGGTCGAGTGGCTGCTGGTGATCCCCGCGCTGATGGTGATCGTCGCCCTGGCCGGCGCCGTGCAGTTTGGCATGAACAAGCCGCGGTCGCGCTGGCTGGGCGCCATCATCGCCAGCGGCGTCGTGGGGGTCGTGGGCTATGGGGCGTGGTTCGCCGCCGCGTCGCAGCTCTGCAGTTGACAGGTCTATTTTCCAAGGTGTAGCTTTTGTGCTACAATACATCTATGATTGACACCGCTACAATCCAGATTCTCGAATATCGCACCGAGAACGGTCGTAGTCCTTATCGAGAATGGCTGCATAGCCTGCGGGATCGTGAGGCCCGTGCTCGTGTGCGCGTAAGGATTGACAGAGTCGCTCTCGGCAACTTTGGCGACTGGCATGCAGTCGGCGGCGGCGTCAGCGAGCTTCGAATTCAATTCGGTCCCGGGTATCGCGTTTACTTCGGACGCCAGGGAAATACCGTAGTCATTCTACTCTGCGGCGGCGACAAGAGCACGCAAACGCAGGACATCGAACTGGCAAAGGCATACTGGGCAGATTACCAACGGAGGACAGCATGAGCGATGTAACAGCACCCTACGAAATCGGTCTGTACGAAGATCTGACCGATCCGGACGAGGCAGCGGCTTACCTCAACGCCGCGCTGGAAGATGGCGACCAGGAGATCTTTCTGCTCGCCCTGCGCCATGTCGCGGAGGCCCGAGGCATCAGCCAGGTTGCCAGACAAGCGCGTCTCAATCGAGAAAGCCTGTACAGGATGCTCTCTTCAGCAGGCAATCCCCAATTGGCCAGCTTGAATGCTCTGCTGCGCACCGTCGGTCTGCGCCTGGCGGTAGAGATCGAGCAAAGGAGGCCAATCGGCGTTGGAGTTGCCGAGACGCAGGCGGCCTATGAGGCAGAGCGATAAGTACGGAGGACAGTGGGTTCATGGCGAGCAGGCCGTTGAGGAAAAGAACTGTGCTGCGAAAATTATCACGCTTGGCGCACCTGCTGAGTTGGCTCCTTCTGGCCGCGCTCTGGCTTGGCGGCTGCGCGGCGCAGTCGGCGCCGGCCCCGACAGTCATCGAAACCGGGGTGATCGCCTATGACCTGAACCCGGCGCGCGACGCCGTCTACTATCTCAAGGCGCAAGCCAAGGATGCCCACCATTACGATGTGAGCCTGTGGGTCTATCGCCCGGCGGAGGGCCGATCTCACCCCATCGCCTGGAGCAGCAGCACCAGCCGGCCCGACCGGGCCGATCTGCGCTTCCTGGCCGATGGCCGTTTCATCGTTCAACTCGACAACTACAGCCTCGTCCACCTCTTCGACGGCGAGACGCTGGTCGAGAGCTATCCCTGGCGCTGGGTCTTCCGCCACCTCAGCCCCGACACGCCGAGCTACGCGCGGGACTCGCCGGCGGAACTGGCCAAGCAGGCCGACTACTACCGCCAACTGCTGGCGTCCAATGAGAAGATTGCATATATCAGGGCGACTTCTTTCACCACCGAACCGATCTGGAGCGGAAATCCCAACTTCTACACGGTCTACACCTACTATCTGCTGGCCGACGAGCAGGGCCAGCCGATCCTGCTGAACGAGGCGGAGGATGCATTGGGCCAGCCCTTCCGCGAGTTGGATCCGGGCCGCTTCGAGGCGTGGCCGTGGCTGGCGAATCCCGCCTTCGAGCAGATGGCGACGCGCTTCACCGACGCGGCCAATGGGCTGGAGATCGAGCGCACTGAGCAGGGCGAATGTACGCCGCAGGTGGCCGGCGGCGTGTTTTCACGGCCCAAGTGCCGCATCCGCTACAGCCTCACCTTCGGCGGGCAGCGGCTGAAGCTGGCCGAGCGGGATCACGAATTCCTGCTGCGGCCCTCCTCCCGGCAGTACGTGACCGCCACCGGCGAGCTGCTCCTCGTCGTGGATGGGGAATTGCAGGTCTACAGCAGCGCACAACCGTAATGTTGCGGCCCTCCTCTCGATTTTTCATCTTTTCATCGCACTTGCTCACCTGAAGGAACACAAAATGAATGAAACCAATCTGCCCGGTCTTTCTATTTTTACGGGCGTGATGGCGCTGGCCGCGCTGTTGGGCGCGCTGGCCGAGTCCGCTCTGTTGACCCGGTGGGGCTGGACAAGCTCCCGCCGCGGCCTGCCCTTCGCCCTGATTGCCAATGGCGCCGCGGCGTTGGGTATGGCAGCCCTGGTCTATGCCGCGGTGACGAGGGTCCTGCTGGGCGCGCTGTCGGGATCGGGCGGCGGCGCCTCGCCTGTGATCCCCCTGCTGCTGCTGCTGGCGTCCCCCTTTCTGATCTTCGGCCTGCGCGTGCTCCTTCTGCGCCAGATGGACATCGGCCCGCAACAGCGCCAGCGCCGGCGTTACGCTGCCGGCAGCACGACCATCGCCTGGATCGCCAGCCTGATCGCCGTTGTGCTGGCCATCTGGCTGGCCAATGCGTTGGCATGAAAGGGGACCACAGATGAACGAATCGGATCAGACCGCCCGCAGCGACGCCGTCGCGGGCCAGAAGAAGCCGGGGCAGGGTCGCCGGCCGGGGATCGGGCGTTGGAACATGTCAACCACAACCATTCCCACAGCTATCACCGCCTGGCAGCAGCAAGAGATCAGAGGCGAACAACTACTGCGCCACCTGGTCTCCTACGACGCCTGGAGAGTCCCGATCTCGGAATCCGCAGCCGTGAGTGCCCACACCGCCCCGCGCATCCTGACCAGCCGTGATCCCCAGGGCCGGACGCGGTTGCTCCTTTTCTCCGAGGCCGCCGCCTGGGAGACTTTCATGCAAACTTCCGAGGGCGGCGGCAGGGCCGGGCAGCATTTCCTGACCGCGGCCGGGAGCTGGATCTTCGGCCTGCCCGCCGATCCGGTGGATTTCCTGGAGATTGACCCTGGCTCCCCCTGGCGCATCAGCTACGGCAAAGAGCACTTCCCGCGGCTGCGCGCGCTGGCCGCGGCGGTCGATATCGAGCGGACGCTGCTGGC
>JABWBG010000301.1 GCA_013360575.1 Caldilineales bacterium
CCCCGCGTCTGCCCACGTCCGCGGCGGCGCGCCCCTGCCCGTCGGCCATCCCGCCCGGCGCCTGCTCAAAGAGGTGTTCGGCTTCGAGCGCTTCCTGCCCTGGCAAGAGGAGATCATCGCCAACATCCTGGCCGGCCGCGACACCCTGGCCATCATGCCCACCGGCGGCGGCAAATCCCTCTGCTTCCAACTCCCCGCCCTGTTGTTCGAGGGGCTGACCCTCGTCGTCTCCCCCCTCATCGCCCTGATGCAGGATCAGGTGGACGCGCTGCGACAGGTGGGCGCGCCCGCAGCTTTCCTCAACAGCGCCCTCGACTACAGCGCCTATCTCGCGGTCATGCACCGCGTGCGCACGGGCGAGATCAAGCTCCTCTACACCTCGCCCGAAACCCTGCTGCGGCCCGAAACCCTGCTCCTGCTCGAACAGGCGCAACTCGCCTGTCTGGTGATCGACGAAGCCCACTGCATCTCGGCCTGGGGACATGATTTCCGGCCCGAATACCGGCAACTGCTGCCCCTGCGCACCCGCTTTCCCGGCGCCGTCTGCCTGGCCCTGACCGCCACCGCCACCCCGCGCGTGCGTGAAGACATCGCCGGGCAACTGGGATTCGGCGCGGCCAACACCTTCATCGCCAGCTTCAACCGCACGAACCTCTTCCTGGCCGTGCAGCGCCGCCAGGGCCCGCAGCAGGTGCTCGATTTCTTGCAGGCGCGCCCGCAGCAATCGGGCATCATCTATTGCAGCACCCGCGAACAGGTGGATAACCTGGCTGCCTTCTTGCAGGCGCGTGGCTTTCCCGCCCTGCCCTATCACGCCGGCATGGAAACGGCAGAGCGCCTGCGCAACCAGCGCCGTTTCAGCACCGACGACGCACCCATCATCGTCGCCACCATCGCCTTTGGCATGGGCATCGACAAATCCAACGTGCGCTTCATCCTGCACTACAACCTGCCCAAAAACATCGAGAGCTATTATCAAGAGATCGGGCGATCTGGGCGGGATGGCCTGCCTGCGGATTGCCTCCTCCTCTTCAGCCGCCAAGACATCAGCACCATCCTCCACTTCATCGCCCAGGGCGCGGACTCAGAGCAGGCCGGCGCCCGCGCCCGCCTCGATGCCCTGCTGCGCTACGTCGACGCCAGCGACTGCCGGCGGCGGCCCCTGCTGGCCTACTTCGGCGAGACGTTTGCCGCAGCCTCCTGCGGCATGTGCGACAACTGCCTGGCCGCAGACGCCGCGCCCGCGGGCGAGCCTGCGCCCGGGAGCGAGGCCGCCGGGAGCGAGGATGTCACCCTGCCGGCGCAGAAATTCCTCTCCTGCATCCTGCGCACCGGCCAGATGTTCGGGGTGGAGCACATCATCAAGGTGCTGCGCGGCTCGCGCGACAAGGCCGTGCTGGGCCGCGGGCATGAAAAACTCTCCACCTACGGCATCGGCCAGGAATTCTCCACCGACAGCTGGCGGCGGCTGGCGCACGCCTTCATCGCCCAGGGCCTGCTCAGCCAGGACGCCATGCACGGCAGCCTGCGCCTGACCGAAAAAGGCCGCCGCGTGCTCAAAGGGGAGCCTTTTCGCCTGGCCCTGGCCGCGGCGCCCAGCTCTTCCGCCCGCGGGGCCGAGACCTACGACCTGCTGCTCTTCGAGAAACTGCGGGCCTTGCGCAAACGCTGCGCGGACGAGGCCGGCGTCCCCCCCTACGTCATCTTCTCCGACCGCTCATTGGCCGAAATGGCCACCTATTACCCGCACACCCCGTCCAGCTTCCTGGCCATCCATGGCGTGGGCCAGCGCAAATGGCAGAGCTACGGCCAGGACTTTCTGGCCCTCATCCGCCAGCACTGCGCGGCGCACGGCCTGCAAGAGCGCGCCCGTCCGGCCTTGGAACCGGCCGCCCCCATCGCGCTCAGCGGCAAGAAGCGCTTTCAGGAAGTGGGGGAGTTGTTCGCGGCCGGGCGCTCCATCGCCGAATTGCAGACGCTGTACAACGTCAAACAGGGCACGATCCTCGCTCATCTCTACACCTATCTACGCTCCGGCCAGAGCGTGGACGCGCAGCGGGTGTTGGCCGTGTGCACACTGCCCGCGGCGGAGCAGGCCCGCGTCCTTGCCCTCTTCGCCGAGATGGGCGACGAGCGCCTGTCCGCCCTCTTCGACGCCCTGGGCGGCGCCATCACCTACGACGATCTGCACCTGCTGCGATTGGCGTATGCCAGCAGCAGCCGGTAGCTTCGTCCACCCCCTGCCCGGCGGCCCAGCTTCGTGCGCTTTGACACCGATCCAACCGCTGCGGTAACATAACCATGCCGCCGCTGACGCCGTTGCTTTGTCCCTCTGGCGGCGCAGCCCCACCCCACCCCCTGCCGGAGGCATCGATGGCTGTCGAAACCCACGTGGTTCCCCCTCAAGACTTGCGCGATCGCATCCGCAGCGGCGATGTTGCGCACCTGGCCGCGGCCAATTTCAGCAAAATGGCCCTGGCCGGCCTGGATTTCAGCCGCGCCGGCCTGCGTGCAGCCAATTTTTGGCAGGCGGACCTGACCGCGGCGCAGTTGGTAGGGGCCGATCTGCAGGAGGCCGACTTGCGCGGGGCGATGTTGCAGGGGGCCGATCTCTCCGGCGCGCAAATGGCCGCGGCCATGCTCCTGCGCAGCCGGCTGCCAGGGGCCAGCCTGGTCGGCGCCCGGCTGGAGCAGGCCGAATTGATCGAGGCCGATCTGCAGGGCGCGGATCTGCGCAGCGCCTACCTGTTCAAAGCCCGCCTCACCGCGGCCAATCTGGCCAAAGCCAACCTGGCCCAGGCCAATCTGGAGCGGGCAGACCTCAGCCACAGCAATCTGGCGGGGGCGGACCTGCGTTTTGCTCGCCTGCAGGCCGCGCGTTTGCAGCATGTGAGCGGGGCCGGCGCCATCTTCCTGCGCGCTTTTTTGGAAAACGCGGATCTGCGTGGAGCCGATCTGGCCGCGGCCACCTTCCAGCAGGCGTTTTTGCGCGGGGCCGACCTGCGCGGGGCCGACCTCAGCGCCGCGCAGTTGGGCGGGGCCGATCTCAGCGGCGCCCGTTTGCAGCGCGCCCGCCTGGTGGGGGCCGTTTACGATGCGCGCACCCGCTGGCCGATCGGGTTCGACCCGGCCCAGGCCGGGGCGGTGCACGCCTGAGCCATGTGCGGACGCTTCACCCTCGCCGCCTCTGCCGCCGAACTGGCCACCCTGTTCGATCTGGAGGACGCGCCCGCCTTGCCTCCGCGTTACAACATCGCCCCCAGCCAGCCGGTGGTTGTGGCGCGGCTGGATGCGGCGGGCCGGCGCCATCTTGCGCTCATGCGCTGGGGCTTGATCCCTGCCTGGATCAAAGAAATCACCGCTGGCGCGGCGCTGATCAACGCCCGCAGCGAAACGGCGGCCGAGAAACCCTCCTTTCGCGCCGCGTTCAAGCGCCGCCGCTGCCTCATCCCCGCCACCGGCTTCTTCGAATGGCAGAAGCGCGGGGATCGCAAGCAACCCTATCTCATTGCCCGGCAAGATGGGCGGCCTTTTGCCATGGCCGGGCTGTGGGAGTTCTGGCAGGGCGGGGATGGCAGCGAGCTGACGAGTTGCACCATCCTCACCACCACGGCCAACGCCGTGGTGCAGCCCCTGCACGAGCGCATGCCCGTGCTGATCGATCCGCAGGATTTCGCCGACTGGCTCGAGCCCGCCACCCCCGCCGACCTGCTGCATCACTTGCTGCGCCCGGCCCCGGCCGCGGGCATGCATGCCTTCCCTGTCAGCGCCGTGGTCAACAACCCGGCCAACGACACCCCCGCCTGTCTCCAGCCCCTTACCCCTTGAGGTGTTCCATGGCTCTTTCTGCCGATCTACTCGCGATGTTGCGCTGCCCCGCCTGTGTGCGCCAGTCCGATACCGCCGGCCTGCTCACATTGATCCAGGATGCCTGGCTGGTGTGCCAGACCTGCGACCGCAAATATCCGATCCACGATGACATCCCCGTCATGCTCATCGACGAGGGCACACGCTGGCAACACACCGCCCTGGCGGAATTGCCGATAGCCGATAGCCGTTGATTGTTGATTGTTGATTGTTGATTGTTGATTGTTGATTGTTGATTGTTGATTGTTGATTGTTGATTGTTGATTGTTGATTGTTGATTGTTGAT
>JABWBG010000302.1 GCA_013360575.1 Caldilineales bacterium
CCCGCCGATGCTGGCGCAGGCATCGGGCGGCGGCGGCGGCGCGGTGATCACGGGCGTGTTCGTCGGCGCCGGCGGCCGCGTGGCCGGCAGGGGCGTGGGTGTGGGCGCGGTGGTGGGTGTGGCTGTGCTTGCCGGCGCGGGGGGGATATCCGCGGCCACGGCGATGCCCTCGGCGTGACGCGCCTCGGCCTCGCCGTTCATCACCCACATCGGCTGCTGGTTCACGCGGATCTGCCACCAGCCGCCGCTTTCATCCCGGCCCAGCAGCAGGAACTCGTCCCCCTGCTTGACCGCGCCGATTTGCTCGTATTCCAACCCCGGCCCGGCCCGCAGCGTGGCCCGTTCCACAACAATGGCAACCTTGGGCATGGGCGTGGCCGTCGGCGCCGGGATCGGCGTGTCGGTCGGCGCCGGCGTGGGGATGGGCGTGGCTGTGGGCGGCAGGGGTGTGGGTGATTGGTAGGGCGTAGGCGTCCACGTTGGCGGCAGCGCCAACTGGGCCGCAGGCGTGGCCTGGCCGCGGCAGGCGGCAAGAGCCAGGAGAAACAGCAGCGCAGTGAGAGGCAGGAGGGATCGTGCGGGCATGGGAGGCGAGGAGGTGAGGAGGCGAGGAGGTCAAGCGGTCGGAGCGCTCGCAGCGCTCCGACCGCTGGTGCGCGGCGGGAAGTAGGTGTCTATGGCCACTTTACCAGAATTCGCCCCGTTTGGCACACCCGCGGCCCCCGCGCGGGGCGCCCGCCCCCAAGAAAAACCTTGACACCCCGCGCTCCCCCCCGCTATCATGTCGGCAATCTTATTGAATGCTTGTGCGAGACACCCCTCAGGAGAGCGCCATGGCCGCGGCCCGCGACCACCGCAAGGGACAACTTCATCATCTCTTTTGTGATCGCGCACCCAACGACAAGGAAAAAACCGTATGGACACACCTGTTGGCGATCTGCGTAGCTTTTTATTCATTATCAACGACGCGCCTTATGGCAACGAGCGCCCCTACAACGGCCTGCGCCTGGCCCTGAACCTGGTCAAACGACCTGGCGTGGCTATCCGGGTCTTCATGACCGGGGATGGCGTGCTCTGCGCCAGGCGCAACCAGAAGACGCCGAACGGCTATTACAACCTCGAACGCATGCTCGCTTCCCTGGCCCGCCGCGGTCAGGTTGCCACCTGAGGCACCTGCGCTGAGGCCCGCGGGCTCGGGCCTGAGGATTTGATCGAGGGCGTGCAGATGGGCAGCCTCGACCTGGAAGGCGAGTGGGCCCTGGAAGCCGCCCACATTTTGGTCTTTTGACCGAGGAGGAAGGCTATCCGGCGCCCCCTGCCCCCTGAACACTGCCCACTGAACACTGACCACTGAACACTGACCACTGCTATAATCCCTCCATGTCCGCAGAGTCTCTCCTCACCCGTCGCGAAACCGAGGTCCTCAGCCGGCTGGCCGAGGGTCTCAGCAATGACGAGATCGCCGAGCAGTTGGTGATCAGCCCCAACACCGTCAAGGTGCACCTGCGCAACATCTTCGAGAAGATGGGCGTGCAATCGCGCACCGAGGCTACGATGGAGGCGGTGCGCCGCGGCTGGATTGTGGTGCCGGGACTGAGCGCCGGGCCAACGGACGCGCCCCCGGCCCCCCTGCCGCACTGGCCCCCCCTGCGCGAATCCTGGGCCCCCTGGCAAAGTCTGGCCCTGCTGCTGGCCCTGTTGCTGGCCGCGGCCCTGGCCTGGTGGCCCAACCGCCCCGCGCAGATCGCAGCGGCGCCTTTCGATAGCGTCACCAGCGATCTGGCTGTGCTGCGCGCGTCGCCCCTTGCCCGGTTGGATGCCCCCCGCTGGACTTCGCGGGCCGCCATGTTCACCCAGCGCAGCCGCGCGGCCGCGGCGCTGATCGATGGCCGGCTCTATGTGGTCGGCGGCGAGAACGGGGGCGGGGATACCGCAGTGCTGGAGATGTACGATCCCGCGTACGATGCCTGGCAGAGCCTGCCTTCCCGCCCGGCTGCGGCCCGCGGCGCGGCCGCGGCTGCGCTGGGCGAGCAACTCTATATCAGCGGCGGCTGCGCCGGCGAGCAGGCCCTGGATCGGCTGGATCGCTATGACCCGGCCACCCAGGCCTGGGCCGCGGCCCCCCGTCTGCCCGAACCTCGCTGCGGGCACGCGGCCGCGGCCTTTGCCGGGCGGCTCTTCCTCTTCGGCGGCTGGGATGGCGTGGCCGCGGTCGACACCCTTTTCATCTTCGACCCGGCCAGCAACGGGTGGGAAGAGGGGCATCGCCTGCCCGCGCCGCGAGCCTTTGCCGCCGTCCTCTTGCTAGAGAAGCAGATCTACCTGCTGGGCGGGCATGACGGCAGCCAGCAGCGGGCGGAGATGTGGGTCTATGACCCCGTCGCAGACGCCTGGAGCGCCGCGCCCCCGCTGCCCGAGGCCCGGGCCGGGCTGGCCGTGGCCGGCGAGGGCAACTCCATCTACGTCATCGGCGGCGGATCGGGCAGCCAGCCGCACCTGCACGAACGTTTCGATCTGGCGGCGCAGGCCTGGAGCACGCTGGATTCTCCCCGCAGCGGCCCCTGGCATCACGCGGTTGCCGCCATGATCGGCCCCAACCTCCACATCGTCGGCGGCTGGGGGAATGATTATCTGACCCTGCACGAGGCCTATGAGGCTTCCAACCTCATCTTCCTGCCCTTTGGCGTGCAGGGCGCGCCCTGATCAGAGGCCCGGCCCGGCCAGTTTTTTGATCTTTTCGAAGGTCTCGCGCCAGGTGATCGGGCTGAGCCCCAATTTTTTGCGCAGCGCGTCTGGCGGCGTGCCGAAGCGGTAGGAGCGCACCGCCGCGGTCCAGCGCATCGTCTCGAAGGAAACGCCATCCTTGATCCCGGCCAGCGCCGCCGCCTCGGCCAGCACATATTCCAGATTGCGGGGCGTGCACTCGAACAGGAATTCCTGCGGTTTGTAGGCCTGGATATACTGGTTGTACACCGGCTGGAAGGCGGCGCCGAGGAAGAGTTTGCGCTCTTTGTGGGCGTTGCGCGGCTCGTCGTGCCGCACCAGCAACTCTGGCTCGCGCGGGTTCGAGAAATCGATGTCGCCCAGGCGGATGTGCGCGGTTTCGGCTTTTTTCAGGCCGGTCTGCAACAGCAGCAGCACCAGCAGGTGGGGGCGGGCGTCGGGCTTGGTGGGCGACCAGAGCAGATCGCGCGTGGATCGCACCAGGCGGTCGATCTCGGCATCATAGAGGATGCGGGGCAGAGGCGCGCGCACGCTTTCCTGGATCACCGCTGCGGCCGGGCTGGCAGGCAGCACGTTCTCTTCTTCCAGCCAGCCGAAGAAGGATTTGAGGGTGGTGATGCGGCGGGCGTAGGATTTGGGGCTGCATGGGATGCGGCGACTCTGGCTGTTGGCCCGCTCGAACTTGAGCCAGTAGAGGAATTGGTTGAGATCCTGGCCGCCGATCTCTTCCAGCCGGGGAGAGTTGCCCAACTCTTTGAAATAGCGGCTGAGCAGGCGCACATCGCTCATGAAGGCCTTGACCGTGTTATCCGACATGCCCTGGCTGTGCATGTAGGCCTGATAGGGGGCGAAGGCGGCGGAGAGGGGGCTGCGCGGGGTGAGCTGGTGGGGCAGGGCGGCGAGCGCGGCAGGGGGGGCGCCGGCGTCTACGGGGGCGTCGCTCAGGCTGAACAGATCAGGTTGGGACATGCTGCACCTTCATTAGAGTGTCGGCTTTCGTGTAGTGATGGGCTATGATATGAGATAGCAGGCGCGTTGTCAACTCTGGCAAGAGGAGGTCAAGCGGTCGGAGCGCTCGCAGCGCTCCGACCGCTGGTTGGCGGCGCCTGCCACTTTACGGAATCTGTGGCGAGCGAAAAAAGAGAAGGCGGGGAGGTCAAGCGGTCGGAGCGCTCGCAGCGCTGCGACCGCTGGTTGGCGGCGCCTGCCAGTTTACGGAATCGGCGGGAAGAGGGGAGGCGAGGAGCTCAAGCGGTCGGAGCGCTCGCAGCGCTCCGACCGCTGGTCGGCAACGCCCGCACAAAAAACGGCGGCTCGCGATCACAAGCGAGCCGCCGTTTGCAGTGGGAGCAGTGTCTGTGGGCGCGCGGTCAGCCCTCCCGTCGTCGCAGCCGCGCGCGCCGGCCCTCTGCCTCTGCC
>JABWBG010000303.1 GCA_013360575.1 Caldilineales bacterium
GATCGACAGCCACAGCTATTCCAGCGCCGGCAAAGGCGTCTCCTGGGCGCGCTACCCCGATGGCCATGGCGATTGGCGGGCCGATCTCACGCCCAGCCCTGGCGGCCCCAACCCGCCGCCGCCCACAGCCACGCCCACGCCGACGGCGACTTCCACGCCGACCGTCACCCCCACGGCCACGGCCATCCCCACCGGTGTCACCCTCAATGAATACATGCCCGCCCCCGAAACCGGAGAGGAATGGGTAGAGTTGTACAACGCCAACTCCTTCGCTGTCGATCTCGTTGGCTGGCAGATCGATGACATCGCCGACGGCGGCGCGGCGCCCTACATCCTGCCGGCGGGGACGACGATGCCCGCGCACGGTTTCTTGCTGATCGAACGCACTTTTGGCTTCAACAACAGCGGAGACGAGGTGCGCTTGCTGGCCCCCGACGGCAGCCTGCGCGACAGCCACAGCTACACCGCCGCCCGCAAAGCCACAGCCTGGGGCCGCACCAGCGATGGCCGCGGGGTCTGGACCGATAAATACCCGCCCAGCCCCGGCGAAAGCAACCGCGCCGCCTTCCTCACCCTCAGCGGCCAGCTCTACCGCGGCCACCCGCCCGACACGCGCACGCCCCTGCGCGGCCATTACATCGGCCTCTACGGCTCCGACAACGCCACGACCCCCGGCCAATGGCTGGCCAATGCCGCTACCGGCCCCGATGGCAGCTACACCTTCGCATTCGACACCGCCGCCGCCCTTTACTATCACTACACCCTCCGCCCCGCCCTCCACGCCGACCTGACCTGGGTCGGCGCCAGCAGCATCCACGGCTTTGTCTGGCCTCCTGATCGCATCCGCTTCGATCAGCCCGGCAGCGGCGTCTACCCCGGCAATGACTTTTGGATGGCCTTGCCTGCCACCCCGACCCCCACCGCCACCCCTCTGCCCGCGGATTTCGTGACGCTCAACGAAGTTCTCCCCGCGCCCCGCCTCATCGACTTCGACGGCGACGGCACAGCCGACCTTTTGGACGAATACATCGAACTCTACAACCCCGGCGAGGCCGCCATCGACCTCAGCGGCTGGCTGCTGGACGACATCCCCGGCGGCAGCGCCCCCTATCCCCTGCCTGCGGGGACGATCATCGGCCCCCGCGGCTTCCTCCTCTACTTCCGCGGCGTCACCGGCATCGCCCTGAACAATGACGGCGACAGCGTCCGCCTGCTGTCGCCTGGCGGCAGCGCCATCGACCATTTCGATTACACCACCGCCCGCGCAGACACCCCCTGGTCGCGCGCCGGCGATGGCGCGGAGACCTGGACCGATACCTATCCGCCCAGCCCCGGCGGCCCCAACCTGCCGCCCACAGCCACGCCCAGCCCCACGCCCACGGCCACCGCCACGATCACCCCATCCCCCACCCCCTCGCCCACGCCGCCCCCGCCCGGCTGGATCTGGATCAACGAAGTGCTGCCCGCGCCGCGCGACATCGACTGGAACGGCGATGGCGACGCCAACGCCGAGGACGAATACATCGAATTGCATAATCCCCAGGCTTTCGCCATCGATCTGGCCGGCTGGTGGCTGGATGACATCGACGATGGCGACCTGCCCACCGCCCAGGGCAGCAAGCCCTATCCCCTGCCCGCGGGCAGTGAGATTGCGGCCGGGGGCTATCTGCTCTTCTTCCGCCCGCAGACAGGCATCGCCCTGAACAATGACGGCGACAGCGTGCGCCTGCTGGCGCCCGGCGGCGGCGCCATCGACCGCTTCGATTACACCACCGCCCGCGCCGATCGCCCCTGGTCACGCCGGGCCGATGGCAGTTGGACAGACAGCTATCCCCCCTCGCCTGGCGGCTTCAACCTGGCGCCCACGCCCACGCTCACCCCCACGCCTACCCTCACTCCCACCCCCACGGTCACGCCCTATCCCACCCCCCTGCCCGGCGCGGTGGCGCTGAACGAACTCTTGCCCGCGCCGCGGCTGATCGATTGGGATGGCGACGGCCAGGCCACCTTCGATGATGAATGGGTCGAGCTTTACAACGGCGGCGATTCCCCCGTGGATCTGCGCGGCTGGCGGCTGTGGCGGGGCGAGATCGGCCCCGATGGCCTGCCCGACGGCTTCTACTACCCATTCCCGGACGCCACGCTCCTCCCCGCCCACGATTACCTGCTCCTCCTCCGCCGCCAAAGCGATCTGATCTTGCCCAACAATGAGGGCTTCCTGCATTTGGTGCGCCCCGATGGCCGCATCGAGAGCAGCTTCCGCTGGACGCAGTTCCCCGGTTACGACCGCTCCTTCAGCCGCTATCCCGATGGAACTGGGCCTTGGGGCGTGGGCGACGTGACTCCGGGCCGCGGCAATCACCCCTTCCCTTCGCCCGATCCAGATCCGCCGCCTGGCGGTGGGGGAGGTGGCGGCGCCGCGCCTTCGCCCGATCCAGGGCTGGGCGTGGGCGTCGAGGCCATCGCCCGCGCCTACGAGTTGGCGGTGGACACGCGCATCACCCTGGCCGGCAGCGTCACCGTCCCCCCTGGCCTGTTCGACGCCCGCACCCTCTACATCGAAGATGCCGGCGCCGGCATCAAACTCTATCTGCGCCAGGGCGATGTCCCGGCCCTGCGTCTGGGCGATCGCCTGCGCGTCACCGGATATGTGCGCGATTTCCACGGCCAGCGCGAGATCAGCATCCCCGGCCCCACCTGGATCACCCATCTCGGCCCCGGCCCGGCGCCACGCCCCCGATTTGTGCGCACCGGCAGCCTGGGCAAAGCCATCGAGGGCCGCTTGGTGATGGTGGTCGGCCCGGTCACGGGGTTCAGCCGCAACACCTTCTGGCTGAATGATGGCAGCGGCGAGGCGCGCATCCTGGTGGACGAGAACCTGCCCTGGCGCCGGCCCTATTTCAACCGCGGCGAGGTCTGGGCCGTGGTGGGCGTGGTCAGCCAGTGGGATGGGGTCTACCGCCTGCTGCCCCGCTACGCCGGCGACATCAGCCCCCCGCCCGACCTGCTGCCGGCCACCGGCGCCGCGCACAAATGACACAAAAAACCCGCCGGAGGGCGATCCGGCGGGTTGGGCAGGGTGTGCAGTGGACCTGCGCTCAATCGCGGCGGCCAAAGAGGAGGAAGGCGTAGTAGATTACTTGGCCGATAGCGGCCACCGCCGCGGCCACATAGGTCAGGGCCGCCGCGTTCAGGGTGCGATTGACGCCGACCATCTCATCCTGGCCAAGCACGCCGATGGCGACCAGTTGCTGTTTGGCCCTGGCGCTGGCGTCGAACTCCACCGGCAGGGTGACGATGGTGAAGAGGGCGGTGAGCGCGAACAGGATCAGGCCAACGACCGCGATCTGGAAGCCGATGGCGCTGCCGGTGAAGGCCTGCAGGAAAAAGCCGCCCATGAAGATCAGCGGGCCGAGCCAGGAGCCGAACTGCACGGCAGGGACGATGGCCGTGCGCAGTTGCAGGGGCGCGTAGCCCTTGGCATGTTGCAGCGCGTGTCCCGCCTCATGCGCGGCCACGCCCACGGCGGCGATGGAGGCGCCATGCCCCACATCGGGCGAGAGGCGTAAGGTCTTGCTGCGCGGGTCGTAATGATCGGAGAGGAAGCCTTTGCTCTCCTCGATGGTGACATCGTAAAGCCCGAAGTGGTTGAGGATGGTGCGGGCGGCCTGGGCGCCGGACATGCCGCTGCGGGTGCCGACTTTGCTATATTTGCCGAACGCGCTCTTGACGCGCAGCTGCGCCCACAGGCCAAGCAGCAAGCCGGGCAGGGCAAAGATTAGATACCAAATCATCGGTCGAACCTCCTGTGGATAAGGGGATGGAAGGGGAAAATCAACTGATAGTAAAGCACAAGTGTGTTTGCAGGGCGTTAGAAAATCATGAAGGGCAGGTGAAAGGGCAGGACAAGGGTACGGTTGCCAGCATAGCAGGGCCGGGGCTGGCTGTGATGATACCAGGCTGACAAATTCCTCTCAGGAAAGGAAGGCTTGCCACA
This sequence comes from Caldilineales bacterium, assembly GCA_013360575.1. Taxonomy (GTDB): domain Bacteria; phylum Chloroflexota; class Anaerolineae; order J102; family J102; genus JABWBG01. The sequence goes on from JABWBG010000303.1 coordinate 3,998, forward strand.
GGAAGATCAGGATCATGAGGCCGGCGATCAACACTTGCAGGATGGCCGAGGCCACATAGCCCAGCAGCACGCCTTTGCCCGCGGCCCAGGCCTGGCCCC
>JABWBG010000304.1 GCA_013360575.1 Caldilineales bacterium
GCCCCCGCCACCCCCGCGCCCGCGATCGAAGATCCCCTGCCCGACCCCGGTCCCACCCCCCCGGCCAGCCAGATCTTCCTGCCCTTCCTCAGCCGGTCGGGCGGATTCAGCCCTGCCGGCCCCGAGCCGGAGCACCCGGCAGACCCCTGGGCGGGCAGCTTTGCCTACACCGTGCAGGCCGGCGACACCCTGAGCGATCTGGCCCTGGAGTTTGGTCGCGATCTCAGCCTTCTGTCCTGCGCCTTCACCGCCGAGGGCGCGCCCTTTGCCCAGGCCGGCGTGGGCCAGATGCTGATCCTGCCGGCGCGCAACGATCTTTGCCACCGCGTCAAGGCGGGCGAGACCCTGGCCACGATCGCGGCCTGGTACGGCGTGGAGGAAAACCGGTTGCAGGCAGGAGAAGCCCTAAAACCGGGTCGCTATCTGCTCATCCCCGATGCCCGCAGCCGTTACCGGGCCGCGGGCGATGCCGCCTCTCGTCCCCCCGCCTTCAGCGGCTGGCGCTATGGCGATGGCGTGTTTGCGTGGCCCCTGGCCGCGGATGTGGCCTGGATCAGCCAGGGCTTCCGCCACGGCCAACACATGGCCATCGATCTGGCGGCGCCGGCAGGCACAGAGGTGCTGGCCGCAGACACCGGCCGCGTGATCAAGGCCGGTTGGAATGAGAATGGCTACGGCTACCGCGTCGTGATCGATCACGGCATCGATTATGTCACCCTGTACGCGCACCTGGGTGAATATTACGTGCAGGAGGGGGATGTGGTGACCCAGGGCCAGGCCATCGGCGCCGTGGGATCGACCGGCAACTCCACCGGCCCGCATCTGCATTTCGAGGTGCGCGATTTCGGCTATCTCATCGACCCCCTGCTCGTGCTGCCCCCCTGGGAGTGAGGCAGCAGCCGCAAGGTGTAGAGCGGATCCGATTCCTCCACCTTCGCCCGGCTGAAGGCCATGGGGATGCTCTCCCCTTCCAGCCAGATGTGCATGAGATTGTCATAGAAGCGATGGCCCGGCAGCCCATTCTGGCCGGGGCAGGCGATGAAGGTGGAGCGATCCCAGTTGGCCGGGTCTGCCACCATGCGGTAGAGGGGAGCCACCTTCACCGTGCGATAGGGCAGGGTGTATTCCACGCTCTGGGCGTTGACGGTGACGCCGCTGCCCGCTACCGGGAAGGGGCCGCGGTTCAGCAAGCCGCGCAGGGGCCGGATCACCCCCAGCGGGTGCTGCCAGCGGATCTGGTGCAGCCGCCCCCACTGCCAGCGGCGGGCGTCCTCCCCGATTTCCTCTTTGATGCTGGCCACCGCCCGCTTCAGGGCCTCGGCCAGCAGTTCCTCGCGGGTGCGCCCGGCGCCGGTCTTGCCCACGCCAAACCACCAGCTCTGCGGTTGTTCCAGCAGTTCGGCCAGTTTGGCCACGGCGTGGTAGTTGAAGGCCCCGCCCCACATCGTCGGCAGGCGTTCCCGCCCGATGTAGTCCTGGCTCAGCCGGCCCAGCTTGTCGCCGAACATCAGATCCAGCAGGTGGATGAGGGTCAGCTCGAAGACCAGGGCCCCCGCGCTCTCCTTTTCCATGCGATAGTTCCACTCCAGCAGCGCCTTCTGCCCTTGCCGTTCCCATGGGTCTTTGGGGTCGATCAGCGTGAAATAGGGCGCGATGGTGTGGCCGAGATAATTGTAGGTGTCGAGCTGGAAGCTCTGGAAATCGCGGATCGACAGCCGCGGCCGTGAATCGAGCAGTTCCACGATGCGGCGGGCGCGATAGCCGGGGAAGTAATCCGCGCCCCACCAGTGCGGGTAGTCGCTGCCCACGATGCGATGGTTGGCGGAATGCAGCATCCCCTGGGCAGGATTGTGCTTCTGCGGCAATTCGTCCGGGGGGATGAAACCGACCCACTCATGCGTGCCGCTGTGGCCGGGGGCAGGGATCAGCCCCTGGCCCTGGGCGCGGATCGGCACTTTGCCGGCGGCGATGTAGGCGATCTCGCCGGCCCGGTCGGCGTAGACGAAGCTGAGCGTCGGCGTCACCAGATCGCCCGCGGCCTGGCGAAAGGAAGCCCAGTCATGGGCGCGGGCGATGCCGAAGAGGGCGTTGAGGTTGCTGCCGGGCGCGGCCCCGGCCCAGCGCAAGGCCAGGGGCGGGTAAGCTGCCTCCTCCGCGGCCAACAGGTCGTTGAGCAGGGGGCCGTGGCGGGTCACGGTCACCTGTTGGCGCACCGGCGCCTCCTGCCCCCGCACCCGAATCGCCTCTTCCCAGACCTGCGCCTCCTCCCACGCCTCGCCGAAGCGGAAGCGCGTGGGATCGTGCGGGTGCCGCTGCTCGATGTAGAGATCCGCGGTGTCGGCGAAGGCGGCGGTAGCGCCCCAGGCGCAGTCCTCGTTGTGGCCCAGCACCACGCCCGGCGTGCCCGGCAGGCTCGCGCCGATCAGATGCAGGCCGGCCTGGGCGCTGTGCAGATGGCAGAGATGCCAGACGCCAGGCACGCCCACGGCCAGATGCGGGTCATTGGCCAGCAGCGGCTGGCCGCTGATCGTGCGCTGCCCCGACACCACCCAGTTGTTGCTGCCCTGGCCGGGCGCGGTCAGGCCCACATAGCTTTGCATCCCTTCATAGGCTGCCAACAGCGCCGCGCTGAGATCGTGCAGCCCCTCATCTGCCAGAACCGCGGGGTTGGGGGCGGGATAATCGGGCAGCAGATCCGCCGCCCGTTCGGGGCCCAGGTGGGCGTAGAGGCCCAGCCGCGCCAACTCCTCCCGCCAGTTGTTCGTCAGCGCCCAGCCCAGCAACAGGGAGATGCTGGCTGTGTCCACAGCGCTCCACGGCTCCGGCTTCAGGCCCAGCAGGGTGAACTCCAGGGGCAGGCGATGCCGGTACCGCGTCAAAAAGGCGTTGACCCCGGCCACGTAGCTGTCCAGATGCTCCCGCGCCGCGGGGTGCAGGTGTTCCACCTGTTGGGCGGCGAGGCGACGGAAGCCGATCACGCGGGCGAAGCGGTCGATGGGCACGCCCGCCGCGCCCACGCCCTCGCTGATGCGGCCCGCGGCCACCCGCCGCGCCTGCTCCATCTGCCACAGCCGATCCTGGGCATGCACGAATCCCTGCGCAAACCACAGATCAGGCTCGTTCTGGGCGTAGATGTGGGGCACGCCCCAGCGGTCGCGCAGCACTTCTACCGGGGCCTGCAATCCCGGTAGGTGCAGCCGGCCCTCGATGCGCGGATGCGGGCGGTAGACCAGCGCCCAATAGAGCAGCAGAAACAGGAGCGCGGCGAACAGGAGCAGGCCGCTGAGCAGGGTGGCGAGGGGCAGGGTCATGGGCATCACCAGGTCAGGGTGGCGGCAACCGCGGGATGATCGGACGCGGGGCTGTCGAGGAAGCGGGCGTCGAGCGTGCGCAGCTCGGGGGAGAGGAAGATGTGGTCGATCTTGCGCTGGCCTGGATTCTGACCCTGGTCATCGACCCAATCGGGCCAACGCTGCGTCCATGAATCGTTCAGCAGGGCCAGCATGTTGGCGTATTGCGGGGTCGTGGGCCGGAAATTCCAGTCGCCCAGCGCTATCACATGCGCCTGATCTTTGATCAGGGTCAGGAACTGCTCTTGCTGGATGGGCGGGCCGCCATTGCCCAGGTGGTTGACGAAGAGGGTGAAGCGTGTGTCGCCCACCAGGATCTCGGCCTCGATCACCGCCACCTGCTCCCCCTCCGAGAAGAGGAAATAGGTGCGCGGGTGCTCGATTGGATATTTGGAGAGGAGGGCGATGCCGAAGGTGCCGGTCACGCTTTTGGGGCCGTAATAGCTGTGCATGTCCAGACGGTCGGCGAAATAGCGGACGATGTCGACGTTGCCGTTGGCAATGCGGGCGCCGTCCGTCTCTTGCAGGCCGATGATGTCGGGGTCGAGCGCGGCCATCAGGGCCAGTTGGCCGGCGGTGTTCCATTGCCCGGCCGCGTCGTAGCCCTGCTGCACGTTATAGGTGAGCACGGTCAGGCGGTCGCGGGCGGGCGCGGCGGGGGGGCGGGCGGCGAGGAAGGGGATCAACGCCAGGGCCAGGATGCCG
>JABWBG010000033.1 GCA_013360575.1 Caldilineales bacterium
GGCGGGGGCGCTGCGGCTGCGGTCAGCGACCGGGGGCCTGCGCCCGCGGGCATCTCGATTCCCTCGGTGGCGGCCCGCATTTCGGTTTCCAGCAGCGCATCGAGCGCACTCTCCGCCTCCGCGTCCAGAGGGGCAGAGGCCGCCGCGGCGAGAGGCGGGGACGCGGGCGTTGTTTCAGTGGCAGGGGGGGCGCTGAAAAGGGCGTCGACGCCCCGCCCCAGGATTTCCTCGCCCCGGCCGCGCACAGTTGGCTTACTTTTGCTCATGCAATAGCTCCTCGACGAGGGCGCGATAGGCAGCAGCGCCCGGATGAGTGGGTTCGTAATCGAGCAAGGGCAGGTTGGCGGCGGCAGATTCGGCAAAGCGAATGCTCTTGCGCACCACGGTTTCGAATACTTTGGCGCCGAACATGGCCCGCACCTCTTCCAGCACCTCGCGGCAATGCAGGGTGCGGCTATCATACAGGGTGATGAGGATGCCCAGTACGGTCAGGCGGGGATTGGTGCGCTCGCGAATGCGGCGGATCGTGTCGAACAGGATGCCCATCCCCCGCAGCGCCAGATATTCCGGCAGCAGGGGGATCAGCACCTCGTCCGCGGCGGTGAGGGCGTTGATGGTGAGCAGGCCCAGGCTCGGCCCGCAATCGATGAGGATAAAATCGTAGCGTGACTTGATCGGCGTCAGGGCCTCGCGCAGCAGATACTCCCGCCCGATCTGGCCGATCAACTCCACTTCCGCCCCGGCCAGATGGAGGTTGGCCGGCAGCAGGTCGAGATGGGGGCGCACGGTGGCCAGGATAACGCTGGCCGCGTCCAATTCCTGCGCCAGCAGCAGGTGATAGACCGATCGCGGCAACTCAACAGGATTGACGCCAAATGTAGCAGTCAGCGCGGCCTGCGGATCGAGATCGACCAGCAGGGTGCGATAGCCCTGGCTGGCCAACACGGCGCCCGTGTTGACCACGGTGGTCGTTTTCCCGACACCACCTTTTTGATTGGCGACAGCGATGATACGGGCCATGGGTATGGGGGGAGCGTGGGGGATGGGGCGCCGAAGCGCTCAGGCCTGTGCAACTGCAACCCGATGCGTATGCGGGCGAGTATAACATAAAATAGGGAACACGTCATCCTTTTTGGGCAGATTCGTATCCACCGATTGGCGGCGCCGGTCAAGATGCGAGGGGGCTTTTGGCCGGCAGGCCGGCGCGGCGGGGATAGGCGGCGGGGGTGGGGCGCACCTTACGCAACAACAACAGCGTGCGCTGCTCGACCACGCCGGGGATGAGGAGATCGTGCACCGCCGCCACCTCCCCTCCCAACAGGGCGATGGCGGCGCCCGCCTGCGCCAACTCCTCGTGCAGGCCAGGCCCTTTGGGCAGCGCCGCCAGCCCGCCCACCCGCGCCAGAGGCAAGGTCAGCTCGACCAGAGTGGGCAGGGGGGCCACCGCCCTGGCCAGCACCAGATCGTACTGCTGCCGCCATGCCGCGCCCTGCCCCACCACTTCCGCCCGCTCTGCCAGCACTTCTGCCTGCTCTGATAAGAGAAAAATGACCTCGGTCAGAAATCTGGCTTTTTTCTGCACCGATTCGATCAGGGTCAGACGCAGGGGGGGCCAGGCAAAGAGGAGAGGCAGGCCGGGGATGCCGGCGCCGCTGCCGACATCGACAGCGCGCCAGGGTTGGCTGCGCAGCGCCGCTACCGGCAGCCCGGCCGCAGCGGCAATGGGTGCCAGCAGGCTGAGGCTATCGAGATGCAGCTTGGGGATGATGCTTTCCAAATCGCGCACGGCCGTGAGGTTGACATGACGGTTGGTCTCGATCAGCAGGGCGGTATAGCGTTGGAACGCGGCCATCTGATCTGAGGTGAGGGGCGCGCCCAATGCGGCCGCGCCTGCGGCCAGCCGTTCCCAGGGGTCGATTGGAGTGGGTGTCATCCTGGCGATGTCAGGGAGGAGAGGGGGGATCGGCTGGAAATCCAGCGCTGCAGATCCCCTTCGTGGGTGATGTTGAAGGCGTGGAGGCCGAGTTGCCGGGCGTGGCGCTGCACCAGATCGAAATGCGCGTAGGGTTCGGTGATCAGCAGGATGACAGCGCAGCCGCGGCGCCGCCACTGATGCAAGGCGGCGCTGGTTTCGGCGGTGGCCTGCGGGGTGATGACCAGCAGGGTCGTGCCCCAATCGAGGTCCAGGCCCGCCTGTTGCAACCACGCCGTTGTGGCGGGCATGGGCGCCGCCGATACCCGGGCCAGCACCTCCAGCACCTGCATGAGATGGGCGTGGCCGGCGCGGGGCGGCAGGGCGCGAGGCTGCTGGCTGGGTTCATAGGGATCGACGCCATGCACCTGCAAGCCCACCGCCTGCCCCGCCTGGCTGAGGTGGTGGGCCAGGCTGGCAGCCAGGACAATCGCCCACTCGCTCGTCCCGCGCCAGCTGCGGGCGTGGTGGTCTTCCTGATTGAGATTGAGCAGGAGGGCGCTTTCCAGGGCGATGGCAGGATCTATCTTTTTCACTTGCAGGCTAGCGCTATGCGCCGAGGCCTTCCAGTGAATGCGGCGGATAGAGTCGCCGGTGCGGTAGTCGCGCGTGCCCGCGAGCCGCGCCGGGTCCTCGAACAGGCGCTGGCGGCTGCGCAGGACGCCGAAGGGCTGTCGCGAATCGAGTCCCAGCGTGGGCAGGGGCAGGATCTGCGGGTAGACGGTGAGTTGCATCTCGCCGGGCAGGCTGAAGGTTGTCTCGAAAAAGCCCAAAGGGTCGCCGCCGGAAAGGGTGAGGGGGCCGAGGGTGTAGAGGCCGCGGCGGTTGCAGTCAAGCGTGTAGCGCAGGGTGAAGCGTTCGCCGCCAGCCAGACTGGTGAGCACGCGCGCCTGATCGCCTCCGAACAGGGCAATCGGCACGCTGTCGCTGATCTTCAGCCAGGGCAGGGGCAGCCGCCCTCGATGCTGCACCGCCACTTCCACCACAGCCTGGTCGCCGAGGAAGGCGTGGTCGGCGAAGCGTCGCTGCCAGTGCAGCCGCTGCAAGCTGCGCCCGAAGCCGAAACGCGCCAGCAGCCACAATCCCGCCAGCACATACAGGATGTAGAACAGGAAATCGAGCTGGAGCAGGACGCCGAGGAGGAGCAGGAACCCCAGAAAGGGGGCGAAGGTGCGCATGATGGGGCGTCAGGGCAGGGCGCCGATGTCCAGGGGAGTGGCGGCGACGATCTCCTCGATCAGTGCGGCGACGGTGCGCCCGCGCAAGGCGCTTTCGGGCCGCAGCAGGCAGCGATGGGCCAGGATGGGGCCGGCCAGACGTTTGACATCATCGGGCAGGACATGGTCGCGGCCGGCGATGGCGGCCAGGGCCTGGCTGCCGCGGTACAGCCCCAGACTGCCGCGCGGGCTGGCGCCGAGCAGCAGATCGGGGTGATGGCGGGTCGCGTGGGTGAGGGCCACGATGTAAGCCAACACGGTCTCATCCACATGCACATCCCACACCGCGCGGCTGGCCGCGATCAGGTCGGCGGCGCCGGCGACGGCTTGCACACGGGTGATGGGGTGTTCGCGGCGCAGGTTGATCAGCACCTGTTGCTCCGCCGGCGGATCGAGGTAGCCCAGACGCAATTTGATCAGAAAGCGGTCGAGCTGGGCTTCGGGCAGGGGGAAAACCCCTTCGTATTCGATCGGGTTCTGGGTGGCAAGGACGATGAAGGGCGCGGGCAGGGTGCGGGTGACGCCGTCGGCCGTGACCTGGCGCTCGCCCATCGCCTCCAACAGGGCGGATTGGGTGCGGGGCGTGGCGCGGTTGATCTCGTCGGCCAGGAGGACGTGGGTGAAGGCGGGGCCGGGCATGAACTCGAACTGGCGGGTCTGTTGATTGAAGACAGAGACGCCGGTGACATCGCTGGGCAGGAGGTCGGGCGTGCATTGCAGGCGTTTGAAATCGAGATCGAGAGAGGCGGCGAGGGCGCGGGCCAGCATGGTCTTGCCGGTGCCGGGGGCGTCCTCCAGCAGCACATGGCCATCGCAGAGCAGGGCGACGAGCAGCAGGTGCAGCGCCTCTTCTTTGCCGACGATGACGGCGGCGATATTGCTGATCAGGCGCTGGGCGAGGGTGGGGATGGGGATCATGGCGGGGGGGGGGGGCGGGGAGTGGGGCGTGGGGGTGGGGGGAAATTGTACAACGAACGGAAAAAATGCCAAAAAGGGCTTGTCTTGGCTCTGTTTTTTTGCTATACTTGGTCAGTTGACTTCCAAAAGGCTCTCTGATCGCCGCCATCCACGCCCAGGGGGAGGCCCTGAGTTGTTTCACGTGAAACACGGACAGGAAACACGATCGATCGCAGCGAGGAAGTCATATCTTTTCGGGCCATTCTGAGGCTATCTCGCCTAGCCCGCACCCTGAGGATTCCTTGACCACAACGCACCCACCGATCATCGATTATGAAGGCAGCCGCTATCGCACCGATTTTTGGGAAGGGCGGGGCCGCGAGTATGAAGATCTGGCAGAGCGCTACGCCCTGCGCCGCTTGTTGCCGCCGTCCGGAGAGGTGCTGATCGAGGCGGGGGCGGGGTTTGGCCGACTGGCCGACCTCTATCAGGGCTATCGTCGGGTCGTGCTCGTCGATTACTCCTTTTCTCTGCTGCAAGAGGCCCGGCAGCGCTGGGGGGACGATCCTCGCTTTCTCTTCGTGGCTGCCAGCCTCTACGACTTGCCCTTTACCGATCACAGCGCCGCCGCCCTGGTCATGGTGCGGGTGATGCATCACTTGCATTCGCCGGCGCTGGCGCTGCGAGAGATCGGGCGGGTGCTGCACACCCAGGGCGCTTTTCTACTCGAATATGCCAACAAACGCCATCTCAAGGCGATCTTGCGCTATCTGGCCGGCCGGCAGGCGTGGAGCCCCTTTGCCCTGCCGCCCTATGAGTTCGTGCGACTGAATTACGACTTCCACCCCGCCTGGATGCAGGCGGAACTGCGCCAGGCCGGCTTTACGGTGGAGCAGGAGCTGGCGATCTCCCATTTTCGCCTGCCTTTGTTCAAGCGGGTGGCCTCTCCGCAACGTCTGGCCGCCCTCGACGCCCTCCTTTCCCGTCCCGCCGCGGCCCTGAAGCTCAGCCCCAGCATCATGACGCGCTGCCGCCTCAGCAAGCCGGAAGGGAGCGCGTCGGGGCTTTTCCGCTGCCCTGCCTGCGCCGGCGTGCATCTGCTGGCCGGCCCGCGCGGGTTCACTTGCGCCGATTGCGCCGCGCAGTGGCCTTTGATCGAGGGCGTGTATGACTTTCGCCTGCCTGTTTCACGTGAAACGGCGCCCACCGCGTCCTGATCGGCTCGCGCGACGGCCCCAAAAAGGAAGTTCTACCACATTTTTTTGCCGCAGCTATGCTAATCTATCCGTTTACGCCTGCCAGGGGCTGCACCGTTTCGTGCGATCCGCAGCACACTTTGACAGGTATGTCATGCAAAGTATTTGCTCGCGCCGCGCGCGCGTCAAGGAGTTGACCCTGTGAGTGATCTGTTCGACGACATGGGCTTCGAGGACTTCCTTGAGGAGGAACCGGAGATCCAGGAAGAAGAGGGGGAGGAGGATGTGGTGACGGCGGAGGAAGAGGAACCCGCGCGCGATCTGCCCGAAAATCCTCTCGAATTCTTGCTGGCCTCGGGCAAGGAACAGGGATCTATCACCTACGATGAGATCCTGGCCGTCATGCCCGACGCCGAAATCAACATGGACCTGCTCGAAGATGTCTTCTCGGCCCTGTTCGACCACGGCATCGAGGTTGTCGCCCTCAAGGAGGACGAGGATACCGATGCCGAAGAGTTGGGAGAGGGGGAGGAGGATGAGGATGTGCTGGCCGATCAGGCAGCCGCGCATGGCCCCGATCATACGTTCGATCTGAGCCAGATCGAGATCGATGATTCGATCAGCCTCTATCTCAAGGAGATCGGGCGGGTGCCGCTGCTCACCGCGGCGGAAGAGGTGGATCTGGCCAAGCGCATGGAACGCGGCCAGTTGGCCCAGGCCCGGCTGGATAACGGCGTGGAGGATCCGGTGGCGCAGGAGCAATTGCTGTGGGAGGTGCGCGATGGCGAGCGGGCGCAGGCGCATCTGATCAAGGCCAACTCCCGTCTGGTGGTCAGTGTAGCCAAGAAGTATGTGGGCCGCGGCGTTCCTTTCCTCGATCTGATCCAGGAGGGCAACATCGGCCTGATCCGTGCGGTGAATAAGTTCGATTACACCCGCGGCTACAAGTTCAGCACCTATGCCACCTGGTGGATCCGCCAGGCGGTGACGCGGGCCATCGCCGATCAGGGCCGCACCATCCGCGTGCCGGTGCACATGTACGAGCAGATCAACCGTCTCACCCGTACCAGCCGCCAGTTGGTGCAGGAGTTGGGCCGCGACCCCACCACCGATGAGATCGCGGATGCGCTGGAGGTGCCCGCGCGTAAGGTCGAACAGATCATCCGCGTCAGTCAACGCCCTCTCTCGCTGGAGATGCCGGTGGGGGAAGAGGAGGACAGTTATCTGGGCGATTTTATCGAGGATGAGGATGCGCAATCGCCCACCGATGCCGCCTCGCAGCAATTGCTGCGCGAGGTGATCGATGAGATTTTTGCTTCGCTGACCCCGCGCGAGGTGCGTATTTTGCAGCTGCGGTTTGGTCTGGTGGATGGTTACTCCTACACGTTAGAGGAGGTGGGGCGCAAGTTTGGCGTCACCCGTGAACGCATCCGCCAGATCGAGGCCCAGGCGCTGGGCCGGCTGCGCCATCCCAGCCGCAGCCGCAAGCTGCGCGATTATCTGGGCTGAGATCGGCGCCTGAGCCGCGGCCCAGAGGGATTCCCTGTCTTTTACCCAACATTCAAGGAGATGATTATGAAAACCCTGTTCAAGCTCGTCCTCTTCGCCGCCGTAGGCGCGGCCATCTACTTCGTGGTCACCAGCGAGGATGAAGAGGGCCTTGCCCACGATATCAAGGCCCTGGTCAATGAAGTGGTGACCGAGGGCAAGAAGGCGGCGGAACAGCGCCGCACTGAACTGGAAACCGAGCTGGGCTATCGCCCGAACGGGCGCCAGGCGGCTTAGGACAGATTAGGGCAGGTGCAATCCGCCGCACAGGTGAGGTTGCACCTGCGACCGTTTTGACGCCCTGCCGCGGCCATGCTACACTCGCCCCTGCCAAATCCATCTTCCCCAGCAGGCGCCGTTGCTTGCCCTCTCGAGCTCCGAGAGGGCATTTTTTAACCCTGCGATCCGCCCTCTCACCCCTTTTGTCGGAGCCCAGCCCATGCTCGTCCTCAAATTCGGCGGCACATCTGTCGGCAACACACAGGCCTTCGCCCAGGTCGCCGAGATCATCGCCCGCGCCCGCGCCCAAGACGCGCACGTCGTCGTCGTCACTTCGGCCATGAGCGGCGTCACCAACACCCTGGTGCACGCGGCCCGCGCCGCCGCCGATGGCTACGAACAGCCCTATCGCGAAGCCCGCAGCGATCTGCTGCTCAAACACCAACTGGTTGCGGGGCAATTGATCGAAGATGGCGTGGAACGCGCTGCCTACGGCCGGCTGATCGATGAGCGACTGCGCTCTTTCGAGCGCCTCTGCCACTCCATCTACGTCCTGGGCGAACTTACCGCCCGCGGGCTGGATGTGGTTTCGGGCCTGGGCGAACGCATGGCCGCGCCCCTGCTGGCCGCGGTGCTGCGCGCCCACGGCATCGCCGCCGAATGGGTGGATGCCGCCGAGATCGTCGTCACCGACGCCAACTTCGGCGGGGCCACCCCTCTGATCGAACCGACCTGCGCCCGCGCCAATGCCCGCCTGCGCCCCCTGCTCGACCAGGGCAAGACGCCTGTCGTCACCGGCTTTGTGGCGGCTACCAGCGAGGGCATCGCCACCACCCTCGGCCGCGGCGGCTCCGACTATTCTGCCGCCATTCTCGGCGCCTGTTTGCAAGCCGATGAAGTGCAGATCTGGACCGATGTCAACGGCATCCTCACCGCCGATCCCCGCATCGTGCCCGGCGCCAAGACCACGCCCGAACTCACCTACATCGAGGCGGCGGAATTGGCCTATTTCGGGGCCAAAGTCCTGCATCCCAAGACCATCCTCCCGGCCATCGAGGCCCTGATCCCCATCCGCGTGGCCAATACCTTTCAGCCGGACGGCCCCTCCACCCTGGTGCTGCCCGAAACCGCACGCGATGGCGCGGTCAAGGCCATCACCGCCATCAAGCATCTCACCCTGATCAACGTGGAAGGCCGCGGCATGATCGGCGTGCCCGGCATTGCCGCCCGCACCTTCAAGGCGGTGGCCGCGGTGGGGGCCAACGTGCTGATGATCAGCCAATCCTCCTCCGAGCAGAGCATTTGTTTTGCTGTGCCCGAAGGGGACGCCCCCGCCGTGATCCAGGCCCTGACCGCGGAATTGGCCCAGGAACTGACCCGGCATTTCATCGATCAAATTCGCGCCATTCATGATGTCGTGATCGTGGCCGTGGTGGGCGCGGGCATGCGCGGCACCCCTGGCATCGCCGGCCGCGTGTTCAGCGCCCTGGGCGAGGCCCGCATCAATGTCATCGCCGTGGCCCAAGGCTCCAGCGAGGTCAACATTTCGCTGGTGGTGGATGAAAATGACGCCGAGGCCGCGGTGCGCTTCGTCCACGCCGCCTTTTTCGCTGAGGCGTGAGAGAGATGCGTCGCATTCCCCTCATCCAATTCGGTCTGGGCGGGGTAGGCCGGGCCGTGATCGAGCGGGTGCTGGCCGCGCAAGAGATTTTCGCCCGGCGCGAGGGCATGGCCCTGCACTATGTGGCCCTTTGCGATAGCCGCGGCGCGGTGATCGCGCCTGATGGTCTGGGGGCCGAGGATCTGCGCTCGCTCCTTGCGGCCAAGGCCGCAGGCCAAAGCCTGGCTGATCTGCCGCTCGGCTACCGGCAGGATGGCCTGGAAGACATCGTTGATCTGGCCGGCGTGCCTGGCGCCATTGTCATCGATGTCACCGCCACCGAAACGACCGCGCCGGCGTTGCAACTGGCGTTGCAGCGGGGGTATAGCGCGGTTCTGGCCAACAAAAAGCCCCTGGCCGGGCCGTTTGCCCTTTTCCAGGCCCTCACTGCCGGCGGGCGCCTGCGCTACGAGGCGACGGTAGGCGCGGGCGTGCCTGTGATCGCCACCCTGCGCCAGGCCCTGCTGGCCGCGCAGGATCAGGTGCAGCGCATCGAAGGGTGTTTCAGCGGCACCCTCGGCTACCTCGCCACCGGCCTGCAGGCGGGCGAGCCCTTCTCTGCTCTGGTCGCGCAGGCCAAACAACTGGGCTACACCGAGCCAGACCCGCGCGAGGATCTGGGCGGCATGGATGTGGCGCGCAAGGCGCTGATCCTGGCCCGCACCCTGGGATGGCCCCTGGAATTGGCCGATGTGGCAGTCGAGCCCCTCTTCCCGCCGGACTTGGGGGCCGGGTCGGCAACCGATTTCCTGGCCGCGCTGCCCGCGCTGGATGCGTCCTACCGGCAGCGTGTGGCCGCGGCCCGCGATCAAGGCTGCACCTTGCGGTACGTGGCCCAACTGGCCGGGGGAGCGGCCGCGGTGGGCCTGCGCAGCACGCCGCTCGATAGCCCGCTAGGCCGGCTGCAAGGCACCGACAACCTCATCGCCTTTCACACCGACATCTATCACAACACGCCCCTGGTGTTGCAGGGCCGGGGCGCGGGCGCGCACGGCACCGCGTCCGGCGTCCTCGCCGACCTCGTCGCCCTTGTTACTTGAAGTTGGACAGTGTTCAGTATTCAGTATTCAGTATTCAGTATTCAGTGTTCAGTGTTCAGTGTTCAGTGTTCAGTGTTCAGTATTTGATATTTGATATTCAGGAGTTTTTTGTTGATAGTGGGTGATTTTTAGTCGGTATGCAGTAATCGATAGTCAACCTGTCTTCTGCGCCTCCTTCTCCCCCTCTCTCCTCTCTCTCCTCTCTCTCCTCTCTCTCTGCCCATGCCCAAGATCCCTGTCGGCATCCTTGGCGCCACCGGCGCTGTGGGCCAGCGGTTTCTCTCCCTTCTCGCCGAGCACCCCTGGTTCGAGGTCACCGATCTGCTGGCCTCCTCCCGCTCTGCCGGCCAGCGCTATGGCGACGCGGTGCAGTGGATCCTGGACACGCCCCTGCCCGCGCCCCTCGCAGACCTGCCGGTGAAGCTGAGCGAGCCGGGGCAGGCCCGCGCCCGCATCCTCTTCTCGGCCCTGCCTTCGGGCGAAGCCAGGCAGCAGGAACCGGCGTTCGCCGCGGACGGGCATTACATTTTTTCCAACGCCTCTGCCTATCGCATGGCCGCGGATGTGCCCCTGGTCATCACCGAGGTCAATACCGGGCATCTGGACATCCTCCCGGTGCAACAGGCCCAGCGCGGCTGGGAGGGGTTCATCGTCTGCAACGCCAACTGCACCACCACGCATCTTGTGGGCGCGTTGCACCCCCTGCATCTGGCCTTCGGCCTGGAAAAAGTGTTCGTGGCCACGCTGCAGGCCGCGTCCGGGGCCGGCTATCCCGGCGTGCCTTCGCTAGATTTGATCGACAACATCGTGCCCCATGATTATGGCGAGGAGCACAAGGTGGAAACGGAGCCGCGCAAGATCATGGGCCGGCTGCAGCAGAATGCCTTTGTCGACGCCGATTTCGTGGTCAGCGCCCACTGCCACCGTGTGCCGGTGATCGACGGGCATTTCGAGGCGGTATCGGTGGGGCTGCGCACATCGGCCACGACCGAGGATCTGATCGAGGCATTTCGCAGCTACCGGCAGGCGCCGCAGATCATGGGGCTGCCCAGCGCGCCTGATCCTGCCGTGGTTTATGTCGAAGGGATGTTCCGCCCGCAGCCCCGGCTGGATCGCATGGCCGGCGCGGGCATGGCCACGGTTGTGGGCCGCGTCCGCCCCTGCAATCTGCTCGACTGGCGTTTTTCTCTGCTGGGGCACAACACCATCCGCGGCGCCGCCGGCGGTTCCATTCTCAATGCAGAGTGGATGGTGGAGGGTGGGAGGGTGGGTGGGTAGTTGGTTGGTTGGTTGGTTAGTTGGTTGGTTGGTAAATTGGTAGATTGGTAGATTGGTAGATTGGTTGTTAATTGCGCTAAGTTCGGTACGCATTACGTTTTACGCATTACGTTTTACGCATCACGCCCCACGCAAACGGTGTTTCCCAACCGCGGCCAAGCCCGGTATCATCCTGCCTTCTCTCCGCGTCTTTCTGTTCTCTGTGTGTTTACCCGTGCCACCTCTGCCCGCTACCATCGACGATCTACAAACCGCGCTGGCCGGCCAGCGCTACATGGCCGAGCGCAGCCTCACCACCGCCATCTTCCTTGCCCTCAAGCTGGGTAAACCCCTCTTTTTGGAAGGGGAAGCAGGCGTGGGCAAAACCGAGGCCGCCAAAGTGCTGGCCGCCCTGCTCAAGCGGCCCCTCATCCGCCTGCAATGCTACGAGGGACTGGATATCAACACCGCGGTTTACGAGTGGAACTACGCGCGGCAGTTGCTGCACATCCGCCTGCTGGAAGCGCAGGGCAAGGCCAGGGAGGCGGAGGCCCTGGAAAACATCTTCGGGCCCGACTTTTTGCTCAAGCGGCCCCTGCTGCTGGCCCTGGAAAGCACGCCCGCCGGCCCCCCCGTGCTCCTGATCGACGAACTGGATCGGGCCGACGCCGAATTCGAAGCCTTTCTGCTCGAGATCCTCTCCGATTTTCAGATTACGATCCCGGAGATCGGCGTGATCCGCGCCGCGGCCCCGCCTGTGGTGGTGATCACCTCCAACCGCACCCGCGAGATCCACGACGCGCTCAAGCGCCGCTGCCTCTACCACTGGATCGATTATCCCAGCTTCGAGCGGGAGATGGAGATCGTCCTGGCCCGCGCCCCTCACGCGCCCGAGGCGTTGGCCCGGCAGGTTGTGCGCTTTGCCCAGGCCCTGCGCCAGGAAGAACTTTATAAAGCCCCCGGCGTGGCCGAAACCCTCGATTGGATAGCCGCGCTCGTCGCTCTCGACCAGCACAGCCTCAGCGAGGCGGTCATCGCCGACACCCTGGGCGTGCTGCTGAAATATCAGGACGACATCGGCTATGTGCGCGGGGGGCGCATCCCTCCGCTGCTGCTGCAGGCCCGCGGCTGACCCTGGCCATGTCTCACCTGCTCGCCAACCTCACCCAGTTTGCGCGATTGCTACGAGCGGCAGGCATCCCCATCACCCCGGCGCAGGTCGCCGACGCCGCCGCAGGGCTGGCGTGGATCGATCTGGCCCGCCGCGAGGATGTGCAAAACGTCTGCCGGGCGCTGTGGGTGCAACACCGCCGCCATCTGCCCCTGTTCGACCGCGCCTTCGATCTCTTCTGGCGGCAGCAGGCGGGCGCGGGAGAGCAGGCCGAGATCCCAGGCCCGCAGTGGACGAGCCTGCGCCTGATGATGGCGCAGGAGGGCGCGCTCGCCGGCGAGGGCGACCCTGAAAAAGAGCCTTTTTCCGCGTACAGCGCCGTTGAACGGCTGCGCCACAAGCCCTTCACCGCCCTCTCCGCCGAAGAAATGACCAGGGTCAGAAATTTGATAGCCGGTTTGAACTGGCAACCGCCCGTCCGCCGCACCCGCCGCACGATCCCGGCCCGCCACGGCGCCCACTTCGACGGCCGCCGCACCCTGCGCCACAGCCTGCGCTATGGCGGCGAGCCTTTGCGCCTGGCCCGCCGCGCCCGCACCCACACCCCGCGGCCCCTCATCCTCCTCTGCGATGCCAGCGGCTCCATGGCCCCCTACAGCCGCATGCTGTTGCATTTTGCCTACGCGCTCAGCGTTCGTCTGGCCGCGGTCGAGGTCTTCCTCTTCAGCACCCGGCTCACCCGCGTCACGCCTCACCTGCGCCGCCGCTCCATCCACAGCGCCCTGGATCAGATCGCCCATCACGCCAGCGATCTGGGCGGCGGCACGCAGATCGGCGGGGCGCTGAAGGCGTTCAACCTGCGCTGGGCGCGGCGCCTGCTGCACCGCGGGGCCATCCTCCTCCTGATCAGCGATGGCTGGGATCGGGGCGACCCTGCCGAGATCAGCGCCCAGATGGCGCGGTTACACCGTCTGGCGCATCGTTTGATCTGGCTCAATCCCCACCTGGCCGCGCCCGATTATGAGCCGCTGACCCGCGGCATGCGCGCCGCCCTGCCCCACATCGATCATTTCCTGCCGGTGCACAACCTGCACAGCCTCGAACAATTGGCGGCGCTGCTCGAGACCCTGCCCGGCTGAGCCTGACCGCCGCGGCTACTGCCACAGCAGCGGCAGATAAAGGGGAAAGACAGGAGGCGTGGGCGTGGGTGTGGGCGTAGTGGTGGCTGTGGCGGTGGGCGTGGGTGTGCCCGTCGGCGAGGGTGTGAACGTGGGGGTGTCTGTCGGCGTGGGCGTGGTGGTGGGCGTGGGTGTCGGGGTGGGCGTGGGCAGGGGCCGGTGCCCAAACGAGAAGGTCAGGGCGCTGCCGGCAGTGATCACCAGGGCGTAGCGATGCGTAGGCTGGGCCGGATCATAGCCGGGCGGGGCCTGTTCGATCAGCGTATACGATCCCACGGCCAGGCCGGTGAACTCGAAACGGCCTTCGGCAGCGGTGGCCTGCTGGGCCAGGAGCGTGTTGTTCCGCCACACCTGCACCACGGCCCCGGCCAGGGTCGGCTCCACCTCGGGCTGATGTGTCAGATCGCCATTGCTATCCTCATACACCACGCCGCTGATGCTGCCAACCTCCGGCGTGGGCGTGGGCGTGGGTGTGGGGGTGGGCGTGAGCGTGGGTGTGGGGGTAGCGGTGGGCGTCAGTGTGGGCGTGGGCGTGGGCGTGGGCGAGGGGGTAGGCGTGGGCGTGGCCGGGATCGGTTTGTAGATGATGCTGAGCAGGGGGCGGGTGCTGATGTCGGCATGCTGGCTGCTGTGCGCGGTGCGCCCGCCCGAATAGCTGGCGCTGGCCACGTGCAGCAGCAAGCCCTGATTGCTGGCCGGGGCCGCGTACCACCCCGCCACGGCCTGCTTGATGTCGGCGGAATAGACAGCGCCGGCCGCGTCGATGTTCAGCGTCGCAAAGGGTTGCGCTTCCCAATCCACCCCGCTCTGGCCGCCGGGCGCGCCCCAGGCCGCGCCCGCGCCTGGCTGGTTGTAGGTGGCTGCTTCGCTCCAGGGCCGCAGCATGCGATGCAGATTCACGGCCATCGTTGGGCCGCCGCCATCCACAAACAGCTTGAGATCGGCGCTGAGGATCTCGATCTGTTCGGGCAGATTGTGCAGATCGAAGCGGATCAGCCCCTTGGCCACATCGCCGGGGCGCAGCAGGAAGGTGATCAACTGGCCATTGTTGGCGTCTGGCTGCCAGGCGTTGAGGTAGGTGTCGATGACGCCGGCGTAGCCATTTTCGCCCTGGCGCAGGGGGAATTGCACCGGCACATTGCCATCATTCGGGTAGAACAGGGCGTGGCTGATGTCCTGGCTGAGGGTGAAATTCAGCCGGCCATCGATCGGCGTCAGCGGCGTCAGCGGCAGCGTGCCCTGGGTGCGGTGCGTTTGCGAGATGATGTAGCTTTGCCGGGGGTTGAAGCCCATCCCCGCCAGATCGAAGCTGAGATCCACCGGGCGGGTGTCGGTGAGGAGGATGGACGCGGCCTGGCGCGCCGCGTTCACATCCACGCCCACCTCGGTGAATTGGTTGAGGCTGCTCTTGGCAATGTCCAGCCAATAAAAAGAGTTCGATTCGTCGGTACGGATGCGCAGCCGCGAGGGGTTGGTCACGCGCGTGTACGGCTCCATGAACTGCACTGCCCATTCGCCGCCCAGGCCGGCGGCTGTGGCCTGCGCGGGCACGTGGCCGCCGGGGAACCAGACCAACTCCAATCGCTGCGGGGCGGCCGCGGCGGCCGCGTCGTAGAGATCCTGGGCGTGGTGCGGCGGCACCACGGCATCATCCTGGCCGTGCACGATGGCCAGGGGCAGATTCTGGAAGTTGATGGCCAGGCGGTCGGGGCTGCGGCGGCGATATTCGAACAGGGCGGGGCTGTTGGGCAGGCCCCCGGTTTCGGTGACGATGCGGCTCTGGCGGTAGGCGTCGACCTCGTAATACCAGTCGCCGAGGTCGGCGATGGCCATGTGCGTGACCGCGGCCGCGAAGTGATCCGGATATTTGGCCGCCAGCGTGCCCGCCATCATCCCGCCCATGCTGAACCCGCCCACGTAAATCCGCTCCGGGTCGATGGGATAGTTCGCCTTCATGTATGCGATCAACAGCATGGCGTCGCGCTGGGCGCGCAGCGAGGCCAGGGCGGCGTTGGCCGGGGGCGGGCCGCCCAGATTCAGCCCCCGCTGCTGCGGCGAGACGCCATACCAGCCGCGGCTGACGAGGGCCGCGGTGTAATCGGTGAAGAAGGGATCGATCGGTTGGCCGGCCCAGCCGTGGAAGAGTAGCACCAGGGGGCGCAGGCCCTCGCTGCTCGGCGGTTCCAGCAATTCGGCATCGACCATGATCCCGCCATCGCCCAGGAACTGAAAGGCGGTGAACGATCCCCCTTGCAGATCGACCCCGCGAACCCGGATGGCCAGATAATCCACGCCCCAGGAATCGGTCGTGCCCGCGGCGGTGAGGGTGACCGTGTTCGGCCCCGGTTGGATCAGGTGCAGCGGCAGCGCGTAGGCTTTGATCTGGGCCGGATCCTGCGCCTTGCAGATGCTGAAGCCATCTGCCGGCGGGTAAAGATCGGTAGTCACGCCATTGATGCTGATGTAATGGATGGTGTTTGCCCGCACGTTGGTCGAGCGCATCAGCAGCGTGGCCTCGGTGATCACGCCGGAGTAGGGCAGGGCCAGCGGGATGTTCTGTGTGATCTTGTGTCCGGCGGCCGTTTGTTCGGGCGTGGGATCATGATTCATGATCTGACAGGCCAGGTTTTCGTTCGAGAGAACTTCAGTCACCGTGCCTGCCGCCCCGGTGCGGGCCACCCCCTCCCCTGTAAACAGCGCCAGTGCGGCGGCGATGCAAACCCCGGCAGTGAGAAAAAAGATCAGCACAAGACGCAAACGAGACATAGGACGTGCAGTGTTGGCGGTGGATGTGTGAAATGCAATTAATGATTAAAAATTAAAAATTAGAGATTAGAGATTGAAACGTCGTTTACGAGAGAGGTTTTTAATGATTAATGATTGCTTTTGTCAAGATTGTCGGGCCTGGAAATGAACCATGCCCATTACTCTATCACTTCCCCGCGCCGGCGCCCAAACACAGGGGCGGATCCCCCCCCTGGCGAGAGGTGATCCGCCCCGTTCAGGTCGAACGCGCCGGCAGGGCAGGCTCAGGGCAGCCAATCGTACCAGATCAGCGGTACATAGAGGAACTGCAAGCTGATGTCGTAATCGCCGAATGGCACCTCGATCACCGCGCCGGGGGCAACGGCCACGAGGTGCTGGTTGGCGGTGGAAGAGGCCATGCCCCAGGGGTCGGTCTCGACCACGCGATAGTTGGCGGGGGCGGCGAGGCCCTGGAAACGGGCGTAGCCATCCCCGCCGGTCGCCTTTGTCTGCACCAGCTGGTTGGCCGGCCAGGTGTAGAGGCTGACGCTGACGCCGGCCAGGGGCGGCTCCCCTTGGTCGAACAGGCCATCCTGGTTCAGGTCGTTCCAGACGAAAGCGTGGATGCTGGCGGTGGGCACAGGCGTGGCCGTGGGCGTGGCCGTGGCGGTCGGTGTGGTCGTGGGCGTGGCCGTGGCGGTAGCCGTCGGCGTGGGGGTGGGCGTCGGCGTGGGCGTGGGGGTGGGCGTCGGCAGTTGCACGATGCCGAAGTTGATCTCCAGGGCGCCGGCGCCGGGGGCCAGCCAGTGGCTGACTTGATCGGTGCTCTCCCAGCCCGCGGGCAGGATCAGGAGCAACTCGTAGGTCTGCGAGGGCAGGCCGCTGAAGCGGTAATCCCCGGCGCTGTCCGTCATGGTTTCGTACAGCACCACCTGCGCGGCGTTGCGCAGGCGCAGGATCACATCGGGCACGCCTGGCTCCCCTGGATCGATGTCATTCTCGCCCCCGCGGTCGAGATCGTGCCACACCTTGCCGAAGATGACACCGCCAACGGGCGTGGCCGTGGCCGTGGCGGTGGGCGTAGGCGTGACGGTGGGCGTGACCGTGGCCGTGGGCGTGACGGTAGGCGTGGCGGTGGGCGCACGCTCGGCGGGGAAATCGTTGTTGCTGCTCTCCTGGCCGGCGCTGGCCGTGGTCCAGCGTTCGGGGATGAGCATGCTCCAGCCGCTGGGCGGGGTGACGCGCATGCGATAGGTGCCGGGGATCACGCCGACGAAGCGGAAGAAGCCGCTGTTGTCGCTGACGACCTGCTGCACCAGGCTGTTGTTCGGCGTGTACAACTCCACCAGCGCGCCAGGCAGGGGCGGCTCGCCGGAAGTGCGCTGCAGATCGCGATTCTGATCCTCGAACACCACGCCGCTGATGCTGCCGGTGGTGGGGGTGACGGTGGCCGTGGGTGTGGGCGTCGCCGTGGGCGTGGCGGTGGCGGCCTGGCCGGTGGGCGTGGCCGTGGCGGCTTGACCGGTAGGCGTGGGCGTGGGCGTGTACTGCGGCGCGTCATTCAGCCTGCGCACATCCACATGATGCAGATAGTCGTTGCCATCGGCGACGCCGGCGTCGCTGCGGCTATCCACATAGAAATCGGCCCCGCCCGCCAGCCGGTTGCCGAAATAGCCATCTTCGATCAGGAATGTGGCGGTTTTCCACTGGTTGCTGTTGGTTTTCTGGATGAAGAGGGTGTTGGCGGGCTGCAAGCCGCTGCTGGGCAGGGTCGCATCCACGACCAGACCGCGGCGCACATTCCAGGCGTTGATGGCATAGACGCGCGCGGATTTTTCGCCGCCGGTGGAGTCGTAGCGCAGGCGCAGCCGATCCGTGCCTGTGTCCAGGTAGGTGACGGTGATCACCACCTGGTGCGGCGTGGAAACAGGAGGCGAAAGGAAGCGGTTGTCCGCGTCGAAGAAGAAGCCGAAATTGCCGGTGGCCTGATCGCTGCGGCGGGCCACCCAGCCCGGATCGATCTGCAGTTGCACATCCAGGAAGCCGGAGCCGATGCCGTACAGCCCGGCGCTGGCCAGCACCGGATCGTAAGGCTGCTGTTTGTAGTGGTAGCGCTTGCTCACATTGCTGGAGTAGGTGAAATCGGACCCGGTCTTGTGCCCGGCCTGGTTGTAGCGCACGTCGTCGGTGCCGGGGATGGTGATGCCGCCGGGGGCCTCGTGCAACTGGCGCAGGTAGAACTCGTAATTGCCATCGGTGGGATAGCGGTTGCATTGCGAGGGGCCGATCACCGCATAGGAGAAATAGCACGGATCGCGATGCTCGCGCATGCGTGACCAGATGCTGGGCGGCGCGGTTTGGACGGCGCTGAAGCCCTTGCCCAGATAGCGCGCCACCCATTCGGCGATGGCGCGGTCCTCGGCGTTGTCCAGATTGAGGCCAGGGTGATTCCAGAAAGAGGAAAGGCGGATGAAATCCGCATGCACATCGAGGGCGCGGGCCATCGACCAGTAGAACTCGTTCGGCGTGGCCATCATGTAGCCGTAGCTTTCCAGGCTGATCGGCACCGTGTCTGAATAGACGCGATGCTGATCGTACATGCCCACGCAGTCCCAGGTTTCATCGGGAGCGTAGGGCTGGGTGCTGCCGCAGGCCTCCACCACCTCGAAATCGGAGGTGATGTTGTTGGTGGAGAAGCCCACACCTTTGCTGGCGGCGTAATCCGCCACCACGCGGCGCTCCCACACATCGAGATAGAAGGGTGCGTTCTGCGTGATCAGGTTGATGCCCGTGCCCTGGAAGGCAAGGCGATACGCCTCGATTATCTTGGCCAGGTGATCCAGCCAGTCGCCCACGCTCATCCCCACCACATTCAGCAGGGTGGGATCATCGACATCGTCGGCGGGTTTGTTTTCGCCATCGCGGCCGGTGCCCATGGCCACCCAGCCGATGCGGGCGCGCCGGGAGCTATTGCGCAGATGGTTGGCGAGAGCGTTGATGAAGGTGATGTATTCCTGCTCGTAGTAGGGGTGGGTGAAGTTGATCAGCTTCCAGGGGCCATTGTCCGGGTTGCCGTCGTTGTTGCAGTCGCGCGTGTCTGCCGCCTGCGAAACCAGGGTCACATCATCCGCGGTGCCCTGGATGCCATCCGGCCCCACCTGCACGAAGGGGGGCGTGGCATCGACGCCCTGCAGAGGGCAACTGACAAAGCGGTTGGTGTAGGTGTAGATGGCAATGCCCACCTGGCTGTAGCCCGCGGCCACGGCGCTGTCGATGTAATTGTCGATCCATTCGAAGCGGTAGACCCCTTTTTGGGGGTTGAGCGAGGCCCAGGCCCAGAAGGTGAAGCTGCCGGTGGCGCTGTAGGGCGCGGGGTTGAGAAAGCTGAAGCGCCCATTCTCCAGATAGAAGCCGGCAGAGCCGGCCGCGGGCACGCGATCGGCGGCTGCGGGGGCGCTGGCTGGCTCTGGCTGCGGCGCCGGCAACTGCGCCAGGGCCAGGGGGCTGGCAAAGCTGGCCAGCAGGGTAATCAACAGCATCAGAGAGAGAAAGAAACGTCTGCGCATCTAAAATTCTCCACGGGGGAAGGGTGCGAGGGGGAAGGGAAGGGAAGCGGGGACAGGCGGAGCAGTCTCCCCTCGGTGAGTTCGGCCACCGCTACTCCAGCCTGCCCCCGCTGACTGCCAAACTCTAACACAGCAACATGAATTTCGCATGACAAACCCCGCGGCCGAACCTGAAAGTTTTGTAAGGGGGGCCGCGGGCGTGACGCGGGGTTCAGATCAACGCCGCGCCGGCGCTGGCGCGGGTGACGAAGCCCTGGCCGGGCAGCCCGGTCTGGTCGCGGTAGGAGGCCATCACTGCCGCGGCCGCCGCTTCCCCCTGGCCGGCAGCCGCCAGGGCTTCG
>JABWBG010000305.1 GCA_013360575.1 Caldilineales bacterium
CGCCTCCCAGACCACGCGCAGGTGCGCGGGCAGGGCCTGCCGCCACTGCCCCGGCGTGAGATAGCGGCGGTGCAGCAGGAGCAAATTGCGCCCCACGTAATAGCTGGCGATGGTCCCGCCGCCGGTGGCGCTGAGATGATGATACACCCGCGCCTCCGGGGCAAAAACACTCTTCCAGCCGGCCTGCTGCATGCGCCAGGCCAGATCCACATCCTCCAGATACATGAACAGGCGCTCGTCGAACCCGCCCAACTGCTCCCACACCTGCCGGCGATAGGCCGCGGCCCCGCCGCACGGCCCGAAGACCTCGATCTGGTCATCATACTGGCCCGCATCCACCTCCCACACGCCCCGGTTGCGCGGCATGAAATCGGGGCCCAGCAGGTCGCCGGCGGCATGCAGGATGTGGCGGCGGTCGAAAAGCAGCAGCTTGCTGGCCGCGGCCCCGGCTTCGGGATGATCGATCAAGGCCTGACACAGCGCCGCCAGCCAGCCCGGCTCCGGCTCGGTGTCGTTGTTCAGCATCACCAGCACCTCGCCCCTGGCCAGTTCTGCCCCCCGGTTGCTGGCATGGACGAATCCGGTGTTTTCAGGCAAGGCCAGCACCCGCACTTCGGGGAAGTCCGCCCGCAGCATCGCCACCGAGCCATCGCTGGAGCCATTGTCCACCACGATCACCTCGAAATCGGGGTGCGTCTGCCGACGCAGGGCCGGCAAGCACACGCGCAGGTGAGGGGCGCCATTCCAGTTGGCGATGATGACCGAGGCGGAGAGCATGGCAAAAAGGCGAAGCGAGAACCTGATTCATCCCCCGTGAATTTGCCCGTTCCCCTTTTCCCAGGCCGCCCACTCTGCCACCGCCTCTTGCCAGGGGCGGAGCTGGATGCCGAGGGCGGCGGCGGCGCGATTGGCCAGCAGCGCCCGCAACGGCGGCTGGCTGGGCCGCGGCCACGCCGTGTGCGGGATCGGCGTCACCGGGATGTGGCCCCGCCCGCTCTGGCGCAGCACCTCGCAGGCGAATTCGTAGCGGCTGCACGCGCCAGCGTTGGTGAGGTGATAGATGCCCGGCGGCGCCTGGCGATCGAGCAGGGCAAACAGCGCAGGCGCCAGATCGGGCGCGTAGGTGGGATTGCCGAATTCGTCATCCACCACCTTCAGCGCGCCCTGTTTGTCCGCGACCGCGCAGATCTTGCCGGGAAAATTGGCATCGCCCGGCGCGAACAGCCAGGCGATGCGCACGATCAGCACCTGATCATGATAAAAACGCGCCGCGTTCTCCCCCGCCAGCTTGGAACGGGCGTAGGTGCTGAGGGCGTGGGCCTGATCCCATTCGTCATACGGCTGCCCCGCCCGTGTGCCGTCGAAGACCTCGTTGCTGCTGATCTGGATCAAGGGGATGCCCAGGCTATGGCAGGCGCGGGCGATAGTACCGGCGCCATGGGCGTTGACGCGGTAAGCCAGATCGGGGTTGGCCTCGGCCGCGTCCACGTTGGTGAAGGCGGCGGGATTGATCACCGCGTCCGGGGCGAGGGCGAGGATGGCCGGGATCGCCTCGGCGGCGTGGGTGATGTCCTGTTCGGGCAGGTCGATGCCCACGCGTTCGTGGGGGGTGGGCGTGGCCATGAGGATGCGGCCCAATTGCCCTTTGTGGCCAACGATGAGGATTTTCATGCAGGATTCAGGATCACTCCACTTTGATGAAGGGCCGCAGTTTTTCCAGCGTTTTTTCGCCGATGCCCTTTACCCGCAGCAGATCCTCCACGCTGCCGTAGGGCCGGCCGGCGATGATCGCTTCCGCGGTTTTGGGGCCGATGCCGGGCAGGGTCTCCAACTCGGCGGCGGTGGCGTGGTTGAGATCGAGGATCTGCGTGGCCGCCGCGGGCAGTTCCCCGACCTGGAAGCCAGAATCGCTGACGCCGGCCTGCGTGGACAGGAGGGGCGGCGCCGGCGCCTCGCCCTGGCGGGGCACGTAGATCTGCTCGCCATCGGCCAGGGGATGGGCAAGGTTGACGGCGACGAGATCCGCATCCGCCTGGCCGCCCCCGGCCTGACGGATGGCGTCATCCACCAGGCTGCCAGGCGGCAGGCGGTAGACGCCCGGCGCCTGCACCGCGCCGCTGACGTAGACGCGCAGCGGCGCGGGTGTGGCGTCGATGACTGGTATCGCCACGGCCGTGGGCGCGACCGTGGCGATCTGGATCGGCTGGGCCGGGGGCCGGCGCTGGCCAAAAAGCAGGTACGCGCCGAAGAGGAGCAGCCAGAACAGAGAGGTGGCTGCTGCGACGAGGATGCTCTCCCGGCGCGGCGGCATGGGGGGCTGCTCCTACAGCGGTCAGGAATCGGTAGCGGCGCTGCTGCTGTTGCCCATGCCGGTAAACGCGCGCATCATCTCCAGCGGCAGGGGGAAGATGATGGTGGAATTCTGCTCCACCGCGATCTCGGTCAGGGTTTGCAGATAGCGCAGTTGGATGGCGCCGGGCGAGTCGGTCATCACGCGGGCCGCTTCGGCCAACTGCTGCGAGGCGGTGTATTCGCCTTCGGCGTGGATGATTTTGGCGCGGCGTTCGCGCTCCGCCTCGGCCTGGCGGGCCATGGCCCGCTGCATGCTGGCGGGCAGTTCCACATCCTTGACCTCGACCACACTCACTTTGATGCCCCAAGGCTCGGTGGCCAGGTCGATGATGCGCTGCAATTCCTGGTTGATCCGCTCCCGGCGGGAGAGAAGGTCATCCAGTTCATGCTGGCCCATGACCGAGCGCAGGGTGGTTTGGGCGATCTGGGCGGTGGCTCGGCGGAAGTCTTCGACATTGATCACGGCTTTGTCGGGGTCGACCACCTGGAAATAGACGACGGCGTTGACGCGCACGGTGACATTGTCCTTGGTAATCGCTTCCTGCGAGGGCACATCCAGCGTCACCACGCGCAGATCAACTTTGATCATGCGCTCGATGAAGGGGATGAGCAGGATCAGGCCGGGGCCGCGGGTGCCGGCGTAGCGGCCCAACCGGAAGATGACGCCTCGCTCATATTCTTGTACGATCTTGATGGCCGCGCTGACCAGCACAAACAGCACCAGCAAGAAAGGAAACAGCGACGAAATCAGGGCGATCAAACCATCCATGATAGGTTCTCCTGAGTGATGGGGTGAATGGACGATGGGCGATAGCTAATCGTCCACAGTATAGCTTTTTTGGCGGCAGTGGGCAATGCGCCCCGCGCTACCGGCTCCCCGCCAGAAGAGGCTCGGCCAGGTCGATGGGGCGGAGCAGGCTGGGGATGGCGGGATCATCGCTGCGGGCGCCGGTGTACAGGCCCACGATCTGCCCCTGCCGGTTCAGGGCCAGCCCGCCCAGATTGTCTGGGCTGAGGGCGATGTCGCTTTGCAGCCAGCCGCGCGGCTCGCTCAGGGCCGCATCCGCGGCAAAACCGAGCACGCGGCCTTCGCCGATGGCCAGATACCGCCCCGTTTCCAGATCGCTCTGCCCCGAGAGGGGGAAACTGAGCAGCGCGAGCGCATCACCGGGGGTGAGCAGGGCGCTGCTGCCCAGCGGCGCGGGGGTCAGGCGGAAGCTGTTGGGCAGGGGCGAGCCATCTTGTAGGGCGAAGATCTGCAGCACCGCCAGGTCGCGCTGCCGGTCGGCCCGCACCACGCGGGCCAGATACCAGCGATCCAGAGAGGCGCCGGCGTAGCGCCCATCCCCGCGGAACCCGATCAGCACCTGGCCGCGGCGATTGTAGGGCTGATCCGTGGCCGGATCGTTCACCACGGCGTAGGCGGTGAGCAACCGTCCGCTATCGTTGAGCACCACCGCGGTGCCGGCGTTGGCGTTGGGCGTGTCTTCGATCGGGGCCAGCACGAAGGCCACGGCCTGGATGGCGCCGGCATAGGCCGCGTAGGGATTTGCCGGCTCTTGCGGCCCCGCGGTTCCCAGCAGGGGCCGCACGATCAACAGAAAAACCACGGCCAGCCCCAACAATCCCAGCCCGGCCCCGGCCAGCGCCGCCCGCCAGGGGGAGGCAACGGGCGCGGGCGCGGGCGCGAG
>JABWBG010000306.1 GCA_013360575.1 Caldilineales bacterium
GCCTGCTCGCCTTCCGCGACTGGCGCAGCGACCAGCGGGGCGTTGCCGTCATGGCCCTCGATGGCAGCGGCTATGCCCGGCAAAGCACCTTCCTGGAAGACGCCGCCCCTGCCTGGACCGCCGCCGGCGACATCCTCTTCTTCTCCCGCCGCGAGGTGGACCGCCAGCCGCGCATCTACCGCGTCGCCCTGCACAGCAGCGGCGACGCGGCGCTCGAACGGGATCGCCAGCCGGTGTTCGGCGTTATGCCCGCGGGCCTGCCCGATGGCCGCATCCTCTATTTCGCCACCCATCCAGAAACCGGCCTGGCGATCATGAACGGAGACGGCGGCGGCTACCAACTGCTGCTGCCCGACGAAGAGATCGGCGCCATCGCCCCTGCGCCTGATGGCCGATCCGCCGCCTTCATGTCTCGCCGCCAGGGAAATTGGGAGATCTACCGCATCAACATCGACGGCAGCGGCCTGCAGCGGTTGACCAACCACGCGGGCCATGATGGCCTGCCTGCCTGGTCTCCCGATGGCCGCAGCATCGCCTTCCTCTCCGACCGCAGCGGCCAGTGGGGCCTGTGGGCGATGAACGCCGATGGCCGCAGCCCGCGCCAACTCTTCCCCCTGCCTGGCAGCCTCGGCCCCCCGCCCGCGGGTGAGCCTGAATTCGTCTGGCGCGGCTGGTGGGAAGAACACCTGGTCTGGCTGCCCTAACCCCACGTTTCACGTTTCACGTTTTACGCCCCACGCTTTACGTTTTACGTTTCACGTTTTACGCAGCCCCCCCTCTCTCTCCCCCCTCTATCTCTATCTCCCCTCTCCATCCCTCACCCCCTCCACCAGCCGCGGCAAGGTCCAGGCCACATCCTCCTCCAGAATCACATCGGCCAGATGATCGTAAGGCGTGAGCCCACGGTTGGCAAAAATCAACTGCGCGCCGCGGCGCGCGGCCAGCGCCGGCAGATCCGCTGCCGGCATCACCTCCAGCGAAGAGCCTACCACCAGCATGACATCGCAGCGCAGCGCCGCCTCCTGCGCGGCCAGGACGGCATCCTCCGGCAGCGGTTCGCCGAACAGCACCGCGTCTGGCTTGAGCACAGCCGCACACTCTGGGCAGCGGGGCAGATGATTGTGGCGCACAAACGGCTGCAAGAACGGTTCCGCATCGCCCCGAAACCCGCAGCGCAGACAGGTCAACGAACGCAAATGCCCATGCAATTCCAGCACGCGCCGCGACCCTGCCCGTTGGTGCAACGCGTCGATATTCTGTGTGATCACCGCCTCCACCTTGCCCAGGCGCTCCAACTCCACCAGCGCCAGATGCGCCGGATTGGGCAACGCCGTCAGGATGCGCTGAGCCAACGGCAACATCCAGGCATAGAAGCGCTCCGGTTGATCATAAAACGCCCAGATCGAGGCCGCCAACATCGGATCGATCTGGTTCCACAGCCCGCTGTAGGCAGAGCGAAAATCGGGGATGCCGGAGGGCGTGGAAATGCCGGCGCCGGTAAGCACAGCCACCGAACCGGCCTGCCGCAGCAATTGCACGGCGTATTGAAGTCGGGCAGTATCGGAACGTCGGAAAAGCACGTGAACAAACCAGGGGAAATGGACGGAGGATTCCGGGATTTTGGCGTCTTTGACACTCAACTTTACCATATTGTACACTATTTTCCACCCGCGTGTCAGCCAGATCACGCCTATCGCGGGAAGCAGGCGGCTGGTTGGCGCCAGACAGCAGCGGATTCACACCCCCCATCTGCTCTGGTGGGCCTGACAACAGTCGCCAACCGTTCCGTTCTGCTGTTCTTGCGCCCTCTCAAGGATCTTTTATGCTCACCGACTGGGGTCGTCGTACATTTCGCTTCATCTTGGAGCCTATAGCCTCCCTATTTCACCTGCTGCACATCACACCGAATGTCATCACCCTGCTGGGCGTGCTGCTCAGCATCGTCGTCGCCTACCTGATCGTCGAGGGCCACGTGGTGGCCGCGGGCTTCGTTTATGTCCTTGCTGCCGGCGCCGATGCAGTCGATGGCACCCTGGCGCGGCAGATGGGCATCCGCAACAAATTCGGCGCCTTCTGGGACAGCACCCTCGATCGCATGGGCGAGGCGATTGTCCTGGGTGCGCTGGGGGTATGGGCGGCGCAGCAGGGCAGCACGCTCGGTGTGATGCTGGCCTTCGCCGCCCTGATCACCAGCTATCTCGTCAGCTACACCCGCGCCCGCGCCGAGGGGTTGGGCCTGGAATGCAAAGTCGGCGTAGGCACACGCGTCGAGCGCTTCATCATCCTGGCCGCGGGGCTGGCGCTGAATGCCCCGATCTACGGGCTGGCGCTGGTGGCGCTGGTGGCCGGGATCACGGTGCTGCAACGCATCTACTCGGTCTGGGCGCAGACGCGTCCCCCCTCCTGACCCGCGCCGCCTTTGCGCCATCACTTGTCAAGCGGCTTCAGAATACAAAAGTAGCATCACTATGGAAAAGGTCGATCTCAAGAAAGACTTGAAACACCTTTACAGCCCGTCCGTCCAGCAAGTTTCGGTGGTGGATGTTCCGGAAATGAACTTTCTGATGATCGATGGCGCCGGCGATCCAAATGCTTCCGTAGCATACCAACAAGCACTAGAAGCACTATTTTCCCTGTCTTACACTCTAAAATTCAGCATTAAGAAGAGCAGTGGCGTGGATTATGCTGTAATGCCACTAGAAGGGCTTTGGTGGACAGAAGATCCAAGTCAATTCAGTATGAATAACAAGGAAATCTGGCAGTGGACAGCGATGATTATGCAGCCCGAATTTATCACAGCTGAATTATGCACGGAAGCATTGGCTGAAGTCGGGCGAAAGAAAAATCTTACGGCGCTATATAGAGTAAGACTCGCGTCCTATCACGAAGGACTATCCGCCCAGATTATGCATATTGGCCCTTATGCTGCAGAAGAACCGACAATAACCAAACTACACGATTTCATCATGGAAAGCGGTTATGCCTTGGGCGGCAAGCATCATGAAATATATTTGAGCGATCCCCAAAGGACTGCGCCGGAAAGGTTGAAAACCGTCCTGCGCCAGCCCGTTAGGGAATAGGCGCAAGTCGCGGCCCAGCCGCAGCGCAGAATCGGCCACAGATTGGCACACAGCGCCGCGATCTTGCCACCGGACAGTTACCTTAATTCTTGCTTAGCAACACTCATTCTTGGCAGAGCGCCTTCTTTTCGCCGTAGCTTTTTCCCTCAACTCCCGTCTTGAGTACCAAGCAGACGTTGCCCCCGACCTCTGTGGACGAGGAAACCCTGGTTGAACGGGCCGCCTCCGGCGATCCGGCTGCTATCGGTTCCCTCTACGATCTGTACGCGCCGAAAATACACAGTTACATCTATCACCGGGTCAGCGACGCCACTGTCGCCGAAGATCTCACCGGTCAGGTGTTTCTGCGTATGATCGAATCCGTGCAGGGAGGTAAAGGATGGCGAACGTCTTTTTCCGGCTGGCTTTACCGCATCGCTCACAATTTGGTCATTGATCAATACCGTAAGCGCAGTCAAGCCACCTTCTCCGATATCGACGATTCCCCCCACATCCCCGCGCACGACCACGATCCCTATCAGGTCGCAGCGACCAATCTGGACAGTGAGGCGTTGATTCGCGCCATCAATACGCTCACCGAAGAACAGGCCCAGGTCATCACGCTGCGCTTCCTCGAAAGTTACAGCATCGCCGAAGTGGCCCTGATCCTGGACAAGACCGAAGGCGCGATCAAGGCCCTGCAATATCGGGGCGTCGCCAGCATGCGACGCTTCCTCGAAGATTCTCTCCTATGACCCGCGACGAACGACTGCTGCACGATCTCTTTGCCGAGATGATCGAAGGCCCGGAGGGGGAAGCGCCCCCGCCGACCGATTCGTCGCGGGCGGAGTTGGCAGCGATGGCGGCCTTGGTAACGCAATTGCGGGCCCAGGCCGCGCCCCCGCCCGATGCCACCGCGGCGCTGGCGCGCGCACGCGCGCGGATGATGGCTTCCTTG
>JABWBG010000034.1 GCA_013360575.1 Caldilineales bacterium
TCAGCCGTCGCACCGCGCCACGCTCCCCGCCTCCGCAGGCGGAGAGGAGGGCGAGACCGGCGGCCAGCCAGCGGGCCGGGGCGCGGGTCACGTCCCCTCCCGGATCTGGCCCTCCATCATGGGGTCGACCGCGTCGGGGTCGACGGCGCGGGTGTCCTCGATGGTGTCGAGCACGTTCTCGAGCTCGATCTCCACCTCGTGGAGGCCCCCCCGGAACGCGATCCGTCCCTCCCAGATCCGGTAGTCCGGCTCCTCGACGACGATCTTGTAGGAGCGATCGGGCTCCAGGGGCTCCACGCCGCCGGGGCGCAGCAGGTCCCGGACCACGAAGGCGCCCCCGATGTCGGAGATCTGCACCGCCTCCGCGGGCTTCTCGCCCCCCTGGACATCGCCGTCCACCAGGACCTGGACCCGGGCGTTGGTGATGGGGATCCGGTCGGGGTCCATCACGTAGCCCACCAGCTCGTGCTGGGAGCCGGCGCGGGGCGTGGCGCAGCCGGCGGCCAGGGCGATGGCGGCGGAGGCGAGGAGGACGAGGGGCGCGGGATACCGAGGCATGGTCCGGGATGCTACCACCTCGGCGCCCCGGCGGCACCCCCTACTCCCGCGCCAGCCGGATCCCCTGGATCTTCTTGATGATGAACTGGTTCTCCTGGTGGCGCTTGTGGTCGAAGGCGTCGACGAAGGCCACCCCCTGGTGCTCGCGGAGGACCTTGGGCGTCACCCGGAGCAGGCCGGTGGTGGACCCGGTGACGCTCTCCTCGGCGGGGGTGCGGTAGAGGATCTCGACGTCGTGGCCGCGGCTGATGGCGGCCCGGAGCAGGTCGGCCGTCTTGCCCGGGGACATCTTGAGCAGGTCCCCGGAGCCTGCGGCCCCGGGCTTGCGACACATGTCGTTGACCATGCTGGCGATGGCCCGCCCGTCGCCGTTGACCGCCACCGTGCCCTGCATGGGCATGCTGCATCCCAACTGGGCGGTGGAAACGATCAACGCCGGCGCCGCGGCCACGATCATGGTCACCTGCCCCGCGCACGACTGCGCGTATCGCGAAGGGCCGCAGTGGGTGGAACACCGCATGCACCGCAAGCGCACGCTGCGCAGCGGCAGCGTGCATCACATCGAACTAGCGCCAGGCAGCCGCCAGCCTCTGCTGGGCCTGTGGAATCAGGTGCTGGCCGCGCAGCCCGGCGATCCGCCCCTGCCCACCGCCATCAGCCAGCAAAAGGATACGCCGCCCCCGCGCGTGGCGCTGCTGGGGCAGGGGCGGCGGCTGGCCCCCGGCCTGGCCCTGCTCCTGATCACACTGGTTCTGGCGCTGCTGCCTATCCGTCCTGCCGGCAGCGCCCCCGTCACCGGCGAACTGCACGTGCTGCTCAACCACGGCGGCGCGCTGCTGGCGCAGACCGGCAATCTGCCGCCGGAGATCGCGGCCAAACTGCCGCCGAATGTGGACCCGGCCATGATCCTGGGCGGCGAACGCTTCCCGGTCGACCTGCTGATCCGCATCGACGGCGAGACCCTGGCCCAGCGCAGCTACCGGCCCAGCGGCCTGCGGCGGGAGGGCGCCAGTCAGGCGACAGAAAAATGGCCCATCGCCGCCGGCAGCCATCAGGTGCAGATCGATCTGCGCGATGATGGCGCTGTCTGGCGCACCGTTTTCGACGCCACCCTCGACTTCGGCGTGGGCGAGTCGGTCAACCTCTACTACGAAGGGGAGCGCGACGCCTTCCTACGGCGAGAGTGAACCATGTTGCAAGCGATCACAGGATGGCATCAAGATGAAGAGGGGGATTGGGTAGCAGAATTGGCCTGCGGCCACGGCCAGCACGTGCGCCACACCCCGCCTTTCCGCCAGCGCGCCTGGGTGCTGGAGGAAAACGGCCGCCGCCAGTTCCTCGGCTTCGAACTCAACTGCCGCATCTGCGACGGCGACGACATCTATTTGGTAGATTGGTAGATTGGTAGATTGGTAAATTGGTAAGTTGGTAAGTTGGTAAATTGGTAAATTGGTAGTAAAAGTTCACCTAATGTGTCATTGCAAGGGCGGCCGCAGGTCGCAAGCGAAGCAATCTCCAAATAAGATGAATTGTTACTAATCATTAATTATTAATCAAAATGCCTCCTTTGACGCGTCGATTTATCAAAACTGCCCTGGTTTACCTGGCCGGGGCGTTGGTGGTAGCGCTGCTGCTGGCCGGCCAGGGCGTGCTTGCCCTGCCGCCGGTGGTAGCGTCGCTGACGCCGGTCTATTTTCACCTGTTCATGGTGGGCTGGGTGCTGCAATTGATCATCGGCATCGTCTACTGGATGTTCCCCAAGTATTCCCAGGCGCAGCCGCGGCGCAACGAGGGCATCGCCGAAGCGGTGTACTGGCTGCTCAACGCCGGCCTGCTGCTGCGCGTGGTCGGCGAGCCGGCGCTGCTGGCCGAAGCGACGCGGGGGTGGCTGCTGGCGCTCTCCGCCCTGCTGCAATGGAGCGCCGGCGTGCTGTTCGTCTACAACACCTGGCCACGGGTGAAGGAGCGCTGACGCCATGCCCCTGCTCAGCCGTCTGCTCATCCGCGCGGCCCTGCTGCACCTTCTGGCCGGGTTCACCCTCGGCGGCCTGCTGCTGGCGAACAAAGTCTGGCTCTTCTGGCCCTGGCTGTGGCGCTGGCTGCCCGCGCATCATGAACATCTGCTGCTGGGCTGGACGGCCCAATTCGTCATGGGCGTCGGCTTCTGGATCCTGCCCCGCTTCCGCTCCTCCCGCGGGGATGAAAGGCCGGTGTGGGTGGCGTTCGTGGCCCTGAATGTGGGGGTGCTGCTCGCAGCCTACGGCAGCGGCCTGGGCGGGCCTGCGTCCCTGAAGCTGATCGGGCGGGGGCTGGAGATGCTGGCGGTGCCCGCGTTCCTGCTCAACGCCTGGCCGCGGGTCAAGCCAATCGGCGTTTGAAGGCCGGCCATGCATCCCCGCACCCACCTCATCCTGACCACATTGGCCGCGGGCGTGGCGTGGCAGCGTTCGGGCCGCTTTACCACATTGACCGCGGGCGTGGCGCGGCAGCGTTCGGGCCGCTTTACCACATTGACCGCGGGCGTGGCGCGGCAGCGTTCGGGCCGCTTTACCACATTGACCGCGGGCGTGGTGCGGCAGCGTTCGGGTCGCTTCCCCTGGGCCTTCTGGGCCGGCGGCGCATTGGCCGACGTCGATCACCTGCTCTGGCACGCGCTGCGCCACCGCCGGCTGGATCCGCTGGCAGCCTGGCGCTATTTCACATCGCACCCGCCGGATGGGCCGGGCGAAAACCTGTGGCTACACCGCGCTCCCCTGATCGCGGGGCTGGCCGCGGTGGGCTGCCGCGATCTGGCCCTGGGACTGGCCTTCCATCGCCTGTTGGACGATTTGACCGACCTGTGGCGGCGGGGCCAGCGGCTATACGAGCAGCGCAACCGCGACCGCCTGCGCGCCATCGTCTTTGGCCGGGAGCAGCACCGCTGCCAGCACTGCGGAACCGGCAACGCTGCCCTGGAACTGCACCATCGCATCCCCGAAGCTGCCGGCGGGCGCAACCACCCCGACAATCTGCTGGCCCTCTGCCCCGCCTGCCATGACCGGGCGCATGGGCGGGGATGATCCACAGCCCCCCAAAACCCAATTTGCGCACCCCAACCAGGCGGCGCGAGAATGCATGCTCCTCTGTGACCCTGCTACCGCCCCACACAGCCCCGCCATGTCCCTGCGCCCTTCCCTCTGGCTCCTCACCCTCCTCTTCTGTGGCCTGACCCTGGCCGGGGCCGGGGCGGAGGCCGGCGCCGCCCGCCCGCACACCGACACCACCGGCTGGTTTGCCTTCACCATCCCCTGGGCCGACGCCAGCCGCACCTACACCGACGCCTCCGACCTGCTGCTGGACGCGCCCGGCCAGGACGCAGCCACCCTGATCGCCAGCCGCGGCTTTGTTGTCACCGACGCCAACGGCCATTTCATCTTCAGCAACACCGGCCAGCGCGCCCGTTTCTGGGGCACCAACCTCACCTTCAGCGCCGCGTTCCCCCCCTCGCCTGACTTCCCCGCCGGTTCCGGCGAATTTTCCGATGCTCAGGCCGCGCAAAAGCTGGCCGCGCATCTTGCCAAACTGGGCTTCAACGCCGTGCGCCTGCACCACATCGACAGCGGCGACCGCCCCTGGGGCATCTGGCTGGATCGGGATGTCGATACGCAACAGATCGACCCGGTACAACTGGGCCGGCTGGATTACCTGATCTACCAACTCAAACAGCACGGTATTTATGTCGACTTGAATCTGCACGTCAGCCGCGAATTCGTGCTGGGCGATGGCGTCACCGCCGCCGATAGCTTCGCAGCCGGCGACATCAGCTACAACAAAGGCGCCACCCTCTACGACCCGATCATGATCGGGCTGCAACAGCACTACGCGGCGCAACTGCTGCATCATGTCAACCCCTACACCGGCCTGCGTTACGCCGACGATCCGGTCATCCTCACCACCGAAACCACCAACGAGGACTCTTTCTTCCTCTCCTGGGTCTTCGATCAGATCAACCACGACCCCACCGATCCCGCCTCCTTCCCCGCCTTCTACAGCCAGGAGTTGGATGGCTGGTCCGATCTGGCCGTCGCCGGTTCCAGCCTCAACCGCCTGCGCAATCCCGGCTTCGAGAACAACCTGACGGATTGGTGGACGTACACCTCCGGCACAGCCGCCGCCACCTTCACCGCCGCCGCTTCCGGGGCCTACGCCGGCAGCAAGGCCCTGAAAGCCCAGGTCACGCAGAGCGATGGCGTGGGCTGGCATGTGCAGGTGGGCCAAAGCGATCTGGCCCTGCAGCAGGGCAAAAGCTATCGTCTGCGCTTTGCCGTGCGCGCCAGCCAGGCCACAACCATCCAGGGATACGTGATGCGCGACGCCGCGCCCTGGGACACTCTGGGCTGGTCGCAGACCCTCAACGTCGGCACAGGCTGGTCGCTGATCACGGTCGAATTCGTGGCCACAGCCACCACCTACGGCCAGGCCCGCGTCAGCTTCGATCTGGGCCAGGCCGCGCGCACGATCTGGTTCGACGCCTTCGAATTCCGTGAGGCGGAACCCACGCCCGGCTGGCACGGCTGGCTGCGCAACCTCTACGGCAGTACCGCCGCCATCCAGACTGCCTGGGCGCCAGTCGATCCCGCGCCCGAAACCGAAATGCTCAGCAACGGCAGCTTCGAGACGGGCCTGTCGCCCTGGGGAACCTCTGCCACCGCCCCGGCGGCCGCCACCTTCAGCAACGACACCACAACCGCCAGCGCCGGAACCCGCTCGCTGCGCGTCGCCGTCAGCCAGGTCGATGGCACGAATTGGCATGTGCAGGCCTGGCAGGGCGGGCTGGGGCTGCAAGCGGGGCAGACCTACCGCCTCAGTTTCGACGCCAAAGCCAGCGTCGCCGGCGAGATCGGGGCCAATGTGATGCAGAATCACAGCCCCTGGCAGGGGCTGGGCTTGTGGGGCGGGGCCGACCTCACCACTGCCTGGCAGAGCTTCGCCTTCGTCTTCGAGGCTGCGGCCACCGATGCCGATGCCCGCGTCAGCTTCGACCTGGGCCAGGCGGTGCGCACGATCTGGATCGACAACGTCAGCCTGAAGCCGCACAATCCCTGGGGCCTGCTGGCCGGCGAAAGCCTGGAGGCGAACAACATCGCCCGCATCCGCCGCTCCGAAATGGCCGCGTACACCGATCAGCGCCTGCGCGACACCTTGCGCTTCTACGAAGAGACGCAGCGGGCCTATTTCACAGCCATGCGCGCCTACATCCAGCAGATCCTCGGCTCCAATGCGTTGAACACAGGCACGGCCAGCTATATCGACAGCCTGGCCGACATCCGCAGCATGGCAGATCTCGATTTTGTGGACACCCACACCTATTCGGATCACCCCTCCTGGCCTTCGACAGCGCCCTGGTCGCCCACCGGCTGGGTCATCGATAACGATCCCTGGGTCAACGCCCCTTTTACAAACCTGTTCGATGTGGCCGCGTCGGCCGTGCAGGGCAAACCCTTCACCGTGACCGAGTTCAATCAGCCCTTCCCCAACCGCTACGCGGTGGAAGCGCCGATCCTGATGGCCACGATCGCCAACTTGCAGGACTGGGACGCGGTGTTCCAATTCGATTACACCAGCGACCAGAATGATGTCGACGCGGAGCAGGTCACCGGCTTTTTTGCCCTGGCCGGCAATCCTCTGGCCACGGCGCTGATGCCGGTAGCCAGCCGCATCTTCCTGGGCCAGCAGACGGCGGCGGCCCCGGCCAGCAGCAGCCTGGTCTTCACCGCGCAGGAGCGCTACGACAGCGCCCGCTACGGCTGGTCAGGCGGGGTGGGCGAATATCTGCGCGAGGCCAAAGGCGTACAGCGGGCGGCCCTGTTCGGCAGCCGCCTGCGCATCGGCGATCTGGATGCAGCGACGCCAGCGGCGCCGGCGCTGCCCACGCCCGCCGGCCCGATTTACGTCAGCGGCGGCGGCCAATTGCGTTGGGATGTCAGCGCCCCGACCCGCGGGCTGTACAGCTTCGACGCGGACCAGGCGCAGGGCATGGTCGGCTTCCTGAACGGGCGCACCGTCGCCCTCAGCCGCTTGCAGGTGACAGGCGCGGCAGACACCGCCCACTTCGCCGCCGTCACCTTGCAAAGCGGCGATGGCGAACCCCTCGCCGAATCCACCCGCCTGCTCCTGGGCGTTTTCACCCGCGTGGAGAACACCGGCATGGTCTGGAATGCGGCGGAAACCACGCTCGACGACCGCTGGGGCGGGCCGCCGACGCTGATCGAGCCGATGCGCCTGACTGTGACCCTCACCCTGCCGGCGGCGGTGGACTTGCAGGTGTGGGCGCTCGATGCCGCCGGCGCCCTCGATCACCAGCTCAGCCCGCAGGTGCTGGCCGCGGACCGCCTGCAACTCGCGCTGGATACCGGTGTGGACGAGACAATCTGGTACGCGGTGCTGCGTCCCCTCTCGCCGCCGCAGATGCAGTTCCTGCCGCTGCTGCAAAACCTGCGCCTGAGTTGGACGGAGACGCCCGGCGCCGACCGCTATGAACTGTACCGCTCCCTCACCCAGCCCTACTTCAACCCCACCACGCCCTATGAGACGATCACCGGGCTGAGTTTTACCGACGCCAACGTGCTGGGCGATGCCGGAACGCACCATTTCTATCTGCTGCGCGCAGTCAATGATTTCGCCGCCTCCGAATTTGCGCCGCGATTCGGGGAGATGGAGTTTGCGTTGGCAGCAGGAAGTCAGTAGTCAGTATTCAGTATTCAGTGGTCAGTATTCAGTGTTTAGTGTTTAGTGTTTAGTGTTTAGTGTTTAGTGTTTAGTATTCAGTGTTTAGTGTTTAGTGTTTAGTGTTTAGTATTCAGTTTTTAGTATCAAGGAGTTTTTTGTTATGGAAACGATTTCGTTGGAAGCGTTCAAAGAGGTGGTTTTGCTGTTGCTTGATGAGACGTTTGATCATGTGCGTGGCTTTTATCTCGATAAGAATACCTCTCTTTTCGAGACATTGGCCGATATCACGGCTGAAGAGGCCTCGATCCCGGTGGGCGGCAAGTGCGCCACGCTGGCCGCGCAGGTCAAGCATGTGACATTCTATCTCGATTTTGTGGCCAAAGTCGTCCAGGATCCCACGCAAACAGAAGCCGATTGGGGCGAAATCTGGCGCAACACCAACCGCGTCACGCCAACAGAATGGCATGCGATCCAGGAAGAATTGCGCGCAGGATACACTCGTACCAAAGCCTTGATCACAGAAAACCTGCCCTTTTCCGACCGTAATCACATTCTGGCTGCGATTGTTGTTGTCGTGCATACTGCTTATCATCTAGGTGAAATCCGTCAGGCTTTGTGCACGTTGCGTCCTTAATGACACGGAAATGGCGCCTGATCCCCACCAACTCTTCCACGATCTCGGCGGAGACGCTGCGAGCATCCGCCAGATCGAGACCCTGTCCCCACAACACGGACACGCCATCTGGCGGATCGTGACGCCGCCGCGTTCCTTCATCCTCAAGTGGCTGCCAGAGGGGAGCGCGGGCGTCGAAATCGCCAGTTACGCGCTGCTACGGCGGTTGGGCGTCGTCACCCTGCCCCTCTATGGCAGCACGGCCCAGGCGCTGTTGCTAGAAGACCTGACCGATAGCCCGGTTTGGCGACTGGCCGCGCCGGCGGATGTGGCCAGGCCAGAGGTGGGGCAGGCAGTGGCGCGGTGGTACCGGGGCTTTCACGCGGCCGGCGCGCGCCTGCTGGGGCAGGGAGAACGGCCCGATTTTCTGATCGGCGAGGTCGAAGAATTGACCGCGGCGGGTCTGCGTGCGGCCGGCCACAAGCTCGGTCTAGCCGGCTACCCCGTGTGGGAGCGCGCGTGCAGCCAGATCGAATTGCTCAAGCAGGCGGCGGCGCGGCTGGGCTTCACGCTCAACTACAACGATTTCCATTGGACGAATCTGGCGCTCTCCCGGCAGCAAACGCCGCCGGAAGCGATCGTCTTCGATTATCATCTGCTGGGCGTGGGCATGCGCTTTAGCGACTGCCGCAATGTGGCAGGTTCGCTGGCAGGCCCGGCGGTGCACGCGTTCTGGCAGGACTACGGCCCGATCGATGCCCGCGAGGAGGTGTTGGATCGCCCTCTGGCTGCGCTCTACGCGCTGCTAGCCGCGTCCCGGTTGCATCTGTTCCCAGCCTGGGCCGCCAGCAGCCGCGAGCAGGTGCACACCGGTGCATTGGAGCGCGATCTGGCTGCGGCCGTGGCCCTGGCATCCGCGCTCGTGCTGCCCGCCGATCGCTGACGCCGGAATCCCCAGACTTGCATTTTGCCCCACGGGTGCGATAATGGGCCGGCAGCCGGCGCGTTGACCGGCGCATCCTTCCTGCTCCTACCATCCTGGAACCGCCCGATGACCACGCCCTACCATTTTTTGCCCACCCTCGCCTCGCAACTGACCGAAATCCCGCCGGATAGCATCGTCAGCCGCACTGTGCACAGCGACGATCGCCTGAAAGTGATCCTGTTCGGCTTCGCGGCCGGCCAGGAACTGTCGGAGCATACCGCGGCCCGACCGGCGGTGCTGCATT
The DNA here is from genome assembly GCA_013360575.1 of Caldilineales bacterium. Classification (GTDB taxonomy): domain Bacteria; phylum Chloroflexota; class Anaerolineae; order J102; family J102; genus JABWBG01. The sequence goes on from JABWBG010000034.1 coordinate 9,109, forward strand.
TTCTGGCCGGCGAGGCCACCCTCACCCTGGGTGCGGATCGCTTCGAGGTGGGGCCTGGCGCCTGGGCACACATGCCGCCGCACCTGCCGCACAGCATTCTGGCGCACAGCGAAGTCACCATGCTGCTGCTCATGCTTTGAGTGCGTGGGGCGTAAAACGTAAAACGTGGTGCGTGTTCCGTTTCGTGTCTGCAAACCTCACCCACCACGCCCCACGCCCCACCCACCACGTTTTACGCTTTACGCCTTACGCTTTACGTTTTACGTTTTACACACCCCGCACCCCGCACCCCGCACCCCCATGAAACGTCTCCCCTTTCCTGCTGCGCCACTTCTCCTTCTGGCCATGATCCTGCTGCTGACCGGCATGTGGGCCGGGTTGGTGCGGCTGGGGTGGCCATGGCCGGCGTTGCACCGGGCCTTGCCCATGGCCCACGGCCCGTTGATGATCGGCGGGTTTTTGGGCGCGTTGATCAGCCTGGAGCGAGTGGTGGCGATCGTGGGCCTGAAGCTGGCGCGACGACCGGCCATCTTCTATCTGGCGCCCCTGGCCGCGGGGGCGGGCGGGGTGCTGACCGCGCTGGGGCGCGAAGCCGCCGGGGGCGCGTTGCTGATCACCCTGGCCAGCGCCCTGCTGGTGGCGATGATGTGGCTGCTCTATCGTCTGCACCCCACTTTGCATGCGCTGGTCATGGTCGCGGCCGCGGCGGCCTGGCTGATCGGCAACCTGATCTGGCTGATGGGACAGCCGGTGGCAGTGGTGGTGCTGTGGTGGGTGGCCTTTTTGGTGCTCACCATCGCCGGCGAGCGGCTGGAATTGAGCCAGTTGCTACACCTGCCCCCGGGCACGCGCAACACGTTTCTGGCGGCGGTGGCCCTGTTCGGGGTGGGCGTGGGCCTGGCAATGGCGGCATACGGGCCAGGTGTGCGGGTGATGGGCGCGGGCATGGTCGCGCTGGCCCTGTGGCTGTTGCGCTACGACATCGCCCGGCGGCGCATCAAAGCAGGCGGGCAGGCGCGCTTCATTGCCATCGCCTTGCTGGCCGGCTATTTCTGGCTGGCGGTGAGTGGGCTGCTTGCCCTGGGCTGGGGCGGGATGACGGCCGGCACGTGGTACGATTCCTGGCTGCACGCGGTGCTGCTGGGGTTCGTGTTTAGCATGATCTTTGCGCACGCGCCTGTGGTCTTTCCGGCTGTACTCTCCCGGCCCATGCCCTTTTCGCCCCGTTTCTACGGGCATCTGGCGCTGCTGCATGCGTCGCTGCTGCTGCGGCTGGTGGGCGATGTGGCCGCGCAGCCATCGCTGCGGCAGTGGGGCGGGCTGCTAAACGCCATCGCCATCCTCCTGTTCATGGCCAACACGCTGCTGGCCGTGCGCCGCGGGCGGTGATCGCCGGGGCTGGAAAGCCTCTCCCCCACTGTGGGCGCGGGGCAACGCCTCTGCAAAAGGGCCGCTGCGAACCGGGACCAGCTTTGACAGGCATCGGCCTGCCCGGTACAATCCACCTGCCATCAGCGACCGTCGCTCAGTTTCCTGGGCGACGGTCTTTTTAAGCGCACCCTCCTCACCTGCATCACGATCCCCATGACTTTTCGCCGCCATCCCACGCTCTACATCGGCGTATTCCTCATCGCCGCCGTTACCCTCGCCCTGGAGATCGCGCTGACGCGTGTCCTCAGCGTCTCCCTCTGGTATCAGTTCGGCTTCATGATCATCAGCACGGCCCTGCTCGGTTTTGGCGCGGCCGGGGCCTATCTGGCCGTGCGCGCGGGCGCGTTCAGCGGCGATCTCTACTTCAAGCTGGCGCGCAACGCCCTGCTCTACAGCCTCAGCATCCTCATCGCCTTCGCGATCATGGTGCGCATCCCCCTGGATCCGCTCAAGCCCCTGCTGCCCGGCACTGCCGATGCCAGCGCGGCCACCGTCGAGTTGATCCTCTTCATGCTGGCCTACTATGCACTCATCGTCATTCCCTTTTTCTTTGCCGGGCTGACGCTGGGCATGGCCCTCTCGGCCTGGGCCAAGGAGATCAGCAGCCTCTATTTTGCCGATCTGCTGGGCGCGGGCATGGGCTGCTTGCTGGTGGTGGTGGGGTTGTACCAATTCTCGGCGCAGCAAGTGGTGGTGCTGGCCGCAATGGGGGCCGCAAGCGCGGCGCTGACCTTCAGCCTGCGCCGCCGGGCCCACCCCGCCGGCAAGCGCACGCCCCTGATCGCCGGGTTCTACATCCTCCTCCTGGCCGTGGTGCTGCTGCCCAACGCCGGACGCTGGTACCAGCTCTACATCCCGCCCAGCAAGCCCCTGCACATCGCCTACAACAAGGCCGAATATCCGAACATCGCACTGGAATTCAGCGGCTGGACGCCCTTCAGCCGCATCGACGTGATGTGGGAGCCGGGCATGCGCGGTCAGGCCTGGGGATTGAGCGGCGCCTACACCGGCCCCCTGCCGGAACAAAAATTCATCACCATTGACGCCGCGGCCATGACGGCCATCAACCGCTGGAGCGGCGACCCGGCAGAGCTGGCGTGGGTCAACGCCCTGCCCAGCAGCCTGGTCTACCGCGTGGCCGCGCGCCCGCACGTGTTGATCATCGGGCCGGGCGGGGGGGTCGATCCCCTGGTGGCCTGGTACAACGGCGCCCGCCAGGTCACCGCCGCCGAAATCAACCCCCTGATCGTCGAGATCATGAGCGGGCCTTACCGCGAATGGTCGGGTGGGCTGTACACCGATCTGGCCAATGTGGATGTGCATGTGGCCGAGGGCCGCAATTTCGTCGCCCGCTCGCGCGATATCTACGATGTGATCCAGTTTTCGCAGGTGGATACCTGGGCCGCAGCCGCGGCCGGGGCCTACAGCCTGACCGAAAACTATCTGTACACCACCGACGCCTTCCGCGATTACCTCAGCCATCTCAGCCCCGATGGCCTGCTCTCTATCGGGCGCTGGTATTTCGAGCCGCCCGGCCAGGCCCTGCGCCTGGTCACCATCGGCGCCGAGGTGCTGACAGAGCTGGGCGCGGACGATCCGGCGCAGCATTTTGTAGTGGTGCGCGCGGGCGACACCGCCAACATGATCCTGAAGAAATCTCCCTTCACGGCCGAGGAGATCCAGACGCTGCGCCAGATCGCCGATCCCCTCTATTTCAGCCTGCTCTACGCGCCGGACATGCGCGATGAGCCAGACAATGTCTTCGCCGACTTCTTCGCCGCCGCCGATAAACAAGCCTTCTACGCCGCCTATCCCCTCGAAGTCTCTCCCACCTCGGATGACCGGCCCTTTTTCTTCGAATATTACGGCTGGACGAATTTCGGCACCTTTCGCAGCGGCAAGCTGACGTTGACGCTGCTTTTCGTGCAGGCCGCGCTGCTGTCTGCCGCGTTCATCCTCTGGCCGTTGTGGCGCTGGCGCCGCGCCGGTTTGAGCACCGGCGGGGCGTGGCGGTTCGTGGCCTATTTCGCGGCGCTGGGCGCGGGCTTCATCATGATCGAGATCGGCCTGTTACAGCGCTTCGTACTCTTTCTCGGCCACCCCACCTATGCCCTGTCGGTGGTGCTCTTTGCGCTGCTCACCTTCAGCGGCATTGGCAGCGCCCTCAGCAACCGCCTCACCGCGCAGGGGACGGACCCGCGCCGCGGGCAGCGGCTGGTCATCCCTGCCCTGGCCCTGCTGGCAGTGATCTACATCTTTGCTCTGCCCGGCCTCTTTGCCGCCGGCCTGGCCTGGGATCTGCCGGTGCGCATCCTCTTCTCGATCCTGCTGCTGGCCCCGCTGGGCCTGCTCATGGGCATGCCCTTCCCCCTCGGCATCCGCCTGGTGGATAGCATCAACCCGGCCCTGGTGCCCTGGGCCTGGGGGGTGAATGGGTGCGCTTCGGTGCTCGGCTCCATCCTGGCGGTGATGCTGGCGCAGTCGATCGGGTTTGCCCTGGTCATGTTCATCGCCGTGGCCATCTATCTGATCGGGCTGGCGGGCGTGCTGACCGGGCTGCCCCGCCGCGCTGCGTAGGCGATGGAGGATGGAGGACCTGTCCTGAATATAGTTTACACTGATCCACGACCAGCACCCATGACCAACAGTAATCAGGAGGGTACAATGCGGTGGATCAAGCAGACACTCACCATCCCTCCTCTCTCCTGAACCGCCATGCATCCCGACATCCCTCTCACCGAAAAGTACGAGCGCACTGGCTGGCCTTCGCTGGCCCGGCCCGATCTCAAACCCCCGCCCGGCTGGAATCTTTCGCTGCTGGCGGGCGTTAACCGCATTCGCAATCATCGTCTCTCGCCCGACGGCGCCCGCATCGCCTTCATCTGGGATAAAAACGATCTCTCGGACATCTATCTGATGCCGAGCGCCGGGGGCTGGCCCGCCCGCATCTGCACCGAACGGGGTCTGACGGCCTACTGGGATGACGAGACCCCGCAATGGTCGCCCAATGGCGCATGGCTGGCTTTCACCCTGCACGGCCACGTGCACGTGACTCCGGCCCAGGGCGGGCTGCCGCGCAAGATCAGCGATTTTGGCGAAGCTGCCGGCTCGCCGGTGTGGCTGCCGGACGGTCGCGGCCTGATCGTCAGCGTCGAGCGGCATGACGCCGACCAACTCTTGCTGAGTGACCGCGATGGGGCCTGGCCCCGGCCGCTGACCGATGATCCCACCGGCGACCATTGGGACGCGCAGCCCTCGCCCACCGGCCGCTTCCTTGCCTACGATTTCCGCCCGTTCGACGACCTCAACCGTCGGGATGTCCGCCTGATCGACCTGGAATCGGGGCAGGAGCGCACACTGGTCGGGCAAGCCGGCGAACGCAATATCGCCCCGCGCTGGTCGCCGGATGGCCGCCTGCTCGCCTTCACCTCCGAACGGTCGGGCTTCAACGAAATCTGGCTGGTGCAACCGGATGGCGAGGGCCTGCGCCAGCTCACCCGCGTGGGTCACGACTGCGCCGATCTGGCCTGGTCGCCGGACGGGACCCGGCTGGCCTGCACGGTGAATCGGGCCGGCGCGTTCGAACTGGCGCTGGTGTCGGTTAATAGCGGTCAGGTCGAGACCCTGCGGTCGGAGCAAGGGTATCATGCCCGGCCCCAATGGTCGCCCGACGGCGCCTTCATCACCTTCGAATACGAAAATCCCACGCAGCCGCCCGACCTTTACCGGCTGGAGACGGCGACCGGCAGCGTCACACAGTTGACCTTCTCGCACCTGCCGGCGCTGGCAGCGAATGGGCTGGTCATGCCCGAACAGGTCAGCTATCGCTCGTACGATGGCCTGGAGATCCCGGCCTTCCTCTTTCGCCCGGCCCGGCCCAACCGCGCTGCGGTGCTCTATCCCCACGGCGGGCCGTCGTCGCAGTATGTGTACGAGTGGGACATCTTCCCCCAATACCTTGTGGCCAAAGGCTACACCCTTCTGGCCCCCAACTATCGCGGCAGCACCGGCTATGGCCTGGCATTCGAGCACGCCAACTATGGCGATTGGGGCGGCGGCGACAGCCAGGATTGCCTGCACGGGGCCAGATTGCTGGCCGGGCTGCCGGAGATCGATCCGGGGCGCATCGCCATCTTCGGCGGCAGCTATGGCGGCTACATGACCGCGTGCTGTCTCTCGCATGATCCTGACTATCTCTTTGCCTGCGGCGTCAGTAAATATGGCGATGCCAACCTGATCAGTTCCTGGGCGCAGTGCAACCGCCATCTGCGGCTGTATTCGCAGGTATTCCTGGGCCACCCCGCCCTCCACCGCGGCGTCTATCGCGCCGGCTCACCGATTTTCGAGGTGGAAAACGTGCAGAAGCCGGTGCTGATCCTGCACGGGCTGGAAGATGATGTGGTGCCGCCGGAAGCATCGGAGGAATGGGTGGAGGCGCTGCGCCGGGCCGGAAAAACGTTCGAATACAAGACCTATGCCGGCGAACCGCACGGTTTTCTCATGCGCCGGACGCAACTCGATGCGTATGCGAGAATCGAGCGGTTTCTGGATTGGCATCTTTTGCCGTGAAACGTGGAAACGTGTTGCGTGATGCGTGTTGCGTGTCGCACACCATGTAACAGATCACGAAATATGCAATAGCCAATATCCAATAGCTATGACCGTGTTCTTTGCATTTGCCGATTTGACATGGCCGGAAACGGCGGGGTTGGCGCGGGAAACGCCGCTCGCCATCCCGCTGGGGGAAGGTTTTGAGCTGGCAGAAGTCGCGCGGGCGCTGGGCCATCCCCCGGCTGCCGGTCTGCTCCCGGCCATCCCCTACGGCTGGGAGGGCAGCAGCCTGGCCGCGCCGCCTGCACTCTTTGCGGCCTACGTGGGCAACCTGCTCGGCGGCCTGCGGGAGGATGGCTTCACCCGCGTCGTGGCGCTGGCGCCGCCCGGCATCCCGCTGCCCTTGCCCGATGAGCACATCCTTCGGATCGCCCCCGCCGCACCCACCCCACCCCTCTCCCTGCCCCCGCCCGCTGGCCGCGTCCTCCTCATCCCCATCGGCCACACCGAGCAGCACGGCTATCATCTGCCGCTCTCGACCGACACCGACATCATCGCCGCCATCAGCCGGGGCGTGGCCGCGGCCGCGCCGGAGCAGACGTTCACATTGCCAGCGTATCCTTACGGCGTCAGCACCCATCGCCGCTCGTTCGCGGGGACGCTGAGCGCAGGCGGGCGGGCGTTCGAGGATTTCTGGTTGGGCGTGCTCGATGCGCTGGTCGGGCGAGGATTCCGGCGTTTCTATTTTCTCAGCGGGCACGGCGGCAACTGCTCATTCCTGACCACCGTGGTCAAATATGCGGGCGAGCGCCATCCCGGCATCTTCTGCGCCACCAGTTGGCTCTATCTCTCTGGCCCGGCGGGCGTGGCCGCGCTGGAAAAGCACCGGCGCTCGGCCATCGGCGGCATGGGCCACGCCGGCGAGCTGGAGACCAGCCTGATGCTGCACCTGCGCCCGGACGCCGTCCACATGCAGCGGGTCGTGGACGAGGTCGATTTCATCAGCACGCCGTCGTATTACATGGATTGGGTGGAGGGCGGGGCCTTGATCGCCAACCCGCCCTGGGAAAATGACACGGCCACCGGCGCGTATGGCGCGGGCAGCCTGGCCACCGCCGAGCACGGCCGCCTGTGGCTGGAAGCGGCCATCGCCGAGAAGGCCGGGCATGTGGACGAGATCAGCGAACAACACCGGCGGCGGGAAGCGAGGAGAAGCAAAAAGCCCTAAAGGTTTCCAAAACCTTTAGGGCTTGGGACTTCCCCCAAATTATTGGGCAGATACCTCGCGCGGGATGATGCGGTCGCGGCGCAAGCGCGGATGCGCTCAGTTTAGCCCCGTTTGCAGAATCGGATATACTTATAGAGACGATAACAAGGCCCATCACCCCATCGTCATAGCGCCGTTTCCCGCTCAGGCGGATGGTGCAGTCCCTACGCTGGGCCGGCAGGCGCCCGCAAGCAAGCGGCCCCCTGTCGCCCAGAAACGTAGAGCGTGCCCCGCCCAGTTTTCGAACGCTATGAAACACCAAGAAAACAGGTCCCGTCCTGCCAGTTTGCCGGATAAGCAGCCGCCGGACGCAAGCCGTCTGGCGGCCTGGCTGACGCCACGGCGCCGGCGCCAGTGGCGCGAATATCTGACCGGCTACGCCATGATCGCGCCGGCCGTCCTCTTAATTTTCGTCTTCGGTATCTTCCCGGTCGGCTTCGCCCTGTACGTCAGCCTGCACAAATGGCGCCTCAAGCGCGGCGACATCATCGGGCTGGCCAACTACACCGACGCCATTGGGCCGGTGGCGTATTTGCTGGTCTTTGGGCTGGGTGTGGGCCTGCTGGTTTGGGGAATTCTCAAGATCGCGCGCCTGCGCACAGACTCCAAAAGGGGCGGATGGCCCTTTCTGGCGCTCAACGCGCCTGCGATCCTGCTGGCAGGCGCGGGGTTGGCGTTCGTCCGCTGGACTATCGTGCTGCTCCCCCACGTGCTGGACATAGCCGACAAGATCAGGGGCGTCGAAAGAACGCGGGCGCTGTTCATACAACTGCTGGGCGAAGCCTTCAGCATGGAGGCTGTGCTGGCTGCCCGGGTGACCATGTTGTGGCTGATCCTGGGTGCAGCGCTGGCGGCGGCGCTCACGCTGTTGCGTTGGCCTTCGCCCCGAACCTTGCAGCGGCAGGCTGAGCTGGCCGTCAACTGGTTTCTGATCGGCGTGGCCGCGATCCTGCTGGGCTACGTGTACGGCGAGATGATGGCTGCCTACGATCTCGCAGTGCAGAGCGGGGAAGATCCCGGCTTCCTGGCGCAGTTCATCAGTATTGCCTCCGGCTTGATCCTGCTCTTCATCGGCTGGAAACTGTGGCGGCGGGCCGAAGATCAGCCCAGCACCCCCCTGTTCTTCCTGCGGCTGGGCGCGGCGACGCTTTTCATCGTCGGCGGCTGGATCATGATCGGCGAGCTGCCGGTAGTCGTGGCGGCCGGCGATCCTGACCTGTGGGTGGGCTTGCGGGCCACGCTGTTCTACGCGCTGGGCACCATTCCCTTCCAACTGGGCATCTCCATCTTCCTGGCCGTGCTCCTTTTCCAGAACCTGCGCGGCTCGCAAATGTTCCGCGTGATGTTCTTCATGCCCTACGTGACGCCGGTGGTGGCCAGCGCGGCGGTCTTCCGCCAGCTTTTCTCCAACCGGCAGCAGGCGCCGGTCAACGCGGCCATGAAAGCGCTGGGGCTGGAGCCGCTGCAATGGCTGTGGGAACCCAAGGGCGTCTTCCAGGTGATGGCGCTCAAGCTGGGCCTGGAGAACTGGCCCGATTGGGCGGCCGGGCCCAGCCTGGCGCTGGCCGTGATCATGACCTTCTCCATCTGGGTCTTCGTCGGCTACAACACGGTCATCTACCTGGCCGGGCTGGGCAACATCCCCAAAGATCTGGGCGATGCCGCAGAGGTGGATGGCGCCAGCCGTTGGCAGGTCTTTCGCCACATCACCTTCCCCCTGCTCTCGCCCACCACCTATTTTCTGACCCTGATCTCGGTGATCGGCACCTTCAAAGCCTTCAATCACATCTGGGTCATGCGCCTCGACGCCGCGCTGGGCACCACCGACACCTTCAGCGTTGTCATCTTCACCGAGTTCTTCGAGAAGCTGCGCTACGGCTATGCCTCGGCCATGGCCTTCATCCTGTTCGCCATCATCCTGGCGCTAACTTTAGTCAACAACAAAATCCAGGGAGCGCGCGTATTCTATGGCTAGCAAAGCATCCTCCAATCGTTTCCAGTTCGGCCGCTCCATCGGCAGGCTGCCGACGCGTCATGTCCTGATCTATCTGGTGTTGATCCTGGGCGCCCTCATCGCCATGTTTCCCTTCTTTTGGATGATCTCCACCTCGCTGATGTCGTTGGGCGAGGCCCAGGGCACGCGGCTGCTCCCCACTGCCCTGCACTTCGAGAACTACGCCAACGCCTGGCAGGAGGCCCGATTCTCGCTCTACATCTGGAACAGCGTACGCATCACAGTCATCACCCTGGCCGGCGAGCTGCTCTTCAGCGTCCTGGCCGCCTATGCCTTTGCCCGCATCCAATTCCCTGGCCGAGACCTGATCTTCGCCCTGCTGCTGAGCACCCTGATGATTCCCGCCATGGTGACCATCATCCCCAACTTCCTGACCGTCACCTGGCTGGGGCGCATCGGCCCCATCAAGTGGATCAACAACTGGCCTGCGCTGACCGTCCCGTTCATGGGCAGCATCTTCTCGATCTTCCTGCTGCGCCAGTTCTTCACGCAGATACCGGATGAGCTGTTCGATTCGGCGCAGATCGACGGCGCGGGGCATCTGCGCTTTCTGTGGAGCGTGGTCCTGCCCCTTTCCAAGGCGCCGTTCATGGTGATCGTCGTTCTCTCCTTCATCGGCGCCTGGAACGCCCTGGCCTGGCCGCTGCTGGTGACCAACTCGCCCGACTGGCGGCCGGTCTCGGTCGGCCTGTACAGCTTCATCGACGAGGCGGGCCAGATGATCAACCTGATGATGGCAGGCGCTTTCATTGTCATCATTCCCATTCTGGTACTATACTTCTTTACCCAGAAGCAGTTCACCGAGAGCATTTCCCGTAGTGGTTTGAAGGGATGACCCTTTAGACAAGGAGGTGTAAGCTTCAAACAAACCGCTGTCTACCAACCCATCCTCACCCAGAATATAAGGAATAGAAGCAACAATGTCCCACAAAAATCTGAGAACCCTGCTGTTGCTGGCTGTGATCATAGCCATGCTGCTGAGCGCCTGTAGCCCCGCCGCGACGCCGGCCCCCGCGCAGCCAGAGCCCCCCGCCGCGGCCACCGAACCGCCGCTCAAGGCGCTCCACGCCACCGAGACTCCAGCGAGCGGATTGCCGAACTGATCGGTTACGACGACCCGAAGCGGGAGCGGCAGCTGGCCGTAACTCTTCACGGGTCGATGGCTCCGCTGCCGGCATCCGTCCGGCGGTAGCCGTGATAGAGCGGGTTTGCGAGATACTGACGCAAGGTGAAGCGCACGAGCACGCCGATCACCGCCGCGAGCGGCACCGCCAGCATCACGCCGACGA
>JABWBG010000307.1 GCA_013360575.1 Caldilineales bacterium
TAGGGACCCGTATCTTTCTGGACCTCGCTCTCCTGATTGGAGTTTTGTGATTGTCGAACCAGCAACATCAACCCCCACCCCAACCCGAACACCCACGCCAAACGGACGAACGGTGTTCATTCCACTGATCATACGGAGCCAAAGCGCTGTCACAGTCATTTCCGTATGGACAGCTACAGAAACTCAAGAAAAAACCGTGTTTCATCAGTATGAACCAATACATTATTATGCCCAAGTATACAATGCTACAAATCAAGCGAACAAAGCGTGGTTCAAATGGAAAATATCTGGTCCCTGCGGCAACAATACACTTTGGGAAGGAGAATTGGAAACTACGTCAGGAATAGCAAATTGGTTTCTCAAAACTATAGCCCCGTCATGTAATGGCATATACACATACAGCGTCGAAGTTATACATAATGGTCAAACGTCCGTGAGAGAGACAACGTTTACAGTTCTCAATACGAGCAGTGAACAGCATGAATGCATCAATTGTGGAGAGCAAATTCCACAGATTGTGGTACCTGAACAGTAGCACCTTCACACGACGTAGCCACACACTTGTCACTTACACCAACATCTCTCCTAATCGTAAAAACAAGGAAATTACAGACTTTATAGCCACATTTGCGCGTTGAGATTGGATATTGGATATGTCGCGGCAGACCGCCAATAGCGAGTATCCAATATCCAATCTCTACCCATTCCCTAGTTCCACCGAATCCAACACCCCCACAATCAACGAAATCACCGGCGAATTTTCGTCGCGCAGGGCGATGCGGCCGCCGCCGCCCTCCTGGTTGACCAGCACGGTGTCGCCCACGCCGGCCTGCGCCAGATCCACGGCGATGAAATCGGCAGGATCGGCGGCGCCGGGCAGGTGCAAGGGCTGCACCAGCAGCAGCTTGTGCCGGTGCAGCGAGGGGTGTTTGATCGTGGATACCACCGTGCCCACGACTTTGGCGATCAACATAGGATGCTCCCGCTCCTCCTCGTACTCGTCCTCGAAAAATCTGGGGGAAGAGGGAGAGGGAGAGAAAGAGGGAGAGAAAGAGGGAGAGAAAGAGGGAGAGAAAGAGGGAGAGAAAGAGGGTGGGGATGGGGAAAGGGCTGTTGTTTCATTCGAACCGGGTATAGCCAAAGGGCAGTTCCATGTCGTACGGGCCGGCCAGATCGACCGTGTCCACCACCCCCACCACGGCCAGATCCAGGGGCATGTTGGGCGAGGGATAGTAAGCGATCGCCGCCTCGCGCTTGCGGGCCATGACCACGATGTCGCCGACGCCGGCGTGCGCCACATCCACCGCCACCGCGGGACGGCCACGCGGCTGCAATGCCTTGGTCAATTCCTGCACCACCAGCAGCTTCGCCCCCTCCAGACCGGGGTATTTGCGGGTGGCCACCGCCGTGCCGATCACACGTCCCAGCACCATCAGGGCACGCCTTCCAACGCTTCCAGGGCAGCGACCGCGGCATCGCGGGCGGCGAGGATGTCGGCCTCGGTGCCGGCCATCCACATGCGCCCGAACCGCCCCACCGAGCTGACGTGCATCAAGTTGACCGGCGAGGCTTTCTCCGCCTCGTTCGCGGCCAGATTGATGTACGCGGCGGGCGCGCATTCCAGCACCAGCAAGGTCTGGCCGGGCACCAGCATCATGCCGCGGGTGAAACGGTTCAGCAACTGCGCCTGGTAGGGGTTGACATTGGTGATCACCTGCAACGAGGCGATCTCCGGCTTCTTGCGCTGCTCCGGGCGCAGACCCAATTGCTGCAGCACCATCTCCCCGGCGATGAGCACATCCTCCTGCGAATGGCTATGCACCTCGAACATCCCGAACTCGCGCTCGACAATCTGGGCGCCGGGCCGCACGTCGGTGGCCTTGACCGCGATATCGACCACGCGAAACACCCAGTTGCCGGGCGCCATCTCCACGTACAGGCTGGCCATGCCCTCGACAGGCAAGTCGCCCTGCGTGACGGTGCCGACAAAAGCCGCATATTGCGGCTGCATGCGATCCAGATAGCAATACGCGCGAAGTTGGAAGTTGTCCGTGTCCATGAAATTCCTTTTTTGGTATTGGTTATTAGATATTGGGTATTAGATATTGGGTATTGGGTATTGGGTATTGGAGATTTATCGTAAAAGTTACAAATATACACAGAATATCAAATAACGAATATCTAATACCTAATACCCAATACCCGATAGAGCAATGCCCAGGGGGGTGACGAAAAGGGGGTTGCCGGGGACGATGGCGGGGACGCCGGTCACCTCGGTGATGACGCCGGCGATGCCGGGGAAGGCGCAGGTTCCGCCCACCAAATAAAGGGTCTCGACCGGAAACCGGGCGATGTGGCGGGCGATGATGGCGCCGACTTTCTCCATCACCGGGCGCACCACGGGGAAGAGACGGGGCTGGGCCTGCGGGTCGAGCTTGAGGGCTTCGGCCTGTTCAAAAGGGATGCGGTGGGCGCCGGCAATGACGAGGGTGAAATGCGTGCCGCCGGTGGCCTCATCCGCGGTGTACACCACCCGGCCCTCCTGGATCACGGCGATGCCGGTGGTGCCGCCGCCGACATCGACCACCGCGCCATTTTCGACCTGCAGCACGGCGTTGGCCGCGGTAGGCTCGTCGACTTGGGCGCTGCATTCCAGCCCCGCGGCTTCGAGCACATAGCGGGTGGCCCGCACCTCGGCCAGGGGCACGCCGGGCGGATAGGCGGTGGCCGCCGCGGTCAACTCCCGGCCCAGATGCTCCTCGACCTGGCGTTTGAGCTTGCGCACCAGCGCCGTGGCGCCGGCAAAATCCAGCACGACGCCATCGCGCACCACCTGCGCAAACTCATAGGCCCCGGCCAGGGGAGCGCCGGCCTGATCGAGCACGAACAGCACGGTGTAGGCGGTGCCCAGATCGACGCCCACGCGCAGCGGGCCATGGTAACCGCGGCCATCCGGTGTGTGCACCGCCGCGTCCGCGGCTGCCAGCAGGCGGTGGAGGTCAGGGTTCATGCGCGGCCCCTAGCCCGACCACTGCGCCGGATAGGTGACATAGAAGAACCGGGCGAAATTCGGCGTGCCGAAGGTGATGTCCGCGCCCTTGGGCACGAAGATCACATCGCCCGGCCGGCCCACTTTGACGCCCTGGGCTGTGCCGATGTGCAATTCCCCTTCGATCACGAATTCGATCTCATCGTAATCGAGATGCCAGGGAAACGCGCCCTGGCGCAGGCTCATGAACCCCGCGGCCATCGGCGACCCCTGCGCCTGTGTGATCACATCTTGCAGGCGCACATCCATGCCCGGACGGTTGATCTCGAAGGGAAAAGGGGGCATGTTCAGGCTGCGGCCGTCGACATGATGCACGGCGCGCTGCGCAGTGACTGCGCCACCGGCGCGGGCTTCACGCTGGCGGAGCTGCCCTACGCGGGCAACGCCCTGGCCATGACCTTGATCCTGCCCGACGAGGGGGCCTTCTCCACCGTGGAGACGGCGCTCAGCGGCGAGGTGCTGGGCGAGGCCCTGGCCACGCTGAGCCCCTGCGAGCTGACGGTGGCCCTGCCGAGGTTCTCCTTCCGCACGGCCTTCGGCGCCAAGGAGGCGCTCACCGACCTGGGCATGGTCGACGCCTTCACCGGCAGCGCCGACTTCAGCGGCGTCAGCACGACCGAGGCGCTCTACATCTCGGGCGTCTACCACCAGGCCTTCATCGCCGTGGATGAAGAGGGCACCGAGGCCGCCGCCGCGACCGCCATCGTCGAGGACGGCACCAGCGCGCCACCACCGGTGACGATGGGCCTGGACCGGCCCTTCCTGTTCCTGATCCGCGATCGTCCCACCGGCGCGGTGCTGTTCCTGGGGCGGGTGCTGGATCCGACCGCCGGGTAGTTCCAGGGAGGCCCGGCGCAGCCCGAGAGAGTTGACCAACGACTTGGTCAACGCCACCCTTCCCATATGGAACCCGTC
>JABWBG010000308.1 GCA_013360575.1 Caldilineales bacterium
GGCCAGGGCCGGGCCGCGGTCGCCGGGGATGTGCAGGGCGCCGGCGGTCTGCCAGGACGCGCCCGCGGCTGCCTGTTGCCAGGTGGCTTCATTGACCAGGAAGCCGCGGTACAACTCGTGCAGGATCAGGGTGAGGGGGTTGGCGTTGCTCTTGTCGCTGATGTACAGATCCAGGTCCGCGCGCACGATCTGCTGATCTGCCGGGAGGACGCCGCTGAGATCGAAACGCAGCAGGCCGCTCATGGCCTCCCCCGACCGCGCCCGCAGGATGGGGCTGGTCGCGTAGTTGGTTGTCGGCGCCCAACTGCTGATGTAGGTGTCGGCCAGCCCCTGATAGCCATCGACGCCCGGCTGCAGGGCCAGGGCGTTGGGGTCGCGGGTCGGCGTCGAGGTGGGCGTGATCGTGGGCGTGGGGGTGATGGTGGGTGTGGGCGTGACCGTGGGGGTGCGCGTGGCGGTCGGCGTCAGCGTGGGCGTGGGCGTGATCGTGGGCGTGGGCGTGGCCGTGGGATAGGGCGCCAGGCTGATCATCAGGCGGGGGCGCTGGCTCACGGCGCCGCCCTCTTTGGTGACGATGGAGGCGTCGACCGAACCGGCGGCAGTGGCGGCGAGGAGCAGGCCGAAGTTGGTCGCGGGCTGTTCATGCCAGCGCTGCGCCAGGGCCGTGATGTCGAAAGTCGTCCATTTGCCGATCTCGGCGGGCGCGCCGGCCAGAGCGGGGCCGCGGTCATCGGGGATGTGCAGGGCGCCGGCGGTTTGCCAGGCCGCGGCGTTGCTGGCCTGCTCCCAGGTGGCCTCGGTCTCCACAAAGCCGCGGTGCAGCTCGTGCAGGATCAGGGTGAGGGGGTTGGCGTTGCTCTTATCGCTGATGTACAGATCCAGGTCCGCGCGCACGATCTGCTGATCTGCCGGGAGGACGCCGGCCAGATCGAAACGCAACAGGCTGTGCATCACATCGGGCCGCGCCCGCATGATCGGGCCGAAAGCATAGTTGGTGGTCGTGGCCCAGGCGTTGATGTAGGTGTCGGTCACGCCCTGATAGCCGGCCACGCCCGGCTGCAACAGCAGGGCGTGGGGGTCACGGGTGGGCGTGGGCGAGAAAGTGGGCGTGCGGGTGGGCGTGGCTGTGCGGGTGGGCGTGGGGCCGGTGGGCGTGGGCGTGCTGGTGGGGCCAGATGTGGGGCTGGGGGTGCGGGTGGGCGTGGGCCCGGTGGGCGTGGGCGTGGGCGATTTGTAGGGCGCGGGCGTGTTCGTGGGCGTGCCCGTGGGCAGGATGGGGCCGGGATAATCGCCGTTGTTCCAGCGCGTCTGCGCCGGATTGTTGCACTGGCTGGTGCTGATGTCGGGGCCGATGCCCGGCCAGGCGCTGCCGCCGAAAAAGCCCGGCTTCCCGCCCAGATAATAGCTGGCGGGGAGGGCGTGATCGGCGATGCCGGCGTCCCAGCGCACTTCCCCATATTCATAATTGCCATGCCGCAGCACATCGCTGATCGTGCCATCGGCATTGACGCCGTGCTGCGGGTTGAAAAAGACATTGCCCACCACGTTTTGCCCGTTCGAGCGTTGGCGCAGATTGAGGCTGCCGTGCTCGAAGCAATTGCGCAGGAAGGTGTTGCCCGGCCCGGCCGGGCCCCAATAATCGGAAACGAAGCCAAATTGCACGATATTCCCCTCGAACAGATTGTAGGAGGTGAAATGGCCGTGCAGCGAGACATCCGCCTGGCCGTAGGGGCCGTTATCCGCCACCGGCTCGCGCGAATAGTTGTAGGCGTAGACATTGCCGCTGGCCCCGATCTGCGGGATCATGGCATGGCGCAGCTTGGTGAAGATGTTGTTCTGCACCAGACAATCGGTGACATGGTAGCCCAACTCCACGCCATAGCCCTCGCCGCCGGCATAGGTGCGGGTGGAATGGTGGATGAAGTTGTCGCGCACCTCGCAGTTGTAGACGCCCATCATGGCCACGTGGGTGTGGCCCACATATTCGCTGTGCACGTTGCGCACCCAGGCGTTGGTGACATAACGGAAGAAGATCATGTCGCCGGCGCCGCTGTCCAGCCGTTTCAGGTGCATGTTTTCCACGCCGGAGCGCGAGGGCGCGTCGACGCGGCGGATCTTGGGGTTCAGGCCGGCGCTGTAACCGTAGTGCAGCGGCTCTTCCAGGGTGAGTTGGTTGCCGTTCACTGCCACGATCTTCACCATCTCGCCCACCGCGTCTTTGTACCAGGCATCGCTGCCCCAATAGGCTGGGTACCAGCTTTTCCAGACCGGATCGTTGGTTTGCTGGATCTCGGCGATGTTGCCGGCGCTGAAGGAGGCGGCGTTGGCCACGGTGATCGTGGTCGCGCCTTTGGTGTAGCCGCCGGTGAGGTTCACGTAGTCCCCAGCCATCCACGAATAGAACTCGATCATCTTGTCCACGCTGGCCCCACCCAGGTCGAAGAAGAGATGGGTGGCGTCCGGCCCATCCCCGCGCAGCACCGCCGGCTTGCTCTTGATCTCCAGAGGGGACAATTGCCAGGGATTGGGTGGGATCGATTTGATGTGGTAGGCGCCGGCAGGGAAATAGACGGCGCCGCCGCTGTTGGGCACGGCGTTGATGGCGTTTTGGATGGCAACCGCGTCGTCGCCGCCATCGTTGGGGATGGCCCCGTAATTCAGCACATTGACCACCACGGGGATGGTGGGGATGCCGCCGGGGATGCCAGGCGACCACACAATGCGGCGGTTGGCGGGGATGATCACATCCGGTTCGATGGCCGCGGCGGGCGCATTCACCAGCAAAATTGCGGCTATCAGAACCAGAAAAAGCAACAAAAAGCGCATTTTTTGGGTATTGGGTATTAGATAGTGGGTATTAGATAGTGGGTATTAGATAGTGGGTATTGCGCACCACGTACCACGTACCACGCATCACGCATCACGCCCCACGCACCACCTAATACCCAATTAGATCGTAACAGGCCGGGCGGCGGTCGGCGAAGACGGGGATGCGGCGGCGGATGTCCTCCACCTGCGCCAGATCGATGGTCGCGGTCAGCAGCGCCTCGCCCTCCCCCGCCTCGATCACGGTCTCGCCCCAGGGGTCGATCAGGGCGGAATGGCCGCAGAAAGTGTTGCTGCGATCGCTGCCCACGCGGTTGACCGCGGCCACGAAGCACTGGTTTTCGATGGCCCGCGCCCGGATCAGGGTGCGCCAGTGCGCCAGGCGGGGGTGCGGCCATTCGCTGGGCAGCAGGATCAGGGTGGCCCCGGCCAGGGCCAGCGTGCGGAACAGCTCGGGAAAGCGCAGGTCATAACAGATGGCGAGGCCGGCGCGGCCCCAGGGCAGGTCGAAGAGGCCGGGCGCGTCGCCGGCAGCCAGCCAGCGGTCTTCGGCCATCGGCCCGAAGCGGTGAATCTTGGCATACGGCCCCAGGATTTCGCCGCCGGGGCCGAACAGGGGCGCGGCGTTGCGCACCTGATCTCCCTGGCGCAGCAGGAAGGAGCCGGTGATCCACAATTTATGCGCCTGCGCCCAGCCGCAGAGGGTGCGGGCGGTGTAGCCATCGAGCGGTTCCCCCAGTTCGGCGGCGCGTTCCAGGTCATAGCCGGTGGTGCACAGTTCGGGCAGCACCAGCAGGTCGGAGCCGCGGCGGGCTGCTTCTGCGGCCAGCGGGCGGGCGCGTTCCAGGTTGGCGGCGCGGTCGCCGAGGGTGATGTCGATCTGGGCGAGGGAGAGGATCATGTTTCAGGTTTCAGGTTTCAAGTTTCAGGTTTCAAGGGTGGGCGGCGAGCCAGGCGTGTAGGCGGCCATCGAACCAACCAACCAACCAACAAACAAACAAACCCCCTACCCCTCCGCAGCTTTCTTGCTCGCCTCCAGCAGCGCGTCCAGCGCCGCGGCGGGGTCAGAGGCGTCGAGGTTGGCGATTGCATCGGGCAGGGGCGCGGGCGGCGGCGCGGGCGGCGGC
>JABWBG010000309.1 GCA_013360575.1 Caldilineales bacterium
ATCCCCAAGGTGGCTCGTCATTTTTTGGGGATTCAAGCAACGTTGGGGATTGCTTCGGGGCTATCGCCCCTCGCAATGACAAAATAAGGTGAATTGTTACGATCATTAATCATTAATCATTAATCATTGATCATTGATCAGTTGCCGTTCGGCCTTATTCATTCGCGGCGATCGTCTGGCGCACCACATCGGTCATGCTGAGGACGCCGATCGGCCATTCCCCGCCCTCACGCTCCTCGACGACGATCAGCCGGTGCACGCGGTTGCGCGTCATGAAGGTAATGGCCTTCGTCACTTCCGTGTCTGCATGGCAGGTGAGCACCGAGGGGGTGAGGATGTCGTGGGCCAGCAGGGCCGCCACTTCGGCGGCATTACGCCGCTGCCGGGCCAGGACGATGTCCGTCTGCGAGATGATCCCGGCCAGGAAGCCGTCGGCGTCGGTGACGATGATGGTGCTGACGCCATACTTCAGCATGCGCTGCGCCACCACACTCACCGGCGTGTCTGGCTGGCAGGTGATGACGCCGTAGTGCATGACATCGCGGGCGCGGGCGACTTCATCTCCCTTCTGCCCTTCGGCTGCCGGCGCCGTCATCTTCGAAGGCCGGGGCGGGGTGGGCTCGTACACTTCCTCCGGCATGATGATGCCGGCGCCCTCCTCCTCCTCTTCCATCAACCCGCCCAGGCTGAAGTTGATCACATCGGTCATACTGAGGATGCCGACCGGCCAGGGTTTGCCCCGGCGCTCATCCACCACCACCAGGCGATGGATGCGGTTGCGGGTCATCAGGGTGATGGCGTCGCTGAGGGTGGCGCCCGGCGTGCACGAGATCAGCTTGCGGGTCATGATCTCCCCCGCTTTCACTTCCGCCATCTCGGCCAGCGCCCGCCCTTGCCGGGCCAGAACCAGGTCGGTTTGCGAAACCAGGCCCAGGGCATAGCCGGCCGCGTCGACCACGACGATGGCGTGGATGCGGTAATCGGTCATGCGCCGGCCCACTTCTGGCAGCGGCGTCTCGGCGCTGACGGTGATCACGCCGTAGTGCATCAGCTCGCGCACGGTGGTGGTGTCGAGATCGGTGACCGCGGGGCGTTCGGGCAGGGGGATGGGCGTGTGCACCTGCGCCCGGAAGAAGTGGCGGCGTTCGGTGGGGATGGCCGCGGGCGCCACGCTTTCTACCGGCTCGGACGCGGTGGCGCCGGTGCCGAGCGCGGTAGCGCCCACCAGGATGCCCATGTTGCCATAGGGGTGTTTGTTCTCGTACATCAACTGGTGCGACAGGGGCAGCTCGACCCAGGGGAAGGTGCGGGAGAGGCAGGGATCGACCTTGCCGGCGATGACCAGATCGTTGATGCCCTTGGCCTGCACGTCGTTGGCGAAGTGCGAGCCTTGCAGCCGTTTTTGCCGCATCCACAGATAGCGCAGATCGACCGTGGCGTTGTAGCCGGTGGTGCCGGCGCAGATCACCACCATGCCGCCGGTGTCGCAGACAAAGATGCTGGTGGGGATGGTGTATTCGCCGGGGTGCTCGAAGACGATGCGGGGGCTGCGGCGTTCGCCCAGCGCATCCCAGATCGCTTTACCGAATTTGCGCACCCCTTTCATCCATTCGGCGTAGCCCACCGCATCCTTCCAGTGCGGCAGCATGCCCCAGTGATCGAAATGATTGCGGTTGATGCAGCCCACCGCGCCCAGACTCTGACAATATTCGAATTTGTCATCCGAACTGACCACGGCAATGGCCTTGGCCCCCGCCGCCCGCACGATCTGGATGGCCATCGAGCCCAGGCCGCCGGCCCCGCCCCACACCAGCACCACATCATCGCTGCGCAGGGCATGCTGGCCCCAGTTGTAGAGCATGCGGTAGGCGGTGGCGCCCACCAGCATGTAGGCCGCGGCCTGCTCCCAGGTCAGATGTTTGGGTTTGGGCAGGCACTGATGATCCTGCACCCGCGTGAACTGGGCAAAACTGCCGTAATTGGTCTCATAGCCCCAGATGCGAAAGGAGGAATCATACATGGGGTCGATGCCGGCCTGCACGCCCGGCGCCTGTTGGTTCCAACTGCCACAGTGGATGACCACCTCATCCCCCACCTTGACGTTTTTCACCCTGGCGCCCACCTGATAGACGATGCCGGCAGCGTCGCTGCCGCCGATGTGAAAATCTTCCGGCTCCCCTGCTTTTTGGCGGGCAGCAATCACATCCACCGGCACCCCCAGCCCGGCCCAGACGTTGTTGTAATTCACCCCCGCGGCCATGACATAGACGAGCACCTCGTCATCGGCCAGGGTGGGTGTGGGCACCACCTCCTCCTGGAAGGCCTGCAGCGGCTCGCCAAAACGCGCAGCCCGCACCAGCCAGGCGTGCATCTGCGCCGGCACATGGCCGAGAGGGGGCTGTTCACCAACAGGATAAAGCTCCTTGCGGTCCGATTTGCTAGCTTGCGACATGGGCATCCTCCAAAGGAAACGAGAAGAGGAAACGAGGCGCAGAGAGGAGGGCAGGGCCGGGATCCCTGCGCACTTGTGCAATTGTGGGAGCAACATCGCTCCGCGGCGGCCGGCGGTGTGCTGCGCCCGGCCTGCCGTGCGATTATGACGCATTGTGTCATAATCGCACGGCAATTGCAAGTTGTGGCCTGGGCGGGGAGGGGGGGGTGCAGCGGCGCGGCCTCTGGCTCGCTGGCCTTGGGCGGCGTTTTTCCCTTCCCCGCGCAATCGTTTATGATGACGCCCGCCTGTTTCTGCCCCCTCGTCGAGGATGCCCCCCTGTCCGCGCAAGATTTCTTCAACAGCGCCCGCGCCATTCGCACCGGCCTTTGGCTGGCCCGTCATCTTTCGCCCGCGGCCGGCTATCGCTTTGCCGACGCCGTGGCCGGGATGCTTGGCCGCCGCGTCCGTTCGCCCCTGGTGCGCACCACAGCCTACAATCAGCGCATGGTGTTGGGCGCGCAAACGCCAGATGCCGTGATCGCGCAGGCTACCCGCAATGTGTTCCGCCGCGCCGGGCGCGCTTATTTCGATCTCTATCGCGCCCTGGCCGTGGGCAAGCAGGCCGTGCTCGACGCCGTCACCTTCCTGCCCCAGGCCGAAGCTGCGCTTGATGTCCTCACCGCCCACCCCCAGGGCAGCATTATCATCAGCCCGCACATCAGCAATTTCGATCTGGCCGGCCTGGCTTTTGCCACACGCGACCATCCCACCCTTCTCCTTGCCTATCCCACGCCCACCAGCGGCTACGACGTGCAGAACCAGATCCGCCGCGACTGGGGGTTCGAGGTGTTGCCGATCGCTGTCGGCGCTTTGCGCCAGGCCATGCGCCATCTCAAGCAAGGAGGCATGCTGATCACCGGCATCGACCGGCCTGATCCGCTCGGTTCCGGCGAGCGGCTGCCCTTTTTCGGCCGCGCCGCCCGGCTGCCCACCGGCCATGTGCGGCTGGCCCTGCAAACCGGCGCGCTGCTGGCCCTGGCCCATTGCTACGCCGATCCGGCGCAGCCGCACCATTACATCATCGACATCGCCCCGCCCTTCCACCTGGAACCGGGCGAGGATCGCCGGCAGAGCATCAGCGATCACGCTGCAAAGATCCTGGCCGCGTCCGAAACGATCATCCGCGCCCACCATGAGGAATGGCTGATGTTTTACACGATCTGGGACGAACAGCCAGGTTGAGATCGGGATTAATGATTAATGATTAATCATTAATCATTAGATTGTTTTGATATTTTTAATGTACCTTCTCCATCATTAGCATGCCATGTCCACACACACAGCTTCTCACCCCTCATTTTCCTTCACCCGCCGCCAGCGCGCGGCCTTCGCCGCCAAAACGGCCATCGTCAGCGGCGCGTCCAAGGGCATCGGCAAGGCGCTGGCCGTGGGCGTGGCCGCGGCCGGGGGCAACGTCCTGCTCATCG
>JABWBG010000035.1 GCA_013360575.1 Caldilineales bacterium
GCGCCGACGGTGCGGCCACCCTCGCGCACGGCAAAACGACGGCCCGCTTCCATCGCCACTGGCACCAACAACTCCACCTCGAAGGTGACGTTGTCGCCTGGCATGACCATCTCCACCCCTTCGGCCAACTGCACCGAACCGGTCACGTCCATCGTCTCAACATAAAACTGCGGCCGGTACCCGTTGAAAAAGGGCGTGTGCCGCCCACCTTCCTCTTTCTTCAACACGTACACCTCCGCCAAAAATTTCTTGTGCGGCTTGATCGACCCCGGCTTCGCCAACATCTGCCCACGCTCCACATCGTCCCGGTTGATGCCACGCAGCAATACCCCCACGTTCTCCCCCGCCTCCGCATAATCCAACACCTTGCGGAACATCTCCAGCGAGGTCGCCACCGTCTTGCGCGTCGGCTTCAACCCCACGATCTCCACTTCGTCCATCGGGTTGATCCGCCCACGATCCACACGCCCTGTCACCACCGTCCCCCGACCCTTGATGCTGAACACATCCTCGATCGCCATCAGGAACGGCTTGTCTACCTCTCGCTCCGGCGTCGGAATGTACTCATCCACCACCCGCATCAACTCCAAAATGCAGGCGTACTCCGGCGCATTCACATCCTTCGAACTGCTCGCCAAGGCGTGCAACGCACTCCCGCGCACGATCGGCGTCTCGTCCCCAGGAAATCCGTAGCTGTCCAACAACTCCCGCAATTCCAATTCCACCAACTCCAACAACTCCTCATCATCCATCATGTCCACTTTGTTCAAAAATACCACCATCGCCGGCACTTCCACCTGCCGCGCCAGCAATACATGCTCGCGCGTCTGCGGCATCGGCCCATCCGGCGCTGCTACCACCAAAATCGCCCCATCCATCTGCGCCGCACCTGTGATCATGTTCTTGATGTAGTCCGCATGCCCCGGACAATCCACATGCGCATAGTGCCGACTGTCTGTCTGATATTCCACATGCGCAATCGCTATCGTGATCCCGCGCGCCTTCTCTTCCGGCGCATTGTCGATCTGATCATACTTTCGTGATCGCCGCCGTCAGGGTCGTCTTGCCATGGTCGATGTGACCAATCGTGCCCACGTTCACGTGGGGCTTCGTTCGCTCGTATGCTTTCTTAGCCATGAGAGGGGTACTCCTTGAAAAAGATACCGGTTGCAGAACCGTAGAATCGCTGCGCCGCAATCGCCGGAAAAGGACTTAAAGGTCTCGGGGACTCCGGAGTGTGCTGTGCGACGCTTTCTGGATCAGGAAGAGGGGAGAATCGATTGAACGTATTAAAAACGAGTCAAAAGATACAGGGTTTTGAGGGCAAAGAAGAAGAACCCGGGGCCAACCGATTCACTAGTTGGCTCCGCGTTCCTCTTCGAGAGTAGGAACAACGATAAAACTGTTCGGGCGTGGGTAAAAGCGCTGGAGGTTCAGGGCGCTGCCCGTCTCGCAACCTTGCTAGTATAGCAGAGTTAGCGCTGTTTTGACAAAATCTGGAACCTGGAAAATCAAGTCAATCCTTGGCAAGATGCTGGCCGCAGGACGGTAGGTGTATCTGCCCCACCGGCCAATGCCGTTTAGCTCTGTAAGAGTTTCTTGGCCACGCCTTCAGGCACGGGCGCATAGTGGGCAAACTCCATACTAAAGGTGCCGCGGCCTTGGGTGAGCGAGCGCAGACGGGTGGCGTACCCGAACATCTCGCCCAGGGGCACAATCGCCCGCACAGCCTGCATGCCTTTGGAATGGATTTCGAGACCTTCGATCTGGCCGCGGCGGCTGTTGATCTCGCCGATCACTTCGCCCAGATACTCCTCCGGCACGACGACTTCCACGCTCATCTTCGGTTCCAGCAGGGTGGGCTTGCCTTTGGGGATGCCGTCGCGCACGGCCAGGGAGCCGGCAATGCGAAAAGCCATCTCGGAAGAATCGACTTCGTGATACGAACCGTCATAGACGCTGGCCTTGATATCGACAATCGGATAACCGCCCACCGCGCCCCCTTCCAGGGCGTCGCGGATGCCTGCTTCGATCGCGCCCATGTATTCGCGGGGCACGGCGCCGCCGATGACAGCGTTTTCGAAGGCAAAGCCTGAGCCGGGCTCCAGTGGCTCGAACCGGACTTTGACGTGGCCGTACTGCCCACGTCCGCCACTCTGCCGTACGAATCGGCCCTCAGCATCCGTCTCTCTGGTGATGGTCTCACGGTAGGCCACCTGGGGCTTGCCCACATTGGCGCTGACCCGAAACTCGCGGATCATGCGATCGGTGAGCACCTCCAGGTGCAGCTCGCCCATGCCCGAGATCAGGGTCTGACCGGTGTTCTCGTCCACCCGCACCTTGAAGGTGGGGTCTTCGTCGGAAAGGCGGTTCAAGGCGTCAGAGAGTTTGTCCTGATCGGCCTTGGTGCGAGGCTCGATCGCCACGCTGATCACCGGTTCGGGGAAGGTGATCGCCTCCAGCAGGATAGGCGCGTCCGGGTCGGTGAGCGTTTCGCCGGTGAAGGACTGCCTGAGGCCGATGATGGCGGCGATGTCGCCGGCGCCGATCTCCTTGATTTCCTCGCGCTTCTCGGCGTAGATGCGCAACAAGCGCCCGATCCGCTCTTTGCGGTCGCGCGTGATGTTCAGCATGGTTTTGCCGCTTTCCAGCACGCCGGAATAGACGCGCACATACGCCAGGCGGCCCACAAAGGGATCGGTGACGATCTTGAAAACCAGGGCGGTGGTAGGCTCGTCGAACGCCGCCTTGCGGGTAATGATCTCATCCGTGCTAGGGGCCAGGCCGGTGATCGGTGGGCGATCGATCGGCGAGGGCAGGTAATGCAGGACGGCATCGAGCAGGGGCTGCACCCCTTTATTGCGCAGAGAAGAGCCGCACAACACCGGCACCAGCGCGCCCGACAGGGTGGCCGTGCGCAAGGCGGCGCGCAATTCTGCCACCTCGATCGTCTCGCCCTCCAGATATTTGAGGGTCAGTTCGTCATCGCTCTCCGCGATGGCTTCGATCAGCTTTTCCCGCGCCTCGTGCACTGCCGGGCGCAGCGTCTCGGGCACATCGATCTCTTCCGGGTGGGCGCCCAGTTCATCAGTGTAGATCAAAGCCCGCTCGGTCAGCAGGTCGATCGCGCCCTGGAAGTCGCTCTCCGCCCCGATTGGCATCTGAATGGCAATCGGACGAGCGCCTAGCCGCTCGCGGATCATGCGGATGGTGCGCTCGAAATCGGCCCCGGTGCGATCCATCTTGTTCACAAAACAGATGCGGGGCACGCCGTAGCGATCCGCCTGCCGCCAGACGGTTTCAGATTGCGGTTCGACGCCGGCCACGGCATCGAACACGACCACGCCCCCATCCAGCACGCGCAAGCTGCGCTGCACTTCGGCGGTGAAATCGATATGGCCGGGGGTATCGATCAGGTTGATCTGATAGCCCTTCCACTCACAGGAGATCGCCGCCGACTGGATGGTGATACCCCGCTCCCGCTCCTGCTCCATGAAGTCGGTGACGGTGGTGCCTTCGTCCACATTGCCCAGACGATAGGTCTTGCCCGTGTAATAGAGCACGCGCTCGGTGGTAGTGGTTTTGCCGGCATCGATGTGAGCGATGATGCCGATATTGCGGATGGTGTGAAGGTGCTTGTTGACAGTCATGGCAGGGGGCGTCAGACGCGAAACAGGAGGGAGCGGGCATGTGTCTGCGCCGCCTCAGGCCAAAGGGCCCTTCGCAGCCGTTACCAACGGTAGTGCGAAAAGGCGCGGTTGGCTTCGGCCATCTTGTGGACTTCATCACGCCGGCGGATGGTAGCCCCGGTGTTGCTGGCGGCGTCCATCAGTTCGCCGGCCAGTTTGCCGGCCATGGTTTTGCCGCTACGCTTGCGGGCGTTGGCGATCAGCCAGCGATGCGCCAGGGCCTCGCGACGATTGGGCGCGACTTCCACCGGCACCTGATAGGTGGCGCCGCCCACACGGCGAGGTTTGACCTCGATCTGCGGTGTGGCATTGTTCACGGCCTCTTCGAAGACCTCAGCCGGGTTGCGTTTGGTGCGCTCGGCGATGATATCGAGGGCGTCGTAGAAGATGCTGCGGGCGACGCTTTTCTTGCCATTCCACATCATGCGATTGATGAAACGGCTGATCGCATCGCTTTGGGTTCTGGGATCGGGGATGATCTCCCGGAGGACAGGTTTGAAACGACGAGACATGTCTTGCTCCTGCTACAGGGGGTGGGTGCGGGGGTGACTGCGGGCCCCAGCAGCCTTATTTGCGACCGCGCGCCGCGGGCTGGGCCGCGCCTTTGCCGCCGCGCTTGGCGCCATATTTGCTGCGCCCACGCTTGCGGTTGGCTACGCCGGTGCTGTCGAGGGCGCCGCGCACGATGTGGTAACGCACGCCGGGCAGATCCTTGACGCGGCCGCCACGCACCAACACGACCGAGTGTTCTTGCAAACTGTGGCCAATGCCGGGGATGTAGGCGGTCACTTCGATGCCGTTGGTCAGGCGCACACGGGCTATTTTACGCAAGGCCGAGTTGGGTTTCTTGGGCGTGGTGGTGCGCACAACGGTGCAGACGCCACGGCGAAAGGGATTGCCCCTGCTGGTCTTGGTTGTACGACCGGTCAACGCGTTGAAATTGTAGCGCAGAGCGGGCGCTTTTTCTTTCTTGGGCAGTTTTTTCCGCCCTTTGCGCACTAATTGATTGATGGTCGGCAAAGTCGGGCTCCTAATAAAGGCTGAAGGGTGTCTGAAAGGTGATGATGTGACAAAAGCAGTCGCAAGTCGGGCGCATGCGCCCGACTTGCGACTTTGTAGTTTAGCACAGTAGGGGATGATGGGCAAATCCGCAGGCTGTTCTGATGGGCCGGCAACGGCGCCCCGGCTTACAGATCCTCGTCTTCCATGTCATCGAACAGCATGCCGGCGTCATCGCCGATCAGGTCCTCGAAATTGGCAATCACAGGCATGCCGGCGCCGAGGGGCATGCCCAGTTCGGCGATGGTGGCGCTGTCGAAGGAGGCGTCGATCACCGCGTCCAGGCCGGCGGGTGCAGTGGCCGCCTCGCGTTCTGCGGCTTCGGCCAGGGCGGCGCGCTGCCGCGCCGCGGCCATCCGCGCCCGGAAACCGGTGCCTACCGGGATCAGCTTGCCGATGATCACATTTTCCTTCAGTCCGCGCAGGTCGTCGCTGGCGCCGCGCACGGCGGCGTCGGTCAAGACACGCGTGGTTTCCTGGAAAGAGGCGGCAGCCAGGAAGCTGTCGGTGTTCAGGGAGGCTTTGGTGATGCCCAGCAGGGTGTATTCGAAGTGGGCCGGTTGTCCGCCCTCCTTCAGCACACGCTCGTTCTCGGCGCGCAGCGCGAAATGATCGATTAACTCGCCGGGCAGGAATTCGGTGTCGCCAGGCTCGGTGATCGTCACGCGGCGCAACATCTGCCGCAGCACGATCTCGATGTGCTTGTCATGGATGCTCACACCCTGGGAGCGGTAGACTTTCTGCACCTCGTTGAGCAGATAGATCTGGCAGGCTTCGCGGCCCTGAATGCGCAAGACTTCTTTGGGGTTCTTGGCCCCTTCGGTCAACTGTTCGCCGGCTTTTACCCCATCGCCCTTGCTCATGCGCACGCGGGCCGAGGGGGGGATCATCTGTTCCCACACCTCCGACTCTTCGCGGCGGACAGTCAGCACACCGGCGTCGAAGTAGGCCTGACCATCCATGCCGGCCAGGATCGTCTCGCCCGCCAGGTTGCGGGCCACGGCTGTATTTTCCTGCACGCGGTCGCCATCGCTGACGAGCAGTTCGTAGCCGGGCGCGATCGTGATCTGCCGGCTGAGCAGGCGGGTGTCGGTGACGGAGACCATCCGCTTTTCGCCATCCCAGTAGACGTCGAACACGCCGTCGATCTCGCTGATCAGGGCCTCGCCTTTGGGGTTGCGGGCTTCGAACAGTTCTTCTACGCGGGGCAGGCCCTGGGTGATGTCACCACCCGCGGCGACGCCGCCGGTGTGGAAGGTGCGCAGGGTCAACTGCGTGCCCGGCTCGCCGATCGACTGGGCGGCGATGATGCCCACCGCTTCGCCCGGTTCCACCAGCCCGCCCCGGCCCAGATCGCGGCCGTAGCACAGTCGGCAGATGCCGAATACGGCGTCGCAGGTGAGGGGAGAGCGGGTGAAAATGCTGCGCACGCCGGCGTTGACGATCTCGGTCACGTCTTCATCTTGCAGCAGGGTGCCAGTAGGCGCCAGCAGGGCGCCGGTCTCTGGATCGACCACATCCTGCAGGGTGACGCGGCCGCTGATCCGCTCGCCAAAGGGCACGCCAGAACCATCTGTATCATCCTGAGAGATCCAGATGCCGGCTGTGGTGCCGCAATCTTCGTGCATGATGATCACGTCTTGCGCCACATCCACCAGGCGCCGGGTGAGATAACCGGCGTCGGCGGTACGCAAGGCGGTGTCGGCCAGACCTTTGCGGGCGCCGTGGGTGCTGAGGAAGTACTCCAGCGCGGTCAGCCCCTCGCGGAAGTTGGAGCGGATGGGCAGGGCGATGATGCGCCCGGAAGGATCGGCCATCAGGCCGCGCATCCCCGCCAACTGGCGGATCGGTTGCACGCCGCCCTTGGTGGCGCCGGAGCGGGACATGGCGCCCAGGCCCTGCCGCGGGTCGAGCAGGCGCTGCACCTCTTGGGTGAGGGTGTCGGTGACGTGTGTCCACAATTCCACCACTTTGTTGTATTTCTCATCCTCGGTGATCAGGCCGCGGCGATACTGGCGTTCGGTCTTTTCCACCTCTGCTGTGGTGCGTTCGATGATCTCACCCTTGCTCTCGGGCACATGGATGTCGCTGATGGCGATGGTGGTGCCGGAGATGGTGGCATAGCGGAAGCCCACGGCCTTGATCGTGTCCACCACTTCGGTGGTGATATCCGGCCCCAGCCGTTTGTAGGCCGAGGCGACGACCGTGTTCAATTCGCCTTTGTCCAGCACTTTGTTGATGAAGCGCAGTTCCGGCGGCATGTGATAGTTGAAGATCACGCGGCCCACCGTGGTTTCGATCAAGCCGCTGGGCGTCTCCTCATCGGGGATGACCCCACGCGCGGCAAGGGCCTGGATGATGTCGCGATGCGCGGCGGGGCCGATGCCGGGCAGGTCGATCAGGCCGCGGCGCCCACTCTGTTGGATGCGGGCCACGATGCCGCCCGCGCTCTGGATATCGGCCTCGCTCAGGGCTTGCAACACCCGTTCGGACAGATCGAGGTCTTCGAGGTCGATCTCGTTGACCCAACTGCGGTAATTGAAGCGGATGGGCGCGCGCAGGCCCACATGGCCCAGATCGTAAGCCAGCCGCACCTCATCATAGTCGCCGAAGACTTTGCCCGCGCCTTTGGCATCGGGGTCGGCCACGGTCATGTAATAGCAGCCCAGAACCATATCCTTGGAGGGGCCGACAATCGGCTCGCCAGAGGCGGGCTTCAAGAGGTTCTTGGTCGAAAGCATGTAGCTGCGCGCTTCCGCCACCGCCGCATCAGACAGGGGCACGTGTACGGCCATCTGGTCGCCGTCGAAGTCGGCGTTGAAGGCCGCGCAGACCAGCGGATGCAACTGGATGGCGCTGCCTTCGATCAGCACCACCTCGAAGGCCTGAATGCCCAGGCGATGCAGCGTGGGCGCGCGGTTGAGGAGGACAGGCCGCGAGACGATGATCTCCTCCAGCACATCCCAGACGGCGGGGTCGATACGATCCACCAGGCGCTTGGCGCTCTTGATGTTGTGGGCAAAGTTGTGCTCCACCAGCTTGCGCATGACGAAGGGCTTGAACAATTCCAGCGCCATCTTCTTGGGCAGCCCGCACTGGTGCAGCTTCAGGTCGGGGCCCACGACGATGACGGAGCGGCCCGAATAGTCCACGCGCTTGCCCAGCAAGTTGCGGCGGAAACGGCCCTGCTTGCCCTTCAGCAGATCGCTGAGGGATTTGAGTTTGCGTTTGCCGCTGCGGCTGACCGCGCGCCCGCGGCGGCCATTATCGATCAGGCTATCCACCGCCTCTTGCAGCATGCGCTTCTCGTTGCGCACGATCACATCAGGCGCGCCCAATTCCAACAGCCGGCGCAGGCGGTTGTTGCGGTTGATCACACGGCGATACAGGTCGTTCAAGTCGCTGGTGGCAAAGCGGCCGCCATCCAACTGCACCATCGGGCGCAGGTCGGGGGGGATGACCGGCAGCACGGTCAGGATCATCCATTCTGGGCGGTTGCCGCTCTTGCGGAAGGATTCCACCACGCGCAGCCGTTTGGCGTTCTTACGCCGGCGCTGCTTGGAGCGGGTCGAGCGGATGCCGCCGCGCAGTTCCTCTGCCAGCTTGTCCAGATCGAGCTTGCGCACCAGTTCGTACACTGCTTCCGCGCCCATGCCGGCCTTGAAGATGTTGCCCCAGCGGTCTTCCATCTCCCGGTATTGGCTCTCGATCAGCAGATCCCCTTCGTGCAGGGACTTGATCTCTTCGATCTGCGCGTCCACCTGATAGCGGGCCGCCTGTTTTTGGGCGTCCATCACGGTATAGACCTTCTGCAACATCTCTTCGGCCTCGCGGCGGTGGTTGTCGCGCTTGGCCGCGGCCAGTTGCGCTGCCGCCCCTGCCCGATCCTTGCGCTCACCATCGAGATCGGTCAGCCGCTGGCGCAGGGCCTCGTTCAGCGCGTCCTGATCGCTGCGCTCCACCACGGCGCCGGCCGCCACCAGCGGCTCCTCGCTCCAGGGCAGGATCACCGCTTCTTTCAGACGCTTGCCCATGCTCTCTTCCAGCCGCTTTTGCAGGCTGGGGCCGATCTTTTTGGTCATCTCGGTGGCCGCCCGCTCCAGCTCCATCTCCGCTGCCTGGGCCGCTGTGGCTTCTTCCGCATTCACAGCGGCGATGGCCTGATCCCGCGCATTCTCGATGGCGCTGATCTGGCCGCTCAGCTCCGCCTCGATGCGGGCAAACCGCGC
The DNA here is from genome assembly GCA_013360575.1 of Caldilineales bacterium. Taxonomy (GTDB): domain Bacteria; phylum Chloroflexota; class Anaerolineae; order J102; family J102; genus JABWBG01. The sequence goes on from JABWBG010000035.1 coordinate 8,978, forward strand.
CTGCACCTCCCGATCCAGGCGCTGTAGGGCGCGGGAGCGCTGTTCTTCATCCACTTTGGTGACGATGTACTGGGCGAAATAGAGCACCCGCTCCAGGTTGCGCGGGGAAAGATTGAGCAGCAAACTCAGGCGGCTGGGGATGCCCTTCACATACCAGATGTGCGAGACCGGCGTGGCCAGTTGGATGTGGCCCATGCGCTCGCGGCGCACGCGCGAGGGCGCCACCTCCACCCCGCACTTGTCGCAGACAATGCCCTTGTGCCGCACGCGCTTGTACTTGCCACAGTAGCATTCCCAGTCCTTGCTGGGGCCGAAGATGCGTTCGCAGAAAAGGCCGTCCCGTTCTGGGCGCAGGGTGCGATAGTTGATCGTTTCTGGTTTCAGCACCTCACCATGCGACCATTCCAGGATTTTCTCCGGAGAGGCCAGGCTGATGCGGATCGTATCGAAATTATTGACTTCCAAGATAAACCTCCAGATGCGCAGAGATCGAAGGATAGAAGGGGGAGGGAAGCAGGCGCGTGCTTAATCGCGCCCGGCCATGGGGCCCGGCGTGGTCAGGCTGAAGCCCAAATTGGGCAAGACCTCGACGGCGTCATCTTTGGTGAACTGGATGCTCTCTTCATTCTCATTGAAGACCTCCACAGACAGGGCCAGAGATTGCAACTCCTTGACCAGCACGCGGAAGGATTCGGGCACGCCGGGCGGCTGGATCGAATCACCCTTGACGATGGCTTCGTAGGCCTTCACGCGGCCGCTGACATCATCCGATTTCACCGTCAGCATCTCTTGCAGGGTGTGGGCCACGCCATAGGCCTCCAGCGCCCACACTTCCATCTCGCCGAAGCGCTGGCCGCCGAACTGGGCCTTGCCGCCCAGGGGCTGCTGCGTGACCAGGCTGTAGGGGCCGGTGGAGCGCGCGTGCACCTTGTCTTCGACCAAATGGTGCAGTTTGAGCATGTTGATAATGCCCACCGTCACCGGCTGCTCGTACGGCTCGCCGCTCTTGCCGTCGTAGAGCACCATCTTGCCCGTGATCGGCAAAGGCCAGCCCACCTGCCGGCTCAGTTCTTCTGCCGCCGCCTGCAAAGCCTCTCCTTGCCGGTCGCCAGGATCGCCGCCATGCGCCTTCATCCACTCGCGCAGGCAAGCGGCTATCGCCGCGCTGTCCCGTGCGGGACGATCGACGACCGTGACCATATCCTCCTCATAGCTCAGCAACGCCGCCGGGTTGTAGCCCCGTTGGCGCAGCCAATAGGCCAGCACCACACGGCGGGCGTAGCCCTGATCGTAATACATGCGTTCGCCGTCGATCTCGTCGGCGTCGGCCAGAGCTTGCTCCAAATAGGCCAGGCGCAACTCATTGTCATCCTCCAGCAGCGGCTCGCCCGTTTCCGTTTCCATCACAGAACGCTGCGTCGCCACCCAGTCCCGCATCTCCACCGTGACATCGCGCCAGGCCTGATCGATCAGCCAGGCCCGGGCCAACTCCGCCTCGATCTCATGCTCGGTGGCGCCGTCGAATACCGGCGTCATCACCCGGAAACCGAGACGATTGGCGGCCCAGCCCAGGTGCGTCTCCAGAATCTGGCCGATGTTCATGCGCGCGGGCACGCCCAGGGGATTGAGGATGATGTCCACCGGCGTGCCATCCTCCAGAAAAGGCATATCCGCCTCCGGCACGATGCGAGAGACGACGCCTTTGTTGCCATGGCGGCCGGCCATTTTATCGCCCGCGGTCAGCTTGCGGCACTGCGCCACACTCACCCGCACCATCGCCTCCACCCCGGCAGAGAGGTCACGGTGGTTATCGCGTGTAAACTCGCGCACCTCTACCACCTTGCCCCGCTCGCCGTGGGGCAGCCGCAGCGAAGAATCCTTCACCTCGCGCGCCTTCTCGCCGAAGATCGCCCGCAGCAGCTTCTCCTCCGGCGTCAACTCCGTCTCGCCTTTGGGCGTGATCTTGCCCACCAGGATATCTCCCGGCAGCACCTCGGCCCCGATGCGGATAATGCCCCGCTCATCCAGATTTTTCAGGGCATCTTCGCCCACATTGGGGATGTCGCGGGTGATCTCTTCTGGGCCCAGCTTGGTATCGCGGGCATCCACCTCATATTTTTCGATGTGGATACTGCTGAACACATCCTCCCGCACCAGCCGCTCCGAGATGAGGATGGCATCTTCATAGTTGCCCCCCTCCCACGAGAGAAAAGCGACGAGCACATTGCGGCCCAGCGCCAATTCCCCCTCGTTGGTGGAACTGGAATCGGCCAGAACCTGCCCCGCCTCTACAAACTCCCCCTTGAATACCACCGCGGCCTGGTTGATACAGGTGGATTGGTTGGAACGGTTGTACTTGCGCAGCTCATACACGCGCTGATACCCATCCTCCTCCTCCACAATCACAGCCGAAGATTCGGCGCTGACCACGCGGCCAGCCCGCTCCACCACGATCACATGGCCAGAATCGACCGCGGCCGAAAACTCCATGCCCGTGCCCACGATCGGCGCTTCCGGTTGGATCAAAGGCACGGCCTGCCGCTGCATATTCGAGCCCATCAGCGCCCGGTTGGCGTCGTCATGCTCCAGGAAGGGGATGAGGGCCGTGGACACCGACACGATCTGCTGCGGCGCCACATCCATGTACTGCACCCGTTTGGGATCTTCCAATTCGAACGTCTGGTGGCGGCGCACCGATACGCGGTTGCGCAGGAAGTGCCCACTCTCGTCCAACGGCGTCGAGGCCTGGGCGATGGCGTAGCGATCCTCCTCATCCGCAGTGAGATAAACGATCTCCGTGCTGGCCTGCGGCTCGACCTCCAGATGAAGCATCGCCGGGGCCCATTCCGCCAGCCGCGCTGCCAGATCCGCGTCGATCCAGGCGCCGGCAGGGGCAAGCACCTCCCCCGTCTGCGGATGCAGCACATCGGCGCCCAGTTTAGCGCCCACACTCTTCTCCGCATCATTCGCCACCTCGTGCCGCACCCGACGATAGGGCGTCTCGATGAAGCCATACTCGTTGATGCGCGCATAGGTGGCCAGAGAGCCGATCAAGCCAATGTTCGGGCCTTCCGGCGTCTCGATAGGACAGATGCGGCCATAATGGGAATGATGCACATCGCGCACCTCAAACCCCGCCCGCTCGCGGCGCAGACCGCCGGGGCCCAACGAAGAAAGGCGACGCTTGTTCGTCAGCTCCGACAGCGGGTTGGTCTGATCCATGAACTGGCTGAGCTGGGAGCCGCCAAAGAACTCGCGCACCGCCGCCGTCACCGGGCGGATATTGATCAACGAAAGAGGGCTGACCTGTTCCGGATCGCGGATGCTCATACGCTCTCGCACCACCCGCTCCATGCGCAACAAGCCCACGCGTAGCTGATTCTGCACCAGTTCGCCCACCGTCTTCACCCGGCGATTGCCCAGGTGATCGATGTCATCCCCTTCGGCCACGCCATTGTTGATGCGGATGACATTGCGGATCACGGCCACAATATCCTCCTTCGTCAACACCCGGTGATCGAGAGGCACTTCCAACTCCAGGCGGCGGTTGAGCTTGTAACGCCCCACCTTGCCCAGATCGTAACGTCGCGGGTTGAACAGCAAGCCATCGAGGTGAGAATGCGCGTTCTCGAGCGTGGGCGGGTCCACCGGACGCAGACGGCGATAAAAATCGAGCAGCGCCTCATCCGGCGTGCGCTTGTCCGGTTCCTCCCGCTCGATGGTGGTGGCAATGTACTGATGCTCAGGCACATTGTCATCCTCGGCGAAAAGGGCCAGGATCTCCTCATCGCTGGCATACCCCAAGGCGCGCAGCAAGATGGTGGCCGGCAGCTTGCGCTTGCGATCCACCTTGACGGTGATGATATCCCGCTTGCTGCTCTCCACCTCCAGCCAGGCCCCGCGATTGGGGATCAGCTTAGCATTGCAAAGGATGCGCCCGGTCTGGCGGTCTTCATCCGCCGTGAAATAGACGCCCGGCGAGCGGATCAGCTGGCTGACCACCACCCGCTCGGCCCCATTATAGATGAAGGTACCATTGTCGGTCATCTGCGGGAAGTCTCCCATAAAGACTTCCTGCTCCTGAATCTCACCGGTCTCGCGGTTGACCAGTTTCACCTGCACATGCAGGGGCGCGAAATAGGTGCTGTCCCGCTCACGGCACTCCGCTTCGGGATATTTCGGCTCGCCGAAACGATACTCGCCGAAATGCAGTTCCAAATTCTTGTTGTAGGAGACGATGGGCGAGATCTCGTCAAACAACTCGCGCAGCCCCTCCTCCTGAAACCACTGATACGAATCGAGCTGCACCTTGATCAACTGCGGCAAGGGCATCACCGATTGCAGGCGGGCATAAGATTTACGTTGGGGGTGGCCATGGGTGGCAGAGGTCGAAGCCATAAATTCAGACACTCCTCAAAAGAAAAGGGATGGGGCGTCAGAGGGAGGATGCGCGTACAAACGCCATCATCCATCCTTGCCCACAAAGGCCAAAGGGGAGATGACCACCAGGACAACCCTACCAACACGCGCAGCAAGCCCTCCGGTGGGCGCCGGCGGGCAAAAAGGATGGTCTCATACTGTTGACAACAGACCATGAGACCATCGATTGTTCTTGTTCTTCTTGATATCGACCCGAAAAACGGGAGGCAATCAGGGGTGTTTGGGAGGGTGGTGGTATTTGAAGGACGAAAAAGCAGTATAGCATTGATCATCGTTCACGTCAACCATTTCGGCGGCTGTGATCAGAGATTTTTAGGTCGGGCCGCCTGCCGCGCGCGCCGCCCTGGCGCCCCAGCGGCGCGGCGTGTCAAGGAAAGAATAGTTCGCGCTACAACCTTAAATTAATACACAAAACACCGATTTGGGTCTTGCCAGCGACAGAGTTGTCCTGTATACTGTGGGGAAAAGTGGTAGAAAGTGGCAGAAAGTGGCAGATCCTTCCAGGCAATCCCCAATCACAGCAACGCACAGAGATTAGAACAAATGTTCTTAGGTCGACATGAACGCGGATTAGATAGCAAAGGCCGCCTTATCCTGCCTGCGGCCCATCGCGACGCGCTCGGCAATGACAGCGCCATTATCACATATGGCCTGGATCATTGTCTCTTTCTCTTCCCCCGCAGTCAATTCGAGGTTTGGCGGCAGAAGATCCGCGAACTGCCCCTGACCGATCCGCTGGGACGCCTGCTGCGCCGCCACATCTTCTCCGCCGCCGACGAGGTCACGCCCGATGGTCAGGGCCGCATCAATCTCCTGCCCCACCTGCGCGAGTATGCCGGACTGGAGGGGCAGGCAATCATCGCCGGCATGGATGATTATATCGAGATCTGGAACGCTCAACGCTGGGCCGAGGTCGAGGCCCTCTCCATTGCCAGCGGCGACAATGCCGCAGCCTGGGCCGCGCTGCGCATCTAAAATCACAAGGCCATCAGGCGTTTTTCTTGTCGCCGGCCGCCGGAGGATAGACGATGGCTCAGGTGTTCGCATCCAGTCACACCCCTGTTCTTTACCAAGAAGTTCTGCACATGCTCGCGCCCCGGCCCGGCGGGCGCTATATCGATGGCACCTTAGGCGGCGGCGGACACGCCCTGGGCATCCTCGCCGCCAGCGCCCCCGATGGCCGCCTGCTGGGATTGGACGCCGACCCCACGGCCGCCACGCGCGTGCGGCAGCTGCTGGCCCCTTTTGGCGATCGGGCGATCGTGCTGCATGCCAATTTCCGCCGTCTGGCCGAGCTGGCGCCGCAGTATGGATTTGCGCAGGTGGAGGGGGTGTTGCTCGATCTGGGCCTCTCCTCCTTCCAACTCGACGCCCCCGGCCAGGGGTTCAGCTTCCAGCAGGATGCGCCCCTGGATATGCGGTTCGACCCGGCGCAGGGGGTGAGCGCAGCGGACGTGGTGAATACTTTCGAGGAGCGCGCCCTGGCCGACATCCTCTACCGCTTCGGCGAGGAGCGGCTGTCCCGGCGCATCGCTCGCAGCATCGTTGCCCGCCGCCCCATCCACTCCACCATGGCTCTGGCCGAGGTAATCAGCCGGGCGGTGGGAGGGCGCAAGGGTGAGCGCCTGCATCCGGCCACCCGTTCCTTTCAAGCCCTGCGCATTTATGTCAATGAAGAGTTGGCGGCGCTGGAAGAAGCCTTGCCGCAGGCCATCGCCTTGCTAAAACCGGGCGGGGTGCTGGCGGTGATCACCTTTCACAGCCTGGAGGATCGCATCGTCAAGCATTATTTTCGCCGCGAGAGTCAGGCGTGCCTTTGCCCGCCAGAGTGGCCGGTCTGTCAATGCGGGCATCACGCCAGCATCGAGTTGGTGCAGAACAGGGGCGTCACGCCTGGCGCGCAGGAAGTGGCCGAGAATCCCCGCAGTCGCAGCGCCCGCTTGCGAGGGGCGCGAAAGCTAAAAATCAATAATTAATGATTAAATCATGCGGTATAGGATAATTTTTTTAATCATTAATCATTAATCACTATTAGGACGATCTCTATGCTACAACGCTCTTCTCTCACCGCTTTGTGGCCGCTACAGGCCGGGTTTGCCGAACGCACGGCCCGCACACGCCCGCAGCAGGCCTATCTGGCCCTGGGGCTGATTGCCGGGTTGGTGCTCATTCTCTGCCTGTATTTGCAGCAGGCCTCGCAGGTCAACAGCACGCATTATGACATCGTGGAAGTGCAGCGAAAGCAAGCGCGACTGCAACGCCTGAACAGCATCCACCTGGCCAACTATGCCTACGAACACAGCATCGTGAAGATGAATGAACGGGCGCAGGCCGCCGGCTACCGTCCGACGTTGGGTGGGCTGCGGTATGCCCTGCTGCCGGATATCGGCCCTGGGGCGCAGACTCTGGCTGCTGCCGGCGCGCCCGCCCCAAGCGCGCCTCCCTCCTCCCCGCCTCTCCCCCCACAACCGTAGAAACCATGTCGAACACCCAGGGCAACAGCATCTTCCGGCTACGGCCAGAGACGCTGCAAACAGCAACACCCCCTCCGCTCGCGCCCCTCGCCACGGATCGCGGGGAAAAGCCATACAACCGCATTCTGATCGTTTTGATCGGCTTTGGGCTGATGGGGTTGGTGCTGGTGGCGCAGTTGGTGCGCTATCAGGCCCTGGGCAAGCGCTATCAGGTGCTTTCAGGCAGCGCCGCCGCGGCCACGGTGGATCCGCTGTTGCCGCGCGGGGGTATCTTCGACCGGAATGGCAACCCGCTGGCGCTGGATAGCTATGCATACGAGATCAAAGCCGCGCCGAAGGAGATCGCCGAAAAGGATCTGCCGGCAGTGGCCCGACGGGTGGCGCCGCTGGTGGGGAAAAGCGAGAGCGCGCTCCTGGCCGAACTGGAAGCGCACAAAACTTCCCCGTATCTTGTCTTGCATGCGGGGGCCGGGCCAGAGGTGGGCGAGGAGATCCTGTCCTGGGGAGTCTACACTGTCACATCCACTCCCAAACCGGTGCGCTATTATCCGGAAGGGTATTTGTTCGCGCATGGCCTGGGCTTTGTCAACCGCGAACGGGTGGGATTCTATGGCCTCGAAGGGCGGTTCGATGGTTTTCTGCGCGCTTCGACCACCACAACACGCTGGCAGGCCGCGCCGCAACCGCATGGCGCCGCCGCCGCAGCCCTGCCCGATTCGCCTTTTCTGCCCACTTTTGTACAACAAGACCTGATCCTGACCATCGATCGGGTAATCCAGCACATGGCCGAGGAGACGTTGCGCGCGGCCATCGCCGAATACAAAGCGGAAGGGGGCACGGTGATCATCCTTTCCGCCGCGGATCATTCCCTGCTGGCCATGGCCTCGGCGCCCGATTTCAATCCCAACGACTACGGCAATGTGGCGGATATCGAGGTGTTCGTGAACCCGGCGATCAGCAAACTGTACGAGCCGGGGTCGGTGTTCAAGCTGGTCACCTTTGCCGCGGCCCTGGAGCATGGGGTGATCACGCCGCAGAGCACCTTCCTGGATGAGGATGAGTTCGTGTATGGGGAACGGGTGATCCAAAACTGGGATAAAAAGGGGCGGGGAGAAGTGACCGCCACCGAGGCGCTGGTGCAGTCGTTGAATGTGACGACGGCCAAGATCGCGGTGGAGGTGGGCCGCGACGCCTTTTATAAAATGGTGCGGCGCTTTGGCTTCGGCCAGATCACCGGCGTGGAACTGTTCGGAGAGGCGCCGGGCATTGTGAAGATGCCGGGCAAAGGCTCCTGGTATCCTGCAGATCTGGCCATGAATTCCTTTGGCCAGGGCATCAGCGTGACGCCATTGCAGATGGCGAACGCGGTGGCGGCCATCGCCGCGGACGGGGTGTTGTATCGCCCGCACCTGCTGCACCAGATGATCGATGGCGAGAAGGTGACCACGGTGGAGCCGCAGCCGATCAGCCGGGCGATCTCGGCAGAGACGGCGGCGACGCTGACGGCGATGATGGTGGAAGCGGCGGCAAACACGCCCACCGTGGCCCTGCCCGGCTACGCCATCGCCGGCAAATCGGGCACGGCCCAGATTCCCCTGCCAGATCAAGGTTATGTGGACGACCTCACCATCACCTCCTTTGCCGGTTTTTTCCCGGCAGATGATCCGCAGTTCGTGATCCTGGTGAAACTGGTGCGCCCGCAGAACTCGCGCTGGGCCACCTGGAACGCCGGCGCCCTCTTCCAGACCATCGTCCGCCACCTGATCCAGTTGCACAGCATCCCGCCGGACGCCATCCGCCTGGGCCTGCAACCAGATACGGAGAGCGAGACGCCATGACCCTCACCCTTGCCGACCTGTACCTGGGCCTGGGCAGCGGCGCGGGGCCATCGCCCCCCGCGGCGCTGCCTGCGGCCTGGGCCGAGCAGCGGATCGAGCAGTTTGTGATCGATTCGCGGCAGGTTGCGCCGGGCAGTTGCTTCATTGCCCTGCCCGGCGAGCGCGCGGACGGCCATCATTTCATCGCCGACGCCCTGCGCCGCGGGGCAGTGGCCATTCTCGCTGCCCGCGCGCCGGGCGATGTCCCCCTGCCCCTCACCATCGTGCAGCCCGATCAGGCCCCCGCGCCGGCAGCGGCTCCCCCCTTTCTCTTTTTGGTGGAGGATAGTCTGGCCGGGCTGCAACGGCTGGCTGCCTCCTGGCGGGCGCAGCACTCACCCACGGTGATCGGCATCACCGGCAGTGTGGGCAAGACCTCGACCAAGGAAGTGACCGCGGCGGTGTTGCGGCAGCGCTATCCCACCCTGTGGAACGAGGGCAATCTGAACAACGAGATCGGGCTGCCCCTGACCCTGCTGCGGCTGGAGGGGCAGCATGCCTACGCCGTGCTGGAGATGGGCTTCTACGTGCCCGGCGAGATCGCGCAGTTGTGCGATATCGCCCGCCCCCGCATTGGCGTGCTGACGAACATCGGCCCCATCCATCTGGAACGGGCAGGGAGCATGGAGGCGATCTTCCAGGGCAAGGCGGAGCTGGTGCAGGCGCTGCCAGCCGACGGCCTCGCCATCCTCAATTGGGATGACGAATGGGTGCGGCGCATGGCCGATCTCAGCCCGGCGCCGGTGTTCCGCTATGGACTGCACCCGGAGGCGGATCTGTGGGCAGATGAGATCATCAGTTATGGGCTGGATGGCATCCATTTTCGCTTTCATCACCGCCGCAGCCGGGGGGATGAGGAGGTGTTGCACGTGCAATTGCCTCTGTTGGGCCAGCACAGTGTGCACACGGCGCTGCGGGCCGCTGCTGTGGGTCTGGCCGCGGGCATGGCCTGGGAAGATATCATCCACGGTCTGCGCGATGTGAACGCGCAGGTGCGCATCGAGGTGGCGCCCGGCTTCAACGGCAGCACCCTGATCGATGACACCTACAACGCCAGTCCCCCTTCGGCGCTGGCCGCGCTCAATCTGCTGGCCGAGATGGCGGGCCGCCGGGTGGCCGTGCTGGGCGATATGCTGGAACTGGGCAGCTACGCCGAGAAAGGGCATCGCCTGGTGGGCCGCCGCGCCGCCGAAGTGGTGGACAGGCTGGTGGCCGTGGGCGATCTGGCGGGGTGGCTGGCGGAAGAGGCGCTGGTCGGCGGCATGCCCCCCGCGCATGTGCATCATGTCTCCACCGCGGCCGCGGCCATCGATCTGCTGCGCAACCTGATCCAGCCCGGCGATTTCGTGTTGATCAAAGGCTCTCGCGCCACGGGCATGGATGTGGTGTCCACGGCCCTGATCCCCCCCACCCCCACCCTCTGAACGTTTGCCGCCATGTCCTATCCCCTCACGCTTGGCACGTTGGCCTTTTTTCTGGCGGTGATCTGGGGCCCTCCCCTGATCCGCTGGCTGAAGCGCGCCCAATTGGGCAAGCGCATCCGCCTGGAAGGCCCGCAATCGCACCAGGTGAAAGCGGGCACGCCCACCATGGGCGGCCTGCTGATCATCCTGCCCGTGGTGCTGATCACCATCGGCCTGAACCTGGCCAACCTGCTGGGGCTGAACCTGATCGGCGAGTCGGTGCTGGTGCCGGTGCTGGCGCTGATCACCTTCGGCGTGCTCGGTTTTGCCGATGATCTGGCCGGGGTGCGGCGGCGGCGGGGGGACGCACAGGGCATGTTGGCGCGTTCCAAGTTCCCGGCGCAGGTGGCCCTGGCCTTGGGCCTGGCGCTGATCATGTATTTTCGGCTGGATTTGCGCAGCATCGCCCTGCCCACGGTGGCGGAGCGGATCGATATCGACGGCTGGTGGGTGGCGGTGGCGGTGTTCATCATCGTGGCCAGCGCCAATGCCATGAATTTCACCGATGGCCTGGATGGGCTGGCCGGCTCGATCGCGGCGATCTGCTTCGCCGCGTATGGGGGCATCGCCTTTTTGCAGGGGCAGGTGTGGCTGGCTGCCATCTGCTTCACCATCGTCGGCGCCACCTTTGCCTTTCTGTGGTTCAACGCCTATCCGGCCCAACTGATCATGGGGGATACCGGCTCGATGGCGCTGGGCGCGACCCTGGGCGTGGCCGCGCTGATGACCGGGCAATGGCTGCTGCTGCCGGTGATCGGCCTGCCCCTGGTGGCCGAAACGCTGTCGGTGATCTTGCAAGTGGGCTCGGCCAAATTCAGCCGTCGCTTCCTGGGCCGGGATATCCGCCCCTTCAAGATGAGCCCTCTGCACCACCATTTCGAGATGCTGGGCTGGTCGGAGACCCAGGTGACTCAACGCTTTTTTCTGATCGGCCTGCTTTCTGGCATGCTGGGCATTGCCCTGGCCCTGTTGTAGGCCGGCGTCAGCCATGGATCTTTCTCCCGTGTGCGCTGCAACTCCCTCCTCCGCTTCCTTCCACAACCAGACGCTGTTGGTCATCGGCCTGGCGCGGGAG
>JABWBG010000310.1 GCA_013360575.1 Caldilineales bacterium
TGTTCAGCGCCGCGCCCACGCCGGTGGTGACGGCGCAGCCCACCAACGCGGCCACGGTCAGGGGCACATCCGCGGCCACAGGCACGCAGCAGGGCCGGGGCACGACCACCGCCTCGGCGAAGCAGCCCAGGGCGCTGAAGTGGTAGTAGGGCCGGCCTTCTCGGCTGAAGCGGGTGCTGCCATCCAGCATGGTGCCGGCCCACAGCGGCCCCACGTAGGTTTCGCACAGGCTGGGGCGGTCGTGCAGGCAGTAGAAACAATGCCCGCAACTCGGCGCCCAGTTGAGGATGACGTGATCGCCCGGCTGCAAGTCGGTGACGCCCGCGCCCACCGCCTGCACCACGCCCGCGCCCTCGTGCCCGGGCACGACCGGAAAGGGGTGCTTGGTGTCGCCGGTGACGAGGTGCCAGTCGGAATGGCAGATGCCGGCCGCGGCGATCTTGACCAGGACTTCGCCGTCGCGCGGGGGTTCTAGTTCGAGGGTTTCGATGACGAAGGGTTCGCCAGCAGCGTGGAGGACGGCGGCATGGATGTTCATGGGTTGGTAGGTTGGTTGGTGGGTTGGTTGGGGTGGGGGTTAGGTTTGCAGGGGGGCCAGGGCTTGCCAGTCGAGGGTGACGCCCAGGCCGGGGGCGTGGGGCAGGGTGACGAAGCCGTCCGGTTCGGGCAGCAGGGGCTGCGGCAGGATGAAATCGCGGCGCTGCGGCGTCCACGCCGGCGGATCGAAGGGGAATTCGATGAAGGGGGCCTGCGACAGGGCCGCGGACACGTGCAGGTTGGCCAGCAAGACGAGGCCATCGCCCCAGGTGTGCGGCGAATAGAGCGCGGACGCGGCCTGCACCGCGCGGGCCAACTGGCAGCCGCGCAGGATGCCGGTGCTCCAGGCCACATCGGGCTGGTAGACATCAAGCGAGCCGTGGGCCAGGTACTGGTGCAGCTCGGCGAAATCGCGGTTGCCTTCGCCCCCGGCAATGCGCACCCGCGACCGCCGCCGCAATGCCGCTAGATTGACATAATCATGACGGTGCAGCGGTTCTTCCAGCCAGAACACATCCAGCTCGGCCAGCGCGTCGGCCACCCAGGACGCGGTTTTGAGATCCCAGGGAGCAGAGGCATCCCAGGGCATGCGCCAGCCCTGGTTGGCGTCGATCAGGATGTGCATGTCGGGGCCGACCGCGGCGCGCACGGCCGCGGCGATGGCGATATCTTGCCGGGGATCGGCGGCGTGGAAGCGCAGTTTGAGGGCGGGGAAGCCCATGTCCCGCAACGTCCGGGCCGTGGCCGCGCGCTGCGCCGCGGGCAACCGCTCGCCGGTGGAGGCGTATACCCGCACGCGGTTGCTGCTGCCGCCCAGCAGTTTCCACAGCGGCTGCCCGCTGATCTGGCCCATCAAGTCCCAGAGGGCGATCTCCAGGGGCCACATGCGCCCGTAATGAAATTGCAGGTTGTCGAGCAGGGTGACGTGGCGTTCGATGGCAAAGGGATCCTGGCCGAGGAAGAGGTGTTCGTGGCCGGCAAAGCCGAGCATGGCGTCGCCGGCGCCGACGCCTTCGTAGTCTCCGGCGGTCACGCGCACGATCGTGGCCCCGAAGCTGCGCCGCGGCTGCGGGTCCCACGAGGCGTGGAAAGGCGGATCCAGGGGCAGGCGATAGTGGTGAAGGGTGATGCGGTCGATGGTTGGGGACATGGGGGGCAGGGGGCAGTGTTCAGTATTCAGTGTTCAGTATTCAGTGTTCAGTGTTCAGTGTTCAGTGGGCTTGGAGGGTGATGCGTAAAACGTAAAACGTAAAACGTATGTCAATCGTCCTTCGTCCATCGTCAATCATCAATCATCAATCATCAATCATCAATCATCAATCGTCCATCGTCAATCATCAATCGTCCTTCGTCCATCGTCGAGCAGGGGGGTGAGGCGGAGGGCTTGCAGGCGCTCTGGTTGGGGGATGCCGGTGACCGGGTGCCAGCCCATCAGTTCGTAATAGCGGCGCCTGGCCCAGGCGAAGGTTTCGTCGCTGATCTCGATCCCGGCCAGGGGGCCGCTGGCGAACGCGGTTATCACCCGTTTGGGCAGGTTGTCATCGGCGGCGGTGAAGCCCTCGCGCAGGTTGAACAGCCGGGCCAGGGTCTGCGCCCGCTCGCCCACGGCCAGGATGTCGTGGATGCCGTAGGTCAGGCCGGTGACGCCGCTGAGCGCGTCTGCCATCTGCCGGTAATCGTAGGGATAGAAATGGCAGGTGACGGCGCAGTCCTGGAAGTGTTGCCAGTTCAATTCGGTGTAGAAGATGCGCAGTTTGTCTTCGTTCAGCACGTGGAAAGGCGTGGGCTGCACCGGCGTCTCCAGGGCGCTGTTGACGCGGTCGATGCTGCCGCCAGGCCGCGTGTAGTTGGTGTCGTGGATGTTCATCATGTGATCGGCGCCGACCGGGGCCACGGCATAGCCCACGCCCAGCGCGGCTTTGATGCGCGGCTCGTGCATCGGCAGCTCCTGTTTTTTCACGGTGAGGTTGAACGCGGCCGTTTCCGGGCCGAAACGCTCGCTCATCCGCGCCACGCCCTCGGCCAGCACATCGCCAAAGCCCTGCCGCTGCGCGATCATCTCCACCGCCCGCACCACCAGATCGCCATCGCCCCAACGGAAGGCCAGCCCGCCTGTATCCGCCGTGGTGATGATGCCCCGGGCGAATGCTTCCATGGCAAAGGCGATGGAGGCGCCGGTGGAGATGGTGTCCAGCCCGTTGGCGTTGGCCAGTTCGTTGGCCTTGCTCACCGCCACATTGTCGGAGACGCCGCAATTGGAGCCAAACGCGGCCGTGGCTTCATATTCAGGGCCGCCGTAGATCGGGTCGATCTGGCGGGCCGGATCAGGGTCATCGTGCGAGAAGACCTGTTTGCAGGCGATGGGGCAGGCCTGACAGGTGTCACGCTCGGCCTGGAACATGGCATAGTTGCGCTCGCCGCTGAGCAGCTCCCGCTCGGCGAACAGGGGCTGGCTGAAGTAGTGGGTGGGCAGGCCGCCGACCGCGCCCCAGCGCATCAACGAATCCTGCGTGGCCCGGCCGGGCGAGGTAGCCCACGCCGCCGCGGTCTTGTAATTCTCGCCCAGCCACTTGGCCACGGCGGTGACCGGCTTGCGCTCGGCCACAGGCACGCGCAGCGTCCCTCGCACCGCCACCGCCTTCAGATGCTTCGATCCCATCAGCGCGCCCAGGCCATTGCGCCCCGCGGCCCGGTTGATGTCGTGCATCACCGCCGCATATTTGACCAGATTTTCCCCTGCCGGGCCGATCTGGGCCACGCGCACGCGCTCATCGCCCAGTTCCGCTTGCAACGCCATCTGCGCCGGGGCTGTTTTCTGGCCCCACACATGCGCGGCGGGCCGGATTTCGACCTGCTGATCCTGAATCCACAGGTACACCGGCTCTGCTGCCCGGCCATGGATCACCAGGGCGTCATACCCGGTGCGCTTGAATTCGTGCCCCCACCAGCCGCCCACTTCGGAGCTGGCGATGGCGCCGGTGAGGGGAGATTTGCCGCCCAGGCCGTGCCGCCCGGCGCCGGGGAAATTGGTGCCCTGGAAGATGCCGGGCGCAAAGATGAGCAAGTTGTCGGGGCTGAGGGGGTCGGTTCCGGGCGGCAGATCGCGCAGCAGCAGGTACGCCACCAAGGCCCGGCCGCCCACCAGTAACCGGTAGACGTCATCGGCTGGGTTTTCTACCCATTGTGCGCGGGTTGTCAAGTCGATGTGTAAGATTTTGCCGTGAATACCGCCGATCATCAGTAACCTCGGAAGAGAAATGGATTTATGAATAGAGTCGTTGCAGAATATAAGAGGAAGCAGTAGAATGACGGTTTATCAATACCAGCCACCAGCATTCTGAGGACAGGACAATGATCAACCACACA
>JABWBG010000311.1 GCA_013360575.1 Caldilineales bacterium
TGGTTGATCATTGTCCTGTCCTCAGAATGCTGGTGGCTGGTATTGATAAACCGTCATTCTACTGCTTCCTCTTATATTCTGCAACGACTCTATTGGTAGATTGGGAAGCGATCCCCACCAATTTACCAATTTACCAATTTACCAACCTACCAACCTACCAATCTACCAACTTACCTCCCCCTACAGGTAATTGCTATGCAAAAACAGTTCTCTTTCCTGATTTCTATTCTTTCCCTGACCCTGCTGCTCTTTGCCGGCTGCACGGCCCGGCCCAAAGGGGAGGCGACGCTGTTTGTGGCCGCGCCCATGTCTGGGTTTCAGGCCAACGGCGGGCAGACCGTGGTGGGCGGGGTGCGATTGAAGGCCGAGCAACAGAACCGGGCCGGGGGCGTGGCCGGCTACAGCATCAAGGTCGTGGCCCTGGACGACGAATCCGACCCCGATGTGGCCCTGGGCATCACCGACGAGGTGCAAGCCGCGCTCGACGCCGGCGAGGACGTCCTCGGCTTCATCGGCCACTACAATTCGGGCGAAACCCTGGCGGCGATGGATGTGTACGGCAGCCTACCGCTCGTGGTCATCACCTCCAACGCCTCGAACGTGGCCCTGACCGAGAAAGGCTACGGCAACTTCTTCCGCATCGTCGCCAACGACCGCGTGCAGGCCGACGCCGACGCCGATTTCCTGGTCAATCAACTTGCCGTCAAGCGCATCGCCATCCTGCACAACGACACGGCGTATGGGCGAGGATTGAAGGAGGAGATGACGCGGGCGCTGACCGGGCTGGGCGCCCAGGTCGTGCTGGCCCGCGAGGTGCAGGAGGGCCAGGATCGCTATCTCAACGAAGTCGAGGCGATCCGCGCCGCCCAGCCCGACGCCCTGTTCTACGCCGGTTATGAGATCGAAGCGCCCTATCTGCGCGCGGATCTGGTGGAAGCCGGGATCGACATCCCCATGCTCGCCTCCGACGGCGCTTTCCTGGCCGCCACCATCGACGAAGCCGGCGGCGCGGCCGAGGGTCTGTACATCAGCGCCTTTGGCCCCAGCCCCGCCAGTGTGGCCGACCCGGCCTGGGTCGAGGCCTACCAGGCGGTCGAATATCGCAATCCCGACACCTATTCGATCAACGGCTATGCCGCGGCCGAGGTGCTGCTGGCCGCGGTGGAGAAAGCCGGCTCGCTGGACGCGACCAAGATCGCCGACGCCCTGCGCGGGCTGAACCTGGACACGCTGATCGGCAAAGTGCAGTACAATGCCGCCGGCGACCGCGTGAACCCGCCGATCTACATCTACCAGGTGCGCGACAGCGCCTTTGTGCAGGTGTGGCCGCGGTGAGCAGTATTCAGTGTTCAGTGTTCAGTATTCAGTGGTCAGGGATGGATGAGGGGGAGGCGTTGTGATGACGTTTGTGCCGCTGCATTTCATCGGCGAAGCGGTGGCGGTCGAATTCGACGAGCCGCCGGTCTTTGCCAAAACGCCCGGCTGCCCTGATCGCTTTCACTGGCAGGGGCAGGCCCATGAGGTGGAGGCCCTGCTCAGCCAGTGGCACGATTTTGGGCGACGGGGCCGCATGGCCCAGAACATGCAGCCAGAACACCTGCAGATGGCGGCGCAGCGGGGCTCGTGGGGCGTGGGGCGCTTCTATTTCCGCGTACGCACCGCCGGGGGCCATATCTTCGATCTCTATTACGACCGCGATCCTGCCGCCGCCGGCGGGCGCAAAGGCAGCTGGTTCCTCTATCGCCAGCTGGCAGAGGATGCTTCGGGCGGGTAGAGCAGCAGGGCGCAGGGGACGGGCAGGCTATCCGCGCCCAATTGCCCCTCTTCGCCCAGCCAACGCAGGCCGGTCGAACTGCCGCCATCCAGATTGATGGCCGCGGTCAGGGCCAGATCAGGGGCCAGCAGCCGCGCCGCAAACTCGGCCAGGGTGCGCGCCTGCACCGCTGCCACCCACACCACACGGCCGGCGGCATCCACGCCCACCGCCGTGCGTCGCGCCTGTTCCTGATCGTTCAGCCGGGGCAGCGCCCTGCCTTCCATCGCCAGCAAGGGCCAGCCCTGCACGCCCAGCGCGGCCGGGGCCAGCAAGCGCTGCGGTTGGCCCGCCACAAACGCCGATCCATCCCGCACAATCAACACCCCGCCCCAGTTCGATCGCAGCCCTGCCTGCAACTCCCCCGCGGTCATCAGCAGGCCGATGTGCGCATAGCCTGCCGCATCCTCGCGAAAAAAGCCGCAATTGACCGCGGCCGCGGCGTCGGGATAACGGCGCAGCCACACACCCACCGGCTGCGCCGCGGCCGGCGCCGGTTCGAACACATGACCATAGGTCACGGCAGTGGGCGCGTGCCGCAGCGCGCTGATGCCGTCGCTGGTTTGCAGCACCTCGCCGCCGGCCCAGGGTTGCCAGGCATCCAAAGGCAGCGCCGCCGTAGGGGTGGCCGGGGAGGGCGGCCCGCATGCCGCCAGCAGCAAAACGCCGAGCAGAACCAAAAAGCGCATGCCCCCAGTATCGGCCAGCCGCGGGGGAATGGCAAGTCCTCCGCCTGCTTGCGCAATCGCGGTCCCCTGGCTATCATGACTGCGTGCACACCGACCCCACTCCCCCTCCGCCAGAATCGCCGCCCCCTGCCATCCCCCTGTTCGATGGCGGCTGGCAGCGCGCTGTGGCGCAGCCGGCCCTGATCCTGCTCCTCACCCTCAGCCTGCTGATGGGCCCGATCGCGCTGATGCGCCAGATCAGCGGAGAACAGCGCTTCTTGATCCTGCTGCCCTTCTTCCTTTTCGTGATCTTGCAAGCGATCTACACCCGGCGGTGGCTGGCGCGGCCAGAACATCGCTGGTTCGGCGACCCCCGCGCCCGCCTGGGCGAGATCGCGCTGGTGCTGCTGCTGCTACGGCTGGTGGTCTGGGCCATCCAGCGCCAGCCGCTGACATTGGAGGTGGCGCGGGGCTGGCTGCTCGACCCCCTCACCTTTTTCGATCCGCTCTATGTGCTCAACGCCGGGCTTGCCCTCATTGCCTGGGGATTCGCCGCCTCGCTGACCACCCTTTTCCTCGATCTGGGCCTGGCCCCCGATGAACTGATACCATGGGAAGACCGCCTGGGCACGCGCGCCTGGGTGCAAGCGCAGCCCAAAAATCGCCAGGAGATGCTGGAACGCTACGCCGAGCAGTGGATGTGGGGCGGCGTGCTGCTGACCCTCAGCGCGGCGCTGGCCCGCGTCCAGTTCAGGCCGGCGCCGGGCCGGCTGTTCGGCCTGTCTGCGCTGGGGCTGGGGCCGGAATTGGTGCTGGCCCTGGTGTTCTACTTCTTGATCGGGCTGTTCTTGCTCAGCTACGGGCAGTTGGCAGTGCTGCGGTCGCGCTGGCAGCGCGAGGGCACGCCGGGCATCGGTCAAGTCACCGGACGCTGGCAGCGCCGCGCCCTGATCACCATCCTGGGCGTGGGCGTGCTGGCCTCTCTGCTGCCCCTCGGCTCCTCCTTCGGGCTGGCCCTCATCCTGAACGCGGTGATACAGGCCCTGTTGCTGGCCGTCTCCCTCCTGGTGGGCCTGGTTGCCGCGCTGGTGATGTGGCTGTCCGGCCTGTTCGGGGTGGAGATGACAGCGCCCCCCGAACCGCCGCCCCCCCTGCCCCAGATCGATCTGCTGCCGCCGGCCCCGCCGCCCACAGAGCCGGTGCTGCCGCCCTGGGCGCCGGGAGGGCTATTCTGGCTGCTGCTCAGCCTGCTGCTCCTCTATCTGCTCTACCATTTTCTGACGCAGCAGGAGATGGGGCGGGCGCCGCTGCGCCGGGGGTGGTTCACGCGGCTGCGCGCCTGGTGGCGGCTGCTGTGGGCGCGGGCGGGCGCGGCAGCGGAACGGGCGCGAGCGCGGTTGGCTG
>JABWBG010000036.1 GCA_013360575.1 Caldilineales bacterium
GCGGCGAGACGATCTCGCTCGGCATCACGATCGGGGAGTTCTTCGACCGCGCCGTCGATTGCGGCACGTTCATCAAGCGGAGCGGTTCCCGCGCGATGAAGAACTCCTGGCAGCTCGGGTCGGCACGGTATCGCGGCCCGGTGGCGGTGCTCGTCGACGCGGGGACCGGAAGCGCCGCGGAAATCTTCGCGGCCGTGCTCCAGGATCACGGGCGGGCGACGATCGTCGGCCGCCGGACGGCGGGCGCGGTGCTCGCGAGCTGGTTCTATTCGCTACCCGATGGCGGGCAGTTGCAGCTCAGCCGCGACGACTACGTCGCGCCGAAGGGTCGGCGGCTTGAGGGCGTGGGCCTCGAACCCGATCTCCCGGTGACGCGAACCCTCGCCGACCTGCGCGCCGCGCGGGATCCGGATCTCGCAGCGGCGGTGCGCGTCCTCGCCGGAGGAAGCCGCCCCGCCGGCGACTGAGGTTTGGGCCGGCGGATCGCTCCCGGCCGTAACCGGTCGGGTGAGGCCCTCCGCAAGATGCGCGGGATCCGAAGATTGGATTCCTCGGCGGAGACCTCCGGGTTCCGCCGCCGCCGCATCGGGATACGGCCGGCTCATTCGAACCGGCGCATCGCCGGAGCCCGTTCGCGGAAGAATTCGAGCCATTGGCGCGTGATCGCGCCGGCGATGGTCGGTGGCGCCGCCGCGTATTCGGCGGAGGTGCGGCCCCAGTAGAACCCCACCCAGCCGTCGGCGATGTGGCGCGAGCCGTCGATGAACGCGGCGAGCTCCCCCAGGCTGCAGGACAGCGGGAACGTCTCCTCGATGAGCAGCGGCTTGCCGAGCTCGTAGGCCGCCAGGGCGGCGAGCGCCTTCGGGATCTCGCCCTTCTTCGGATAAAAGTGCACGCTGACGAAATCGAGCCGCCGCCCCACCTCGGGGCCGGAGAAAAGCGGCTTCGCCCCGGGGAAGGTGAGGTTCCACGGTATCTCGCCCACGGTGATCATCGTATCCGGATCGTGGGTGCGAATGGCGTCGATCATCCGCTCCACCCAGGCGCGGGCCAGTTCGGTCAGATCGAGGGTGAATGCGCCGGCGCCGGTGAGCTGGCGGCTGGCGTACACCTGGGCCGCGCGGTCGCCGGGGATGGCCGCGGCCCCCGGCTGGCCCCAGGCCGCGATCTCGCTGGCCTGGAGCCAGGTCAATCCCTGCTCGCTCCAGGCCTGGTTCAGCCGCTGGATGTCAAGCCGCAGCGCTTGCTGGTTGGATTGCGCGGTCACGGCCAGCGTCAGCTTGGCGTCGAGCACGCGGGCGCCGGCGGGGATGGCATCGAGGGAGAAGCGCAGGAAAGCCTCGGCAATGGCTTCGGAGCGGACGGCCAGGGTCTCGGCGCTGCCGAAGTTGCTGGTCGGGTACCACTGGCTGTAATGCGTGTCGGCGGCGGGAGCGAGGCGCAGCGTCACCGGCAGGGGGGTGGGCGTGGGCGTGGGGCTGAGCGTGGGCGTGGGCGTGGGTGTGGGTGTGCCCGCGGCCAGGCTCAGCAACAGCCGCGGGCGTTGCTGGGGCGGGGTGCCCTCGCTGGCGATCAACGCAGCTTCGACAAAGCCGGTGGACTGGCCGGAGATGAGCAGCCCGCGGTTGCTGGCCGGGTTCAACTGCCAGCGCTGCGCCAGCGCCGTGATGTCGAAGCTGACCCAGGTATCGACGGCGACCGGGCCGCGGGCCAGCGCCTCGCCGCGGTCGTTGGGGATGTGCTGAGCGCCGGGGCTGGCCCAGGCGTCGCCATTGCGGGCCTGCGTCCAATGCGCCTCTGTCGCCACAAAGGGCCGGCCCAGCTCGTGCAGCCACAGCTCCATGGCGTTGACGTTCGATTTGCTGTAGACGTAGACCTGCAACTCGGCCTGGGTGATGCGGTGATTGGGGGGGAGGGCGCCGGCGAGTTCGAACCGGATCAGGCTGCTCATCACGTTGCCAGAGCGGGCGCGCATCACCCCGCCGGCGGCGTTGTTGGCCGTGGGCGCCCATTCGTTGATGTAGGTGTCGCTGACGCCCTGATAGCCGTTCAGTCCGGGCTGGAGCACGAGGCGATTGGGGTCGGGGGTGGCGGTTGGCGTCGCCGTCAGGGTGGGGGTGGGGGTGATGGTGCGGGTGGGCGTGATCGTGGGCGTGGCCACGGGGGTGCGCGTGGGGGTGATCGTCGGTGTGACCGTGTGGGTGGGGGTGGGCGTGCGGGTGGGCGTACGCGTGGGCGTGGGAGATGGCCCGGCAGTGGGCGTGGCCGAGGGCGTGACGCCGGGCGCTTGCCCACGCAGGATCAGCCGGCCGAAGTGCTCGGCGCCCGAATAGGTGCTGCGGCCCAGCCACACCAGGGCGCTGTCGCGGTTGCCGCCGTCATCGTCATCGTTCAGGCCCAGGTTGAAGCCCAAGACCACGCCATCGCCAAAGCCAACGCCGCCCAGCGCAGCGCGGGAGATGGCCAGTTCCACATCGTAGCCATCGCTGCGTTCGCGCACTGCTGCGTTCGCCGCGGTTGTGGGCAGGCCGCGATCCTGCACCTCGCCAGCGCGGCGCACGGTGAACTGGTGATCGCCGCCGCTGGGGCTGAAGCTGTCGCCGTCGAATTCGCCGTCGAGCGCGAACTCCACCCCATCATCATGCCAGATGTCTACGCTGTCTACGCTGCGCTGGTCGTCGGTGACGCGCGCAGCCAGGTAAAGGGTATGCGCGTCCCACCGCGCCCACATCTGCGCGCTGAGATCGGCCTGTGAGGGCAGCACGCCGCTGTGGTAGCTGGCGGTGAGGCCGCTCAGAGAGAGGGGCGCGTCCAGCGTCCAATCGCTGAGATCCCCATCCACGTTGACCGCGGCGGCCTTGGCGTGCAGCGTGGGCGGGGTGGGGGTGGCCGTGGGTGTAGCCGTGGGCGTGGGCGTGGGGGTGGCCGTCCAGGCCGGGTTGGGCGTGGCCGTGGGCGTGCGGGTGATGCTGGGGTTGATGAATTCCAGCACCAATTCGGGCCGCAGCCGGCTCACTTCGCTTTCAGAGGAGAGGAGATCGTACTGCACGCTGGCTGTGCTGTAGCCATCGAGCAAGATCCCGCGATTGCTGGCCGGTTGCGTCAGCCAACGCCGCGCCAGCGCGGTCACATCCAACTCGATCCAGCGCTGATCGAAGTAGATGTAGGCCTGATCGGTGTAGACGCTGGCATGATCCGCCGGGCCTAGCCCTGGCTTGCTCCAGGCCACGCCCGTGCGCGCCTGCGTCCAGGTGGCCTGGGCGTCGATCCAGGCTTTGTTCACATCGAAGCTGCGGATGTAGATGCGGGTGCTGTTGCTGCGCCCGTTGATGTACAGGCGCAGCAGAGCCTTGTCCAATTCCAGGCCTGGGGGCGGCGTCAGCGCGTCGAAACGGATCAGCGCGTTCATCACATTTTGCGAACGCACGGAGAGGACGGGGGCAGAGGCGAAGTTGCTGTTGGTGGCCCAGGCGCTGATGTAGGTGTCGCTGGCGCCGTTGTAGCCGCCCACGCCCTGTTGAAAGCGCAGCGTGGTGCGATAATTGGGCGGCTCTGGCGTGGGCGCGGCGAGGGTGGGCGTGGGCGCGGTGCGTGTGGGCGTGGGCGAAGGCGTGGGCGGCAGCTCCAGCCGTTCCACCTGCACCATGTGGATCGCCTCATCCCCATCTGCCCTGGCAAAGAGACTGAGATCGGAACCGGGGAACGCCCCCCCGCCCGGCTGCCGATTGCCAAAGCGGGCGTCGGCCAGCGTCCAACTGGCCTTCAGCCAGCGTTGGGTGTTGGTTTTGCGCACCGTTCCTGCCAATTGTTGCGGGTTGGCCCAGGCGTCGTAGAAGACATCGAAGGAATCGACGCCCTGGTCATAATAGGTGACAGTCAGGCGCACGCGCTCGCGGGTGTTGAAGAGGTAGCCATCCTCGATGTTGAAATACATGTAGGGGTTGCCGCTGGCGCTGTCGGTGCGGCGGGTGTAGCGCCCTTCCGCGTATTTGGACACGTTCCACAGCGGCACGGTGCGCCCGCCGGGGACCGCGTCATTCTGCACCATGAAGAAATCGTAGTTTCCGAACTGCGGATACCAGGTGTATTCCGTTTCGCGCAGCGCCACCCAGGCCGAAGGGCTGTTGGTGATCGTCTTGCCCAGGTGATCTTGGGCAAAACGCAGGATGGGATGGCGCTCCGTCTGCTCCACCAGGTCGCGGGCGAAGACGAAATAGTCGCTGTGTTTATCCAGGCCGGAGAGCACGCCCCAGGTGGTGTTGGTCAGGCCGGTCATGTATTGCGATTCGTACGATTCGAAGCCGATCGGCACATCCTGCCACCATTTGAACATCGGATCATACTGGCCGGCCCCGTACAGGGAGTAACCGATTGCATTGATGTGCGTGGCGTCGGCGTCGGGGCGCAGGCCGTTGTGTTTGAGGCCGATGCCGCGTGAGGCTGCGTAATCGGTGAGATAGCGGCGCTCTTTCACATCCATAAAGAAAGGCGCGTATTGCAGCAGCAGGGGCGTGTTGGGGAACGCGGCGAGATGCTCATCCATGATGCGTTTGCCGGTGTTGATCCACAGATCGCTGGTCAGCCCCGCGGCGGCCACGCAATCGCGGTGATAATTATCCATCGGCTTGGTCTCGCCAAAGATGCCCACCCCCATCTCGATGATCTCGATGCGAGGATCGCCGTTGTAGCGCTGGCCCGCAGTCTGAATGAAGCGCCCATACTCGTTCAGGAACTCTGCGCTCCAGTATTTTGGGATCACCCAATTGTCCTCGCAGACCAGGAACATGTCCGGATATTTTTGGTAGAGGTGCGAGGGCACCATGTCGCCGCCGCAGCAGGTGCCGTTGTAGGTGCTGAATCCCACCAGCGCCGGCTTGTTGCTGGCGCTCATCATGTCCAGCCAGCGATCCATCACGCCCCAATCGTAGCGCCCCGGCCCTTTTTCCAGCACTTTCCATTCGAAGATGGCGTTGCCGCCGGTGATCGGGTTGCTGGCCGGGTCCAGGTTCTGCCAATCGAGGAAGACATAGATGCCGGGCCGGCCGGTCGGGGGTACGCCGCCGGGCGCGGCCGGCGCCACCGCCGGCTCGGCCCAGGCCGGGCGACCCAATAGAACGATCAGCGCCGCCAGCAACAGCAGCAGCAGCCCGCGCCGGGGCAGCGCGGGGCGCAGACGAGAAAAAGCGGCAAAAACAAAGGCAAGAGACATCGAGTTGCTCCGGTGGGCATCACGGGCGCGGCCGCCTGACCGCAGGGGCAGGGGCTGGCAAGGATGGAAAATGGCGAGGAGAGAGCAGCTCGACGAGGAAACGCCGCTGTGCTGGGTGGCCGAAGGTCAGCAACCACAGAAGTGTCGCGTGTCTGGCGGCTGCTGTCAAGCTGCGCGGGCGGCGGCCAGCTCTGTGGCGGGGGCAGGCGATCCGCCCGCGGCCCTCTTCTCCCCATGACAGCATCATGACCCCAGATGCTGCTCCCTGCCGGCGCTCATGCCATGACCGCCTCGAGCGGTAAAGCTCCAGGGAACTGCCTCCTGCGCGGAGGCAACATCCGACGGGGCGCGATGTGTGGGTGTGAGATCGGATGTGTGTGTGGTTTTAAGGGGTTGCAACTGCGTGCAACAGCCAGGGCAGCCACAGGCTGTGCGCTGCAAGCTCTGTCGCGGTCGGTGTCGGTGTGGGCGTCGGCGTTTCTGTCGGCGTGGGCGTCGGTGTGAGTGTCGGCGTGGGCGTCGGCGTTTCTGTCGGCGTGGCCGTGGGCGTCGGCGTCTCTGTTGGTATGGGCGTGGGCGTCTCTGTTGGTGTGGGGGGCTGCGTGGGGGTGACTGTGACCGTGGGCAGGGGCTGGTGCGCGAAGGTGAGGATGTGTGTGTGGCCGGCATTGACCACTACCGTAATGCGGTTGCTTGGTGTGGCCGGACTCCAGCCTGACGGCGCCTCTTCCGTGAGGACGTAATAACCGGGGGTGAGGTTATGGAAGGAGAAGAATCCCGCGGCTTCGGTCACGCGCAGGTAACTATCATTCTCGCTTGTGGTGAGCACAAGATAGGCGTTGGCAATGCCCGGCTCCTCCGGATCATGCACCGCGTCGGCGTCGAGATCGTGGAACACCCAGCCTTCGATGTGGCCGAGATAGGGCGGCGTCGTGGGCGTGGCTGTGGCGGTGGTCGTGGGGGAGGGCGTGGCCGTGGCCGTGGGCGTGGCGGTGGCCGTGGGGGTGGCTGTGGGGGTGGCGGTGATCTCCGGGGTGGGCGTGGGGGTAGCCGTGGCCGCCGGGGTATCTGTGGGCGTGGGCGTGGCGGCGGTCGTCGGCGTGGGCGTGACCGTGACCGGGCCGGTGAAGGGCGCCTCGCTCTGCCAGCGGGCCAGGCGGATATCATGCTCCACCGTGTAGCCGGCGTAGAAATCGGCGGTGAACTCGCCGGCAGCGCCCGCCTCTACACCGGCGTAGGTGTGATGCCCCGGCAGCGCGTCCACCGCCTGCTCCGGCAGCAGGCTCCAATCCTCGGCCAACAACAGGCGGGCGGCCATGTGCGCCGTGGTGTTGCCTTTGCGATAGAGGATCAGGCACTGCTGCGCGGCGCAGGCGATGTCGTGCACATGATCCTCCACGCCGCCGGCCGCGGCGCTGAGCGTGGTATCGGGGATCACCTGCGGCGCGAGCACCACCGCGCCCTCTCGATCCAGCACCGCAAACATCAGGTCGGCGCTGTCGCTGGCCGGGGTGGTGTACCCCGTCACCCGCGACCACACCACCACGAACAGACCCAAACGGGGCAGGTAGCTCAGGCGGGGCTTGGCCATCAGCAGCGTCCCCTCCACCCCCGCGGCGATGTGGATCTCCCGATCCAGAATCAGATCGGCCCCGTCATAGGTCAACAGCCGCCCATAGATCTCGCGGTAGCCGGTGGCGGAGGTGGCGGCGCTGGCCCGCTCATCCTCCCAAACCAGCAGATAACGGCCTGCGCCCCCGGCCACATCAGGATTCTCCTGGATGAAAGGCAGCCGCGCCCCATCCCCCCGCTGCGAGATCAGCAGGCCGCCGGGGAAGCGGCGCTGCCCTGCCACCGTCAACTGCGCGTACACATCCTTCATCACCCATTTGCCCTCCACCTGCTCATAGCGTTCGCGGCTGTCCTGCCATACCGTCAGCGTCGTATCCTCGGCCAGAGCCAGGGCCTCTGGCTCGTGCTGGCAGGCCCAGTCATACCACCCGCCGCCAAAGGGGGAAGTGAGGGTGGGCGGCGGCGTGTACCAGGCCAGATCGGTCACCACGCCGGGCAGGGCCAGGGTGCGCTCATCCAGATCGTAGCAGGTCGTGGTCTGCATGACTCCCGCGGCCAGCACGGCATCGGGCAGGGTCATGTAGGCCACGCGCTGCCGCCGCGACCAGGGATCGAAAGTCACCGCCGGCCACTGCTCGTTGTCGTAGCGACCGCTGTCTTCGTATTCTCCCCCGTCGGCGATCACGATCTCGGAGCCGGGCGCGCCGGTGTTGCTGTACACGCGGCCAAAGAGATCGGTGTTGTATTCGAAGCCATAGGTGTCCACGTAGCCCTGCGGATCATGCCGGCCATCTTCCCACACCACGAACAGCGTGTCGGCAAAGGGATTGTAGGCCAGTTTGGCCCGGGTCTGGCGGCTGGGCGCCGGGTCGCTGACATTCCACACCGGCGCAAGCGTGGCCTGCGTACTGCCCGCTGTGGCGGAACCGGCGGGCAGCCCTGGCCAGCTCGCGATCAGGCCCGCGGCCAGCCACGCCAACAGGAGCAGGCGAACAGGTGTAAGCCAACGGGAGGCGTTCATGGCGCTGCGCTCCGCTCCGCCAGATCGGCGGTCAGTGCGAGTAGAGAGGCAGCCACAGCAGATGCGGCTGCGGGGTGGGGCTGGGTGTGGCCGTGGGTGTGGGTGTAGGCGTGGCCGTGGGCAAGGGCTGGTGCGCAAAGAGCACCTGATGCGTGTGGTTGGCGCTGATCAGCAGCGCCACGCGCCCGGTGGGCGTCGGTTCCGACCAGCCCGCCGGCGCCTCTTGGGCCAGCATATAGACGCCCGGCGCCAGATCGGCAAAGCGGAAATAGCCGGAAGCGTCTGTCATCTGCGCGTCTTCGTCGCCGCCGGCCGCGGTGAGCAAGATGCGCACATCAGCGATGCCCGTCTCCGCCGCATCGAAAAGGGCATTTTCGTCCGCGTCATGATACACCCAGCCCTCCACATGCCCCACGCCGGGCGTGGGTGTGGGCGTGATGGTGGCTGTCGGTGAAGGGGTGGCTGTCGGCGTCTCCGTCGGCGTAGGCGTGGCTGTGGGCGTAGGCGTGGCCGTGACTGTCGCCGTCGGTGAAGGGGTGGCTGTGGGCGTGGCTGTCAGCGTGGGCGTGGGCGTTGCCGTCGGGGTAGGCGTGACCGTGGGCGTGGCGGTGCGTGTGGGCGTGGCTGTAGCGCCGCCGCTGGGCAAGAAATAGCGGATCTCCAGGGCGGGGCGGAAGCGGCTCTGCGCGTATTCGCTGGCTGCCACCTCCCACGTCACCGGGTTGCCATGCGTGCGCAAGAGGAGGCCCAGGTTCGAGTAGGGCTGATCGACCCAGCGCTGCGCCAGGGGCGTGATGTAGGCCCCGGCCCAGCCCCAATACTCTGCCGGGCCGGAAAAAATGCCGATATCCACCGGCAGCAGGGGGTGATCGCCCGCCCCATCCGCGCCCGGCGCATCCCACAGCAGCCCCGTCCCCGCCTGATACCAGGTGGCCGTGGCCGCGTCCCACGGCTTGTAGAGATCGTAGGCGTTGAAATAGAGGCGGGCGGCGTTGCTCTGCGACACCCCCTTCACCACCAGCCGGGCGGTGAGCACGCGGCTGCCGGGCGGAATGAAGCTGAGATCGAAGCGATAGAGGCTGTTGCAGACATCGTTGTTGTTGCCATCTGCGCGCATGGCCAGGGTGGCGTCGCTGCCGTGCGGCGTGTTCGGGTCGCCATTGCCGCAGCCATAGCCGATCCAGGTGTCCTCGACGCCGTTGTAGCCATCCACCCCCTGCCGCAGCCGCACCCAGATCGGCTCTGCCGGCGGGCTGGGGCTGGCCGCGGGCGTGGCGGTGACGATCGGCGGCGGGGTGGGCGTGGCCGCCACGCCGCTTTTGAACACGCGCACGCGGTGGATGAAGTCATCGGCGTCGTTGCTGGCGATGTAGAAGTCGGAGCCGGCGCGGCCGCCGCCGCCGGGCAAGCGATCGCCAAAATACGCGTCCGCCAGATCGAAGATGCGCGTGCGCCACTGGCCGCTGTTCGTCTTCTGCACCACGCCCGCCAATTGCGACACCCCATCCTGCCCATCGTAATACAACGACCAGGTGTCGGCGCCCTCGTCCAGGTAGATCACCTCGACGCGTACCGTGCGGCTGCTGTTGCGGTAGAGCCAGGCGTTGTCCACATCGAAAAAGAGGTTGGGATTGCCGCTGGCGCGGTCGGTGCGGCGGGTGTACATCCCTTCGGGCGCGGATGTCTTATCCCGCACCGCCACACTCCGCCCCCCCGGCGCGGCGTCATTCTGATAGAGCCAGAAGCTGAAATTGCCCTTCTGCGGGAACCACTGCCCCGCGGCCGACCCGCGCAGCGCCACCCACACCGAGTCGGTCTCCCCCACCTCCGCGCCCAGATAAGCGTCCGCGAACTCCAGCATCTCCTGCCGCAGCGGGTCGGTGACCAAGTCGGCAGAGAAGACGAAGTAATCGGGGTGCTTGTCCAGGCCATTGTAGATGCACCACATGGTCAGGTGCGGGTTGATCGTGGTGTTGAGGGGATTGCCGCAGTATTGCGTGCCATAACTCTCCCAGGCGATGGGCACATCCCGCCACCATTTGTTCATGGGGTCATAGTGCCCGGCCCCCGCGTAGGATTTGGTGAGATCATCGATCACCGCGGATTCATGCTCCGGTTGCAGGCCGTTGTGTTTCAGGCCCAGGCCCCGCTCCGCGGCGTAATCGGTCAGCCAGCGGCGGGTGGTGATGCTTTGGGATACCGGGTTGTAAACCGGCGCGTACTGGTACAGCACCGGCGTGTGTTTGAACGCATCGACGTAATAATCGATGATCGTCTTGACCGTATCGAACCAGACCTGCTCGGTCATGCCGGCGTCGAGCAGGCATTGCCAATCGCTGTTGTCCGCGGGTTTCGATTCGCCAAAGATGCCGGTGCCCAGCTCGATCCAGGTCAAACGCGGGTCGCCATCGTAGCGACGGGCAAACTCGCGGATGTATTCGCGGTATTCGGCCAGCACCAGGGGATGATCGTAGCGGGGGATGGCCCATTGCAGGCTGCCGCAGCGCGCCACGGTGGTGGGGTCCTGCCAGGTCAGCCAGCGGGGGATGCGCAGGCCGCCGCAGCAGCGGCCATCGTAGAGGGTGAAGCCGATGCCGGTGGGTTTGCCCAGGCGAGATTGCGCCTCCAGCCATTGATCCACCTCCGACCAATCCCAAAAGTCGTCCGCGGGTTCGATGTCATGCCAGCGGAAGATCATGTTGCCGCCGGTGACCCAGGGATAGCGGGCGGGATCGACGTTGCCATTGTCGAGGAAGACATAGATGCCGGGATAGGGCGCCTTGCCCCCCGCGACAGGCTGGGCCGGTTCTGACCCGACGGCCAGCGCCTCTTCCTGCACCGCGTTGGCCAGCAGCAGGGTCAGGAAGAGGAGGAGGCTGAAAAGGAGAAGCAGGCGGCGCTGCGCAAGAGGTGCGGTCATAAGCAATCGAAGGGGCAGGCCCGAAGTGGGCCGGTGAGTGTGCATCTGGCGGCCAACGCCGCGGACGGTGCGTGAAAACGCGTGGCTTCCTTCCTCTCCCGTGTGTATGAGTGTAGCGGGTTGGTGGGGACGCGTCAAACCGTGGGCAACTGCGCTGTCCCCCTGTGGCGGTTAGGACGCCGCGGCCCGCGCAAGTGGGACGCCTGCCCGCGTCAGCCCGCGGTCAGCGCCGAGTCGGGATGCAGGCGGGAAATGAGGTAGAATGGGGGTGTTGGATGGTTGGTTAGTTGGTTGGTTGGGTGGTAGATTGGTAGGAGGTTACACAAAATAATCAAATATGATATATTTAACCGCATATTTATCTAATTAATTATAAATCAACCAAAAATCTCTCAAAACCCACCCACCCACCTAACCAACCACCCACCCACCCAACCAACTAACCAATCTACCAATCTACCAATACCCAAAAAGGATCACCCTATGATTACTGCCGAACTCTTGCGTTGGGCCTGGCTGGTCATTGCCATGATCTTCTTTCTGGCCGAGATGCTGACCGCGGGCTTTGTGCTGGCCGCGTTTGGCGTGGGCGCGCTGGCCGCGGCCCTTTTCGCCTTCTTGGGCCTGGATCTGGTGTGGCAAATGCTGGCCTTTGTGCTCGTCTCCACCCTGGCAGCCCTTTTCTCCCGGCGGTTTGCCGAGCGGGTCAGCGGCGATCAGCCGCAGAATGTCGGCGTCGACCGTGTGCTGGGCAAGCAAGCCGTGGTGCTGGAAGCGATCGATCCGATCCGCGCCAGCGGACGCGTGCGCGTCGATGGTGAGATGTGGCGCGCCCAGCCCAGCGATGGCGCCGTCATCCCCGCCGGCGCTGTGGTCGAGGTCATCGCCGTCGAAGGCACCCGCCTGATCGTCCGCCTCCTCTCGGCCCCCGCCTGATCCCCTCTCTCTCTCTGTCTCTCTCTCTCCCTCCCTCTCCCTCTCCCTCTTTCTCCTCACCCTTCAGGAGTTTCCCATGGAACTTGCTTTTCTGATTCTGCTTGCCCTGTTCATCCTCGTGGTGGCGGCGCTGGGCATCCGCATCATCTCGCCCTACCAAAAGGGCGTGGTCGAACGTCTGGGCCGCTATCAACGCACCGCCCAGCCGGGCCTGACGATCATCATCCCCTTCCTCGACTCCCTGCGCAAGGTGGACATGCGTGAGCAGGTGGTCGATGTGCCCCCGCAGGAGGTGATCACCAAAGACAACGTCGTCGTCACCGTCGATGCCATTGTCTTCTACGAGGCTACCGACCCGGTGAAACTGGTCTACAACGTGGCCAATTTCTTCGACGCCGCCACCAAGCTGGCGCAGACCAATCTGCGTAACGTCGTCGGCGAGATGGAGCTGGATCAGGCTCTGACCTCGCGGGAGACCATCAACACCAAGCTGCGCGAGGTGTTGGACGACGCCACCGACAAATGGGGCGTGCGCATCGTCCGCGTCGAGATCAAACGCATCGACCCCCCCGCGGATGTGACGCAAGCCATGCATCGGCAGATGAAAGCCGAACGCGAAAAACGCGCCAACATCCTCGAAGCGGAGGGCTTTCGCCAGGCAAAGATTCTGGAGGCCGAGGGCCAACGCCAATCCACCATTTTGCGGGCCGAGGGCGAGGCGGAAGCGGTGCGTCGCGTGGCCGAGGCCGAGCGCTTCCGTCTGCACACCGAGGCGGAAGGCCAGGGCCAGGCCATTACCACCGTGTTCAATGCCATCAAGACGGCCGATCCCGATGACAAGCTGATCGCCATCCAATATCTGGAGGCGTTGAAGAAGATGGCGGATGGCCAATCCACCAAAGTGTTCCTGCCCTACGAAGCCAGCGGCGTGCTCGGCGCCCTGGGCGGCATCAAGGAACTGTTCAAAGCTGACGCGGCCTGAGCCAGGCCTCTCTTCCTTTGTCTCTCATCGCCCCCGTTCTTTCCCGGACGGGGGCGATGTTTTTCACCGGGGCAGGCAATAGAGCGAATCTGCAAAGAAGCTGATGTGAATGTGCTCCCCCTCGCCCAACACCTGCGCCCGCTGCACATCCGATTCCACAGCGATGAGGTGCTCGCCCGCCACTTCCAGATCATATTCGATCACCGAGCCTAGATAGGTGGAGCGGCGTACGGTGGCCGGGAACCCTCCGTCGGCGGCGTTGAGCATGATTGCCTCCGGGCGGATGACCAGGCGCACCTGCTCGCCGCCGCGGCGGGGTTGTTCTGGCTGCGCCGCGGTCAGCCGTCCGCCCAGGGCGCTGATCGCCAGGCGATCTCCTTCCACCTGCGCGATGTGGCCATCCACAAAATTAGCGCGGCCGATGAAATTGGCCACGAACTCGGAGGCGGGATGGCGATAGATCTGCCAGGGGGGGCCGACCTGTTCGATGCGGCCCTGATTCATCACCACGATGCGGTCGGAGAGGGCCATCGCCTCCACCTGATCGTGGGTGACGTAGACCGAGGTGATGCCCAGGGTGCGTTGGATGCGGCGCAGTTCCACGCGCATGCTCTCGCGCAGTTTGGCGTCGAGGTTGCTCAGCGGTTCATCCAGCAGCAGCACTTTCGGCTCCATGACCAGGGCGCGGGCCAGGGCCACCCGCTGCTGCTGGCCGCCCGAAAGCTGGTTGGGGGCGCGATTCTCCAACCCGACCAGTTCGGTCAGCTCCAGCACCTCGCGCACGCGCCGTTTGACCTCTTGATCAGACAGTTTTTTGATGCGCAGGCCATAGGCGATATTCTCGAACACGCTGAGATGGGGGAAGATGGCGTAGGATTGGAACACCATCGACATCTCGCGGGCATTGGGCGGCAGGGGGGCGATGTTGCTGCCATCGAGGATGATCTCGCCGCCGGTGGGGAACTCGAAGCCCGCGATCAAGCGCAGCGTGGTGGTTTTGCCGCAGCCGGAGGGGCCGAGCAGGGTAAGGAATTCCCCGCGCTGGATGTCGAGATTGACGGCATCGACCGCCAACACTTCTCCGCTGCCCCCGCGGGCCGGGAATTTTTTGACAAGATCGCGTAGAGAGAGATAGGACATGGGGTTGGTTAGTTGGTTGGTTAGTTGGTTGGTTAGTTAGTTAGTTAGTTGGTTGGTTGGTTGGTTGGTTAGTTGGTTGGTTGGTTGGTTGGTTAGTTGGTTGGTTGGTTAGTTGGTTGGTTAGTTGGTTGGTAAATTGGTAGATTAGTAGAGATCGCCAAAGAACAGGAAAATCCACCAATTTACCAATCTACCAACCAACCAACTAACCAACCAACCAACCAACAAACAAACAAACTAACAAACAAACCCACCTACCCCACCCCCGTCGTCAGATCGACGGTCTGGGAGGCGTAGGTGCGGGCCATGAAGGCGTAGAAGAGGCCGATGGCGGCCAGGACGATGACGATCACGATCATGGCGTAGGCGGTGGCGATGTTCAGGCCGCCCTGCTCCACCTCGCTGAGGATGAGCACGGTCAGGATCTTCCATTTGGGGGTGGTGAGGAAGATGATGGCGCTGAGCGAGGTCATGTGGCGGGCGAAGCTGAAGATCAGCCCGGCCAGAAACGCCGGCGCGATCAGGGGCAGGGTGACGCGGCGGAAGGTGATCTGAGCGTCGGCGCCGAGCGAGGTGGAAGCTTCCTCGATGGCGGGGTCGATCTGTTGCAAGGCGGCGACGCCGGCGCGCACGCTGGCAGGCAGACTGCGCACGGCAAAGGCGGCGATGATGATGTAGGAACTGCCCACCAGCGCCAACGGCTGGCCGGCGAAGATCAGCATGCTGCCCAGGCCCAGCAGGAGGATGGTGAAGCCGGCCCGCCGCGTTGGCCGCAGATAGCTCATCACAAAGCCGCCGATAGCCAGCAGCAAGATGCCATGCGTGGGCAGCGGCGCCTGGGTGAAGACGTCGAGCCAGTCGGCCAGACTCGTGATCACTTTGGCGCTCTGCCCACCCTGCGCCCGCCCCCAGTAGGAGACCCAATTTGTGAGGAAGGGGCCGGCGATGAAGGCGAGCAGCCCCAGCACCGGCGCGAGCAGCAGCCGAGTCACAGCGCCGCGGCGTGCGGGCTCGGCCCCGGCCCGGCCCACCATCCACAGCAGGATGGCCACGCCCAGCCCCACGTAACTCAGCACCCACTCGCCGATCAGCGCGGGCAGCAGCGCGGCCAGCGCCAGCCCAGGGGCCGCGCCCAAGGCCACTATCAACAGCTTTTGGCCGCGCTGGGCGCGCATCGTGCTCAACAAATAGGCGAGAAAGGCCACGAACACCAGGATCAGCGCAGGCCAGGGAGGGCGAATGAAGGCGACGATGAAGCCGATGCCCAGGATGGTGCCGGGCACTGCCGCGCCCAAATTCGAGACGAAATCGAGCGCCTCTTTGCCGGCAAACTGCCGCCGTACCACCAAAAAGGCGATGATCATGCCCAGCACCCCGGCAATGGGTGTGGCCACCGCCGAGAGATAGGTGGTGTCGAGGATCGCCTCGATCCCCCGCGTAAACACGATCTGGTAATTCGAAAGATCGAGCGAGTAATCGAAGCCCCACAGCCGGGTGATCGACCCCAAGGCGATGGAAAGATAGAGAGCCAACACCATCAGCAGGGTGAGGGCGGTGGCGATGATAAAGGGCCAGCGGATATAGGATTCGCCGACCTTGATCTGGCCGCCGGTGGGCTTGCCGGTGACGGAGATGTACGAACGGCGGCTGACCCAATAACGCTGCAACAGAAACACGGCCAGGGTGGGGATCAGCAACACCAGAGACAGGGCCGCGCCTTTTTGTTGGTTGTATTCGCCGTTGATGGCCAGAAAGATCTCGGTGGAGAGCACATTGCGCGTGCCGGTGAGCAGCAGGGGGTTGCCCAGATCGGCCAGCGATTCCACAAAGAGCAGCAGAAAGGAGCCGGCAATGCCCGGCACCAACAGGGGTAGGGTGACGGTGCGAAAGATGTGAAATTTGCTGGCGCCCAGACTCTGCGCCGCCTCTTCCATGGCCGGGTCCAGCCGTTCCAGCATGGTCCGCAGGATCAGATAGGCGACGGGGAAAAAGGTGATGATCTGGACAAAGACCAGCCCATCCAGCCCATAGATATCATTCATCCCGTAGCCGAATTGCATGCCCAGCAGGGTACGCGTGACCAGCCCAGAGCGCCCGAACAGCAGAATGGCGGCAATGGCGATGGCAAAGGGGGGCGAGATGGTGGGGACGAGCGTCAGGGCGTGGGCCAGCCGGGGAAAGGGGAAGCTGCACCGCACCAACGTGTAGGCAAAGATGAAGCCCAGCACAGTGCCCCCGGCCGCGGTACCCAGCCCCATGATCATGGTATCGCGCAGCGTGTTCCAACTGTGCCGGGCAAAATAGGGATCGACATAGCGGGCAAAGTATTCGAGTGAGAACGCGCCGCTGCTGAAATTGAAAAACCCCTGCCACACCACCCGCAAGATCGGCCACACCACGAACAGAAAAACAAACGCCGCCGCAGCCAGCAGCCCGACCATCAGGATCGGATCCCGCCCGATCTGCTGAAATTCGCGATAGCGGCGCACCCACGGCTGCCAGAAGTTCGATCTCATGCCCTGATCTCAGAAAAAAGAGGAGGGAGCGCTTCGACGGGTACACGCCTGGGGCCTGCGAGGCTGTGACACCTCGCAGGCCCGAGTTGGCGAGTGAAACGCCGCGGCGGAGCGCGGAAAGGGGGAGGCGCCTATTCCTTCAGGTTGGCGGCGCCGGCGATCTCGTTGGTGAAGCGATCGATAAACTCTTTTTTGTGCGATCCGCACCATTCAAAGTCGTAATCGATCAAATTCGCCTCGAGCAATTCGGGCCGCGAAGCCTTGGCGCCTTCAACCGTCGGTGCTTGATAGGCCTTGTACTTCGGGCCCAATTCCTGGGTTTCCGGTTGCAGCGCCCAGTCGTACCACAGTTTAGCCGCAGCCAGGTTCTTGGCGCCTTTGATGATGCCCATGCCGCCGATCTCATAGCCGGTGCCTTCCGCCGGGAAGGTCAGGGCCAGAGGCAGGCCGGCTTCGATCTGGGCCACGATGTCATGCGAGAAGACGATGCCAACCGCGGCTTCGCCCTGACCCGTAAAACGGGCCGGCGCGGCCCCGCTCTTGGTGAACTGGTTCACCTGGCCGGCGTATTGGCGCAGGTAGTCCCAGCCCGCCTCTTCGCCGCGCAGTTGCAAGACGGTGCACAGGGCGGTGTAGGAGGTGCCGGAACTGGAGGGATGCGCCACCATGACCTGGCCTTTCAGATCAGGCTGCAGCAGATCATCCCACGAAGTGGGCGGGGTGATGCCGGAGGTGGTATTGGTGGCAAAGCCCAGCGAACCGACATAGATGCCCACCCAGTACTTGTCGGCGTCCAGCATCAGATCTTTGTTGATGATCTTGTCCTGGGATTTGGTCTCATACTTCTCCAGCAACCCTTCCTGTTTGGCGGCAACGAAACTGTCGATGGGGCCGCCCCACCAGATGTCGAACTGCGGGTTGTCCTTTTCGTTGCGCAGGCGGGTCAAGCTTTCGCCGCTGGACATGCGCACGAAGTTGACAGTGATCGTGGGATATTTGGCCTCGAATTCAGCCTTCATCCCCTCGCACCATTCCACTTGCGGGGTGCAGAGCAGGTTCAGCTCGCCGCTGACCGCCTGCTGGCCAGGCGGAGCACACGCCGCCAGCGCCAGAAGCAGCAGCAGGAGCAGGCCTGCCCATGCGATTCGTCGTTGAACCATGATATCATCCTCCATTGGGTTGATTTGAGTGGGGGAATACCACCTTCCCCCGGACAATTGTAGACGGGCGCATTGTAATACAAGCCCGCGAGCGAGGCAAAAGCGGTTGGGAGCGGTACCCCATGCGTACGTACGGGGGAAGGCTGGCAGCGAATTGACGAATCGCTCCCCATCCAGTATCATGAGACTGCTTGTTGAAGTAGGGGAGAAAGCTGGCGAAAGGACGTCCTACGCTTTCCGCATCGCCATTTCCGTTCATGTTACCCCTGCTGTTTCGGGATGCTCCGGGAGCAAGTCGATGACTGCCTACACCCTTCGCTTTTCTACCGACCCAATCGTAATGCTTCCTGCAGATCTTGCGCAGCGCGCGGGCCTGCAAGAGGGCCTGATCCAGGTGATACCTGGCGAGGCCCGCTTGACCGTGGCAGCGATGTCGCCGGAATCCAGCTATGCGGATCGCTGGCAGCATATGGCTGCGGCGCTACGTGAGCAAGCAGCGGCGTATGATCCGGCGCTTGAGGATCGCCGTGACGATGCGTATTGGTCGGTTGTTGACACATTATGGGCAGACGCCGAACGGTGGATTGGCTCTGGTTGATGAAAATATCTGGAAACAGCAGAAATGATCTCTCCGAAGCGTGCTCATCTTTATTGGGCGCAAGCACCTTATCTGCCGGAACGTCCGCTGGACATCATTCGCAGAATGGGTTCGGGTGAAGTTCAAGCGGTTGTCACCTTTAAGGCTCGTCCGGTGCTAGTGGTACAGAACCACCAGGACAATGTCAATCCTGCGCAGCGTTTTGTCCTGGTGGCTGGGGTTCATTCTATCAAACCGGAAGAGATGGTGAAGCTACGCCGGGTCAACTATCCCACCGACCTCCTGCTTTTGCCCGGTGAGACTGGTCTACAGCGACCTTCGGTTGTTTTTCTGAATCAATTGCTCGCCCTCGACAAGAATCTAGTGTACAAGCACATCGGTTCGTTGTCGGCGGAACAACTGGTCGAGTTAAACGTCAAACTGACCATCGCCTTGGGGTTGCTCGATCGGTAGCTGTCCTGCGATAGTGCGATGATCGAAGGATCGGTCGGAACGCGCCACGCGTTCCGACCGCCAGTCCGCGGGTGGTCACTCTGCCCGCCGGCAGGAGCCAAACGCGCCGCGATCACCCGCCCCATGTTTGCCCTTCTCCGCCATCTTTGTTACCCTTCCCTGCCCTTGCTCGCCGCGACGTCCGGTCGCGGGGAGCATTGCCATTTCTGGAGGATCGAATCTCACCCATGTCTTTGCACCGTTTACTGATCTCGGCATCGCTCCTGCTGCTGAGCGTGCTGCTCTCTCCCTTGCTTGCCCCCGCCGCGGCCCACGCGCCCGCCGCGGCTCCTGGCTCCTGGCAGCGCGTGTGGAAAAGTGAAGGCGTCATTCATGCCTTTGTCGCCCTCGACGCTGCCACCCTCGTCGGCGTCGGCTCCGAAGGCATGATCCTGAGCACCGCCAACGCCGGCGAAACCTGGCGCTACCACTCCCCCTTCCCCGATCGCGATCTCTACACCCTCGTCATCCGCGGCGCCCGCGCCTGGGCTGCCGGCGCTGGCGGCATCATCCTCCATTCCGCCGATGGCCGCGCCACCTGGACGCAACAGGCCGACGCTCTGGCCCCGGCCCTGCGCGGCCTGGCCTTCAGCAACAACAGCACCGGCTGGGCCGTGGGCGATGGCGGCGCCATCTGGCACACGG
>JABWBG010000312.1 GCA_013360575.1 Caldilineales bacterium
CAGCCGGTCGGCCAGGGCCAGACGGTCGGGGCCGACCGGCTCGGCCCACAGTCCGGGCTGCGCCGGCAGCAGCGCGCGGGGTCCAAGGACGTAGCGGGTGAGCGTGGCAAGGTCGCTGTAGCCCTGTTTCTTGTAGAGGGCGTGCGCCACCTGATAGCGGTTAGCGCCCAGGGTCGAGAAGCGCAGCCCGGCCGCGGCCATGCGGGCGTGGGCCTCGTCCAGCAGCAGCGAGGCCACCCCCCGCCCCCGCCAGGCCGGATGGGTGGACACGGCCCACACGCCGCCCACCTCGGCCGCGCCCGCAGTCGAGACCACCGGCAGCCGGAAGACGCCCACCTGCCCGGCCACTGTGCTCCCCTCCACCGCGTAGAGGGCGAAGAAGGGAAAGGGCCGGGGGTCCATGCGCCGAATGATGGCTACCAACTCCGGCGTCAGGGCAAAATCCAGACAGAGCAGGTTGAGATGCAGCACTTGCAGCGGATCCACCGCGTCGTACTCGACAATGCGCATCATAGGATCGCCTCGTGGGTAGGGTCGTCCGCCCGGCTGTGCCACCACTCGCGGAAGCGGCAGCACAGCCCGGCGTCGTCGAATTCGGCCACAAAGATACAGTCCAGGATCACCGCCGCGGCGCTGGCCTTGACCACGAACCGCGAGCGCCAGCGGGCGATGCCCAGGTTCTCGCGCACGGCCAGGATTTCGTAGGTCGAGCTTTTGTCGGTCAGATTCTGCGCGCCCGCGGCCCAGTAATCGTAGATGGCCTGCCGCCCGACCAGCGGCGCGGTGAAGGGACTCTCGTGGTAGCTGGCGTCCTGGCTGAAGAGTTGGGCCGAGGCCAGCGGGTCATCCGCGGCGCTGGCCTGGCCGTAGGCAGCCATCCAACGGTCGAAGGCGGCGGGGGTCAGAGGGGTCATCGGCGCGCTCCTCACGGCTGGCCGAACTGGATGAAGCGGGTCAATTTGGCGTCGGTGAACGTGCCGCAGCCGCCGCCCTGCCGGTGATCGGCGTCGTAGGCGATGCGGGGATGGCCGCCGGCGTCCAGGGCCAGGGCCGGCCGCACGCCCCCATCCCAGAAAGACATCGTGCAGGGCGGGACGGGCGGGTTGCACTGGGGGAAGGCGCAGCCCGGCCAGGGCGGGATGGGCAGCTCGGCGTCGATCTCCTCGCTGGCCTCCATCTCCTGCGCCTGCCAGCCCTGGGTCGCGGTCGCGCAGTCGTTGGCGTTGCACCAGGCGTAGAAGAGGCCAAAGCCGGCGGCCAGCGGCGCGTGATAGGCGATGCGCGGCCGGTTCTGGCCGTCCAGGGCCAGGGCCACGCCATCTTCGCCCTGGGTTGCGGGCAGAAGCCTGAGCGCCGACCAGGCCTGATCCGCGGCGCATTCGGCCGCGTCGCAGGCCAGATAGTAGAGGCTGTTGGCGGCCAGGCTGCCGCCCACGCCCGTGCCTGTGTACAGGGCCAGCCGCGGCTTGCCGGTCGAAGCCGTCGCCAGATCGAAGACGGCCCAGTGGGTGACGCTGGCCGAGACGGTGTCGGCCACGACGATGGCCGACCAGTTGACCACGAGATGGCAGTTCTGCTCGCACTCGGCGTAGACCAACTGCTGGGTGATCGTCTCGCTGTTGGAGGTGGTCCACGCCAGCCGGGGTTGGCCGTTGGGGCCGAAGGCCAGATCGAACTCGCCGGCGTCGGTGTCATCCAGCAGGCGGGTTTCTTGCCAGTTGGCCGCGGTGGTGCAGTCGGCGTTGCAGTAGGCGTAGAACGCGCCCCAGTGCGGGTCCTCGTAGTCGGCGCCGTTATCGTAGTAGACGAAGCGGGGCCGGCCCTGATTGTCCAGCGCGAAGGCGTGGATGAACTCCTCCACCCAGCCCACGGGTCGGGCGTAGGCCGCGCCCACATCGCCGGAATGCCACTGGGCCAGGCTGGTGCAGTTGCTGTCGCACTGCCAGAACTGGAAGAGATAGGCGGACTGGGCGCGTTTGCGCAGCAGCAGGCGGGGCTGGCCGGTCGGGGTCAGGGCCAGGCTGGCGAACTCCACCCCGTCGCCCAGATGCAGCCGGGTGAAGGCTTCCGGCCCGCTGCAATTGGCCGGGCAATAGGCGTAGTACGCGGGCCGGGTCGGGTTTTCCTGGGTGGCGCTTTCGGGTGTGAAGGCCACGTGCACGCCGCCCATCGCGTCCACCGCCAGCGTGGGGTGCGAGGTGGGCAGCTCGATGTCGGGCGTCGGGATGAGGAAGAAGCCGCCCGTGGCCGGCGGCGGCGGGGGGACGATCCCCGATCCCCCGCGCAGCAGGGGCAGGAAAAGCCGAGTCGATAGCTGTCCGGCGGGGCCGTCGATTGCGGTCGGGCCGGCGTCTGCGGCCGAGCCGGGCTGAGCCGGCAGCAAAATCAGGGCCGCCAGGGCCAGGCAAAGGAGGAGCGTGCGGTTCATAAGCTTCACCTCAGGGGATTATTGCGTCACCACCAGCCGGCCTTCCATCCCAGCCTGGCGGTGGCCTGCAACGGTGCATAAATAGGAATAGACGCCCGTTTCGGAGGCTGTGAAGGTGAGGGCGGCGGCGGTTTCCTTGCCCATCACCGGCGGCGTCTGGCGGCCCAGGTCGGGCAGGGCCAGGTCGTGGGAGGCGCCGTCGCCGTTGACGATGGCGATGCGCACCCGCTGGCCCGTCTGCACGGTCAGGTCGGGGTTGATCTGGCCGTCGATGGCCCCGCCCACGCCGATGTAGGCCATGCGCCCCTCGACGATGCCGGTGCGCAGGCTGAAGGCAAGATCGGCCTCATCGCCGGCCTGCTCGCCGCAGCCGGCCAGGGCCAGCCCGCAGAGGAGGAGCAAAATTGCGAGGATCGGTTTGGTTTTCATCTCATACCTCCCGAATCGACGATAGACGATAGACGGTAGACGATAGACGATTCACCCGTCCATCGTCCATCGTCCATCGTCTGCATTCTAGAAGCTCAAGTAGCGTGAGATAGCCATCAGCGCCAGGGAGAGCACCAGCAGGCCCACGTCCCAGCGCTCGAAGGCGTGCATCTCCGCTTCCAGCCGGCCCAGTTCCGCGCCCTGCTCCGGCGTGGGTGGGCCGCCGGCCTTGGCCATGGCCGCGCCCACGGCGCCCATGCGCTCGGCCCGGGGGCGGATGCCGAAGAAACCGATGCCGAAGGCAGCCAGCGCTGCCAGGGATCCCAGCGTGAAGCCCAGGCCAGGCCCGGACGTGATCCAGGCCACGCTCAGGCCGTTGGACGAGAACCAGTAGAGCGCCAGCCCGGCCAGGATGCAGAGCATGCTGGAAGTGTTCATGAAGACCGGGTAGCGGTGCGTGCCGACCAGGTCTTGCATGAACTTCGAGCGGGCCGGGCCAAGCCCTTTGGCTGTCGGCTCGAAATAGAGGAAGTAGGCGACGGCCGCGCCGGCCCAGAAGGCGCCGGC
Source organism: Caldilineales bacterium (assembly GCA_013360575.1). Lineage (GTDB taxonomy): Bacteria > Chloroflexota > Anaerolineae > J102 > J102 > JABWBG01. The sequence goes on from JABWBG010000312.1 coordinate 3,425, forward strand.
GACGATGTGGATGAGACGGAGCAGGATGATCAAGAATGCCATGGGAAACCTCCAATCTGAGAGTGGTGGGGGGCGGTGCGCTCCCCGTTTGCTGTGACCCGCCCGCGAACAGGCGATTGCACTCATTGAACCAGAGAAGCGCGCCGCTGTGGGGTCACTCACTCACCCAGGCGCTGACCCAAAATGTGGTACAATTTTGGTGGTGGAGATTGGATAGCAGGTATTGGGTAGTAGATATTGGATATTGGGTAGATGGACGGCGAGCGTCCAATCCCCAATCCCCAATCCCCAACTCTCCACCAGGAACGGTTGGCATGGCCGCGCACGATTCCCCTCTCTTCTTCGGCGACTGGCTCAAGCGCCGCCGGCAGAGTCTGGATCTGACTCAGGCGGAGCTGGCCGAGCGCGCCGGCTGCTCGGTCTTTGCCCTGCGCAAG
>JABWBG010000313.1 GCA_013360575.1 Caldilineales bacterium
GGGGGTGGCGCGGGCGCATCCGCCGGCGAAGGCGTCTGCGCCTGCGGCAGGCTGCTCTGGTCGCCGCTGAGCATCTGCACGCTGGCCGTCTCCAGGTGGATGGAGATGGGGATGTCGTTGGTCAGGGCCACGCGGTTGCGTCCGCTCAACTTGGCGTGGTACAGGGCCAGATCGGCTTTGTGGATCAGCCCGTCCAGCGAATCGGCGTCATCGGGGTAGGTGATGACGCCCAGGCTGATGGTGACATGGATCGGCTCCGAGCTGCTGCGCACATCGAAAGAAGCGCGCTCCACCGCCCGACGGATGCGCTCGGCGATATCTCTGGCCTGGTGCAGGGAGACTTCGGGCAGAATGATGGCGAATTCTTCGCCGCCAAAGCGGGCGGCGATATCGAACTCGCGCAAATTTTGCTTGATGATCTGGCCGATGCCGGTGAGAACGATATCGCCGGCGAGATGGCCGTAGACATTGTTGATGGAGCGGAGATGATCGAGATCGGCCATGATCAGGGCCAGGGGCCGCTGAAAACGCCGCGCCCGATCCAACTCCGACCCGGCCAGCAGGCGCCAGTGGCGCAGGTTCCACAGCCCGGTCTTGGCGTCGGTCTGGGCGGCGCGCTCCAGTTGCGGCACCCGCAGCGAGCGGTAGATCAGCACCAGCGGAGCCAAAGCCGGCAAGATGAGCCAGGGGTTGAACTGCCAGAGCATAGCCAGGGTGTAGCCCAAGATCAACTGCACGAATTCGGCCAGCAGGTTCTCGCCATCCAGCAGCTTCGATTCGCGCCAGGAGATGCCGCGCGCCAATACAAAAGCCTGCCCCACCAGATAATGGTTGAGGGTGATGTAGACCAGGGCGGTGAGAACGCTGGCCAGGATCGCCTTGCTGGTGTAGAGGAGGTCGCTGGCAGGGTTGAGCAGCAAGTAGATGCGGTAGGCGCCATATCCGGCGATCAGATGCACCGCGACGTTGAAGGGTTGGATGTACCACTCCTTCAGGCGTTCGCTGCGCAACAACCGTTCTTTCGCCCATTCCAGGGTGTGGGGCAGGATTACCAGCCACACAAAAAGCTGCGGCGGCAGCAAAAGCAGGCCCGCAAACAGGAAGATCAGGTTGGTTTGCCAGATCTCATGATGCGCGCCCATGGCCCCGGTCAGATGCGCCACGGCAGCGAACAGGAGCAGGGCGGCAAAAGCTGTCCAGGGCGTCTGCGCCGGCCAGCCCTGGAGGCTGATCCCCACGGCCAAGAGGAGCCCGGCGATGATTACGCCGGTGACATAGAACCAGGCTTGTCGGGACATAGCAAAAAAGAAAGGAGAAAACTCAGGGAACGATCAGAGGCAGAGCGATGTAAAAGGTGCAGCCCTGGTCGGGGCCGGCGCTCTCCACCCAGATGCGACCGCCGTGGGCGTCGACGATCTTCTGGCAGAAGGAGAGGCCCAGGCCCATGCCTCGGGCAGCGCGGCTGAGGCGGTTGTCAACCTGATAAAAGCGATCGAATACGCGGGAGAGGCTGTGCGCCGGGATGCCGATGCCATCATCGCGCACGATCAGGTGGTAGTGGTCGCCGAGGATAGCGGCGCTGAGGGAGACATGGCCCCCAGGCTTGCTGAACTTGATGGCGTTGTCGATCAAATTGTAGATCACATGCTCGAACAAACGGATATCGATATCCACCTCGCCCAGGCCAGAGGGGATGTCGGCGCTCAGTTCGATGCCCACCTCCGCGGCCCTGGCCCGCCAGGAACGCAGGGCCAGATAGACCAGCGCCGCCAGATCGGTCGGAGCCCTGTTCAACCGGGCCGTGTCCACCAGTTGCAAGGAGATCAACTGATCCACCATCTGCCCCAGGCGCCGATTTTGCAGGCCGATAATCTCCAGGGCGTCGAGTTGCAGCGTCTGCAGTGGCCCCAGCGCCTGGTCTTGCAACAGTTCCACATACCCGGAGATGATGGCCAGGGGGGTGCGCAGTTCGTGCGATACGTTTTGGATCATCTCATCTTTCGCCTGGTTGGCCTGACGCAGGGCAGCGTTGGCCTGGCGCAAGCCCCCGCGCAGTTGCGCCTGGTGGCAGGCCACGGCCAGCAGATCGCCGATCTCGATCAGCAGAGGGGTGTGGTCGGACGAGAGGGCCGGGTCGCGGGCGAAACCCAGCCGCATCCAGCCGATGATCTCGGCTTCCACGCTGAGCAGAACGCAGGCGCAGCCCTGTATCCCCGCCGGCAGGGCATTGTCTTCCGCCTGCGCCGGCCCCTCCCTGTCGGGCAGGATGCAGAGGGGATGATCCAGGCGCAGGCAGGGGGGCATAGGCGGTCTGTCCTGGCCGTCCGCGTGGTGCAGGCTGTGCGTGCGTCCGGCGGCGTCTGCGGCAAAAGAGGTGTAGCCGGGCCCTTGCAGATCGAGCAGGATGACGAGGGCCTGATCGTAAGCAAAGAGGGTGTGCAGATGGGCCAGCACCGCGGCCACAACATCGGCCAGAGAGTGGGCGGCCAGGATGGCGGCGGTGATCTTGTTCACCAGCGCCAGGCGGGCGGCGTATTGGGTGAGGGAGCGGCCGGCGGCCTTTTGGGCTGTGATATCGCGGGCCACCAGGACGCTGTGCGGGCCGGCTGCGGGGTCGCCTTTCACCGGGTAGACGCCGATCTCTATCTCTTTGGCCAGCGCCGGATCATATTGCTCCATCACGAAGGGGCTGCCGGGGGCAACGGTAGCCAGGGCCTGGAGGAGGTGGCGCTGCAACTCGCAGCCGGGGCAATGGGGGTGCAAAAGGGTGTGGAAGTCGCGGCCTGGGGCCTCGTACACGCTGGCCAATCCCCAACGGGCCACGGTCTGATTGGCGCGCAGCACCCGGCCGGTGGCGTCGACGAGGCAGATCAGGGCGTCGAGGGCGTCGGCGGTCGCTTCCCATTCCTGTTTGGCCTGCTGCACGCGCTGGAACAGGGCCATTGGCGTCCCAACCAGCGCCGCGTCGCCCACATCTGCGGCTGCCGTTGTCGCTTCGTCCCCGATTGGATGAGAAATAGCAGTCATGTCCGTTTGCGCCAGGAGGAGGAGGAGGGGGCAGGGAGGGCGCGGCCCATGGGCACGCGCCTGCGCCCACTATACGACGTTTGTCGAGGCTCTGTCAACGCGGGTTTGGGCGCGGGGGCAGCGTGCTCATTTGTACGCCGGTTTGGAAAGTGCTAGACTCTGCGCCATCACCCTGGCTGCCGGACGGAACGGTTCGGATGACTCCCAAATGCCCCCGTTAGCTGGTTGTAAGAGGGCCATCCGCTTTCTTGGTTCTATATAAAGCAGTATTGCCACTCTTTGGTCTTATGTTACAATCTTTATAACTATTGGAGGCTATCATGCAATGGTCTGATATCCGTAATGCTTATCCGAACGAATGGCTTATCATTGAAGCTCTTCAAGCTCATACCTCTTCCACCTATCAACGGCTGCTTGACAAGATTGCCGTGGTTGAGCGTTGTGTAGATGGCACTGCGGCTATGCAAGCCTACCGTCGCCTTCACCAGCTATATCCATTTCGCGAATTCTATTTCGTACATACCAGCCGTGAACAGCTAGATATTCACGAAAGACAATGGTTAGGTATTCGGAGGGAACATGCAGTTGTTGTTGAGGGATAATATTCCATTTGTGAGTATTTTTGTGATATATAAAGACACATCCATCGAAATACCCAGTGTGCTCGTTGATACTGGATCGGCTACCACAATATTATCCGCCGATCTCGTTCAAATTATTCAGATCACCCCTTCTCCCGAAGATTCATTGTATACCATTCGTGGTGTTGGTGGCAGTGAAGTCGTCTTTTCCCGTAAAGTAGACTATTTGAAATTAGGAGAGTATATGGACTATGGTTTCGAGATCAACGGCATTCTTGGCATGGATTTTCTCGTGCAAGCAGGAACAATAATCAACCTGCGAGATATGAAGATAGAATTCAATAGATGATTCGGTGTAACAATTCACCTTGTTCTGTCATTAGGTGAATTGTTACGTTTTTGAAATCTTTAGGGCTTTTTTCCCTGAATTATTGCGCAAGTACAACGCATTCGGCCGATCGATGCTCGCTCCGGCTGGCCGGCGCTGAGATCGGCGCATGCGCGGGCGACGATGAGGCGATGAAGCCAAGCCAGCGGCGCCAGAAGGTCGCCCGCGTAGGGTCGAGGCCAGCGGGAAGACCTTCTCGCTGCCAGCGAGATCCTCGCTCCGCTGGCCTCGACCCTACGCCACCGCCACCGACCCTACACCGCCGCCCTCGACCCTACGCGGGTTTGCAAAGCATTTTCTCCCCGCTGTGGCGAAACGTTATAATGGGCCGATGTTTCCTAGTTTTCTACGCACCCCTCGTTACCTGGCAAACATCACCGCACATTTTGCTGTCGATCTGCTCAACAGCACGGTGCCTTTGATTCTGGCCCTGTTCAGCGTCAGTTTGGGGCTGAGCAACACGGCTGTGGGCTTGCTGGCCACGTTCTACACGCTGGGCAATTCCCTCACCCAGCCCCTGTTTGGCTGGTTGGTGGATCGTTATGGCCTGCGCCGCCTGGGCGCGGCAGGGGTGGCGTGGCTGGCGGGGTTCTATGCCCTGGCCGCGCTGTTGCCCGGCTGGGGAGCGCTGGTCGCGCTGGCCGCGGCGGGCATTGGCTCCGCGGCCTTCCATCCCCAAGGGGTGATGCGGGCCGGTCAGGTCGATCTGCGCCACGTGGCCACGGCCACAGCCATGTTCTTCATGTTCGGGCAGATCGCGCTGGGACTGGGGCCGGCGGTGGCGGGGACGTTGGTCGAGACGTGGGGGCGGCCCAGCCTGGCCTTTTTGGCCAGCCTGGGGCTGCTGGCGGCGCTGGCATTGAGCAGACAGCACTTTCCCCGGCCCGCGGCTGCGCCCGCAGCCAGACAGAACTCAACGCGGGCGAGCCAGCGGTTCGGCGCCCTGGCGCTGGCGCTTTTCGCCCTGCTCCTCTTCAGCCGCATGACGGTGCAGAGCACTACCACCACCTTCTTGCCCAAATATCTGCAGGATAGCGGCTGGACGCCGGCCCGCTACGGCGTCGCCTCTTCCATGCTGATGATCGGCAGCGCCGTAGGCAACCTTGTGGGCGGGGGGCTGGCCGACCGCTGGGGGCGGCGGCGCGTGGTGGCCGGCAGTTTGTTCGTGGTCACGCCGGTGCTGTGGCTTTATCTGGGCGCTGCCGGGCTGGGCTTTCATGCCCTGATCTTTATCATCGGCATGCTCACCGGCGCCGGCTTCAGCGTGACCGTGGTCATGGCGCAGGCGCTGCTGCCCGGCCGCCAGGCCCTGGCGTCGGGGTTGACCCTGGGTTTCATCTTTGCCAGCGGCGCCATAGGCGCGGCCGTGGCCGGCTGGATTGCCGACAGTGTGGGGCTGGCGTGGGTGTTGCGCGGCGTGGCCGGGCTGGCCTTGCTGGGCGGGCTTTGCGCGCTGGCCCTGCCTGCCACCCGCTTCGGCCAGACGCATGCCGCCTGATCTCCCCTGCCGATAGATCCACGATCTGCCGGCAGCGAACAGACGTGATTCTCCGCCCTTGTTCACGCCTGCCCTGTGTGAACAGGTACATGTAATCTAGGTTACTGCTGTTTTGCCCTTTGTAAGGGGACTGTCAGGATGGCAAAAGCTAAGGTGTGCTAAATTAATGAGACTGGCGCCGGCGCAGATACCGGCGCAGATACCAGCGTCCGAACAGCGCCAGCAACATCACCACCAAGATCGCAGCCACCACCGGCAGCACAATGGCGATCACCGTCGTTACCGCCGCCGCCACATCTTCGATCACACTCACCACCGGATTCCCCACCCCCAGCGTTGTGGCGGTCACCACCGGCCGTGCAGTCGTCTTGGCCACATGCACGCCCCCTGCCACCAGCAGCCCGCAGATCAGCGCCAGCGCCGGGTGGATATCATTGATGATGTTGCCGCTGGCCGCAAATAACATCGCCCCCGCCGCCGGCCGCACAAAACTCTGGATGCCATCGTTTAGCGTATCCACCGCCGGGATCTTGTCCACCGTCATCTCGATCAGCAGCAAAACGGCCAGAACCCCCAGCACCCACGGATTCTGCAATGTATCCCAGGGCGATTTGAGGGTGATCAAATCGCTGAAACGCGCCAGCAGCCCCACAATCAGCAGGGGCAGGTAGGCATTCAATCCGGCGGCGGAGGAAAGCCCGAAGGCGGAAAGGATATCGATCATGGCGGTTGTTCCAGATTTGCAACGGGCAACGGAGCCAAGCCCCACCACAAAGTAAAGGCGGTGGCAGCAGGCAGGATTCGCAGAGTTTATCAAATTGATCCATAATCATCCAAACGACACACACCTTCCCCTCCCCACCTCTCTCAAGGAGCCTATACCCATGGCAATGGAAGAAATCCTCAAAGCAATTCTCAGCGGCGCGGCGCAGGCGCAGCCCCGTGGCGGCCAACAAGCCAGCGACCCGATGATGGACATGATCGGCGCTATCCTCGGCGGCGGCAGCGCGCCCAGCCGCCAGGCCGCGCCCCCCTCGCTCGAAGACCTGATCCAGGGGATCAGTAGCGGAGACGCGCGCCAGGCCGCGGGCGTCACCCCTGGCGGCGGCATGGGCGGCCT
>JABWBG010000314.1 GCA_013360575.1 Caldilineales bacterium
GCCCCACCAGCGCGGCGATGGCGTCGAAATGCGCCTCGTAGGTGGCGGGGGCCTGCTCCCAGGCGCGGCGCACCGCGGCCACCGCCGCCTTGGTGGGGCTGGCCACGCCGGTGTCGGCGATGAGCAAATGCAGGGGCGCGCCCGCCTGAAAAATCAGGGGCGGCTGGCCGCGCACGAACCAGATCGGGCGTTCGTAGACCACGACGCTGTTGTCGATGCCGCTGGGCGTGCCGTGATGCAGCCGTTCCACTTCGTAGACAAGGGCGGAAAGCCGGGCCGCGGGCAGATCGGCCGCGAAAGCAGCCAGCAGGCCACGGGCGATGGCTGTGGCAATGGCGGCGCCGCTGCCCAGGCCAGAGGCAATGGGAATCTGAGAGTGCACGCGGATGCGCCATCGCGGCAGCGGTTGCCCCAACTCGGCGCAGATCAGGCGCACGATCAGGGCGAAGGGATCGTGATCCGGGGCCGAGGCCACGTCCACGCGGCGATCCAGATCCGCCGCCTCCACCAGACAATGCGAATGGGGATAGATCTCGGCGAACGCCCGCGCCTGCGCCACCGGCGCGGCAATAGCCGGACGGCCATAGACGACCGCGTGTTCACCGCAGAGGATGATCTTGCCGGGAGCATGGCCGGCGGCGAGTGGGCTGGGCATGGCCAAGTATAGCACCGGCCAAAAGGATGAATCCAGCCCCAAACCATGCGATAATGCCGCCATACGCAGCCCTTATCGATTCAGGAGATCCCCATGCAACCCATCCCCTTTGCCGGCTGGTCGCAGTGCTACCGGCTGGCCAATGAAGTCATCGAATTGATCGTCGTCGCCGATATCGGCCCCCGCATCATCCACGCCAGCGCGCCGGGCCGCGCCAACCTCTTCGCCCTGTTCCCCGAGTCGGCGGGGCTGAGCGGGGGCGAGGTGTGGCGCAATTATGGCGGGCATCGCCTGTGGCACGCGCCTGAGCAGCGGCCTCGCACCTATCAGCCCGACAATGATCCTGTACAAGTCAGCGCCATCGCCGGGGGCGTGCGGCTGACCGCAGGCGTGGAGGGCGTCACCGGCATCCAGAAAGAGATGGAGATCACGCTGAGCGGGCAGGGGGCGACGATCGGCCACCGGCTGTGGAACCGCGGGGTGTGGCCGGTGACGCTGGCGCCCTGGGCGCTGTCGGTGATGGCCGCCGGCGGGGTGGGCATCGTTCCCCTGCCCCCGCGCGGGTCGCACCAGGATCAGTTGCTTCCCACGGCCGCGCTGGCGCTGTGGGCTTATACCGATCTGGCCGACGCGCGCTGGGTATGGGGGCGGCAGCACATCCTGCTGCGCCAGGAAGCGGGCGCGCAGGGGCCGCAGAAGATCGGGGTGCGCACCTTCGAGGGGTGGGCGGCGTACGCCCGCGGAGAGGACCTCTTCCTCAAGACCTTCTCGCCGCAGCCGGACGCCGCATATCCCGACCTGGGCGTGACCACGGAGATGTTCACCAACCACCGCATGTTGGAATTGGAGACCTACGGCCCTGTGCAAACGCTGGCGCCGGGCGCGTGCGTCGAGCATGTCGAGCACTGGCAGGTCTGGGCGGGCATCCCGCAGCCCCGCTCCGAGGCCGAGGTGATGGAGAGGGTATGGCCCGTGGTCAGGAACCAGGGCTTGTCTTCTCACCCTACTCCCTGACCTCTGACCTCCAGCCACTGGACGCACCGCCGCGTATGCTGGTATCATTGCCGGCATCGTTTCCGCTGTGGCGCTCATCATCAAAGGAGTGATTGCTCATGAACTGGCGATACACCTTCACCGTCGGTTTTGGGTTTCTTGGCATCTCCATCATCTGGCCGCTGTTCAATTCATTTGTGCCCCCATTTCTGGAGGATCTGGGCCTGTCCGCCACCGTGATCGGGTTCATCATGGTCTGGGACAACATCATCAACATGTTCGTGCAGCCCTGGGTGGGCGAGCGCAGCGACCGCACCCGCAGCCGGTTTGGCCGGCGCAAGCCCTGGCTGATGCTGGGCGCGCCGCTGGCCGCAGGTTTCTTCATTCTGGTGCCCTTCGTGCGCGAGAATTTTGTGCTGATCGCCCTGGCCATCTTGGGCACGAATGTGGGCATGGCCCTCTTCCGCTCCCCCACCATCGCCTATCTTGGCGATCTCTTTCCCTCGGAGCAGCGCAGCAAGGCCAACGGTGTGATCAATCTGATGGGCGGCGTGGGTGGGGCGCTGGCCCTGTTCGGCGGCGGCGCGCTTTATAAAATGGGCGTGCCCCTGCCCTTCATCGTCGGCGCGCTGCTGTTGTTGATCACCGTTGCCGTGGTGTTGCTGTTCGTGCGCGAGCCAAATCAGACCGAGTTGCCGACAGAGTCCACGGGCGGGGTGTTGCAGAATCTGCGCCAGGTGTGGGCCGATGCCGATCGCAGCGGCGTGGCTATTCTCTCCGCCATCTTCCTGTGGTTCGTGGGCTGGAACGCCATGGAGACCTTCTTCACCCTTTATGCCCGCAATGTGTTGGGCGTGAACGAGGGCACCGGCGCCCAGATGTTGACCGCGTTTGCGGCGGCGCTGATCCTCTTCGCCATTCCCAGCGGCTACATCGCCACCCGTTTTGGCCGCAAGCGCACGATCCTGGTCGGGCTGGCCGGCATGTTGGCCGGGCTGATCGTGGGCTTCACGGTGCGAGACAGCACCACGCTGCTGATTTTGCTGGCCGTGATGGGCGCGTTCTGGGCGCTGGTCAATATCAATTCCTTGCCCATCGTGCTGGATGTGGGCGGGCAGAAGCGCATCGGCGCGTTCACCGGCCTTTATTATCTCGCCTCCTCGGCCGCGGCCATTACCGGGCCGGTGCTGGGGGGCTTGGTGATCGACGCCACCAACCACGCCTTCATCTGGCTGTTCAGCGCCCTGTTCATCGGTCTGGCCTTCCTGGCCATGCTGCGCCTGCGCGAGCCGCAGAGCGAACGATAGACGAAGGACGATAGACGATAGACGAAGGACGATAGACGATAGACGAAGGACGAACCGTCCTGAACACTGAACACTGAACACTGAATACTGAATACTGAATACTGAACACTGTCCCCTGACCTGGAGTGACCACCATGAACCGCACCCGTCTCAATTCTGCCCTGTGGGGCCTTTTCATCTTGCTGATCGGCGTGGCCGTGCTGCTGTACAATTTCGGCGTGCTCGACGCGTATCGCTCGCTGATCACCTACGTGGTGGCCGGCGCGTTGGCCCTGGCCGGGGCCGGTTTTCTGATCCTGCTGGCCGTGCGGCAGGATCACTGGTACTTCGCCATCCCGGGCCTCACCCTGCTGGCCCTGGGCGGCGTGGTCTATCTGGCCACGCAGGAGCAGATCCGGCCAGAGTGGCTGGCCGCGCTCTTCCTGGGCGGGGTGGTGCTCAGCTTTCTCCTCCTCTTCCTCAGCGACCGGGCGGGGCGGTGGTGGGCGCTGTTGCAGGCGGGGACGGTGGCTACGGTCGGGATCGTGGCCCTGCTGATCGTCAGCGCCCTGGATCCGGGCGCGGCCCTGCTTTCGGCCAGCCTGCTGGGCGCGGCCCTGTTCGGCGGCTTTGCCCTCAGCTTCCTGCTGCTCTACCTTTTTGTCGGCGATCGCAGGCGTTTTCTGTGGGCGCTGGTGATGGCCGGGGTGTTGGGCGCGTTTGCCATGGTTTTGCTCGTGTCCGGGCTGGGCGAAGGCAACAGGATCGTGCGGCTGTGGCCGGTGCTGCTGATCGTGTTGGGCGGGGTGCTGGTGGCGAGGCTGTTCGGCGGCCAGACCGCGGCTCCGGCCCAGCCCACGCCCGCGACCCCGGTGGCGTTGCCCGATGGCGAC
>JABWBG010000315.1 GCA_013360575.1 Caldilineales bacterium
CGGGAAGAGTTTCATTCCCATGCTCAGTTCGTTTGCCTGTGCCATTCCGGGGATCATGGCGACGCGAACCATTGAGACGCCCAAGGACCGGTTGGTGACCATTCTGGTGGCGCCGCTGATGAGCTGTTCCGCGCGGCTGCCTGTCTACACGTTGCTGATCGGGGCGTGCATTCCGGACCGGGAGATCCTTGGCTTCATCAAGCTCCAGGGGTTGACCATGCTGTCGATGTATTTGCTCGGCATCGTGGTGGCTTTGCTCATGGCGTGGTTGTTCAAGCAAACGCTGCTTCGGGGGGAGACTCCGTTGCTCATCATGGAGCTGCCTCCCTACAAGAAACCCGTTCTCCGAATTGTCCTTCGCCAGATGTGGGATCGATCCAAGATCTTTCTCCGCCGGGCCGGCACGGTGATCCTGGGCATTAGCATCCTGCTCTGGTTCCTGGCTTCCTACCCTCGCACCGGCGCGGTCGAGCAGGAATATGCGCAAAGGCGCCAGGCCATCGTCAGCACAGCGCCGGCGGCCGAATCCGCCCAGGCCGCGCAGTTGGAAGCTCTGGCTCGGGAAGAAGCCGGCGCCAAGCTACGCTGGAGTTTTGCCGGGCGGATCGGGCGCCTGATCGAGCCGGTCATCGCTCCGCTCGGCTTTGATTGGAAGATTGGCATCGGGATTGTCGCTTCCTTTGCCGCCCGGGAGGTTTTTGTCAGCACCATGTCGACCGTCTACAATGTGGGGGAGTACGACGAGTCGCAGGACTCGGCCCGGAGTCTGGCTCAGACGTTGCGGGATCAGGTGCGCCCGGACGGGTCGCTGCTCTACACCCCCCTGACGGCGGTGGCGTTGATGGTGTTTTACGTCTTTGCGTTGCAGTGTGTGAGCACCGTGGCGGTTGTGCGGCGCGAGACCAATTCCTGGAAGTGGCCAGTGTTCCAGTGGGCCTACATGGGGGTGCTGGCCTGGGTGCTGGCCTTTGCGACTTACCAGGGCGGGAGGATGCTGGGATTTCAGTGAGGTGAGGCCGGGGAGAGAGTGTTCCAAGGATTTTTTGTGCGGACGGTGCGGACGGGTTGGGGCGGAAAACGAAGCTGACATTAGGGGGACAACCGGTAGACTGGCCGGGCTCATGGCTCTGTCGCAACCATCGCCGGTGTTGTTGTTGATTAGCTACTGTGGGCTGACCTTGCTGGCGTCCCTGGCGGGGGGGTGGATCCCCTTGTGGATCCGGTTGACCCATACCCGACTGCAGGTGGCGACCAGTTTTGTGGCCGGGATGATGCTGGGGATCGCCATTCTCCATTTGCTGCCGCACGCCTGGCAGGATTTTCAGTCGATTGATCGGGCGGTGGCCTGGTTGCTGGGCGGTTTTCTCGTCATGTTTTTCATCCAGCGCTTCTTCCATTTCCATCATCATGACGTGCCGGATGAAGCTCCAGAAGGTGCTGATCCTGGCTCCGGCGGAAGGTGCGAGCATCCTCACGAGCATACGCTGGCGCACAAATCCGCGGGGCACCTGTCCTGGGGCGGCGCCGCTTTCGGTCTGACGCTGCACAGCCTGATTGACGGAGTGGCGCTGGCGGCCAGTGTGGCTGCGGAAGCGGGTGGTCAGCACGGCTGGATGCTCGGCTTCGGCACATTCGCGGTGATCCTGTTGCACAAACCGTTTGATGCAATGGCGATTGGAACCTTGATGGCCGCGAGTGGATGGTCCCGATCAGCTCGGCATTGGGCGAATGTGCTGTTTGCGCTGGCCATTCCGTTGGGGGTTGTCCTGTTCAATTTCGGCGCCAGCCAGCTGACAGAGCCTGGGCACCATCTGCTTGGGGTGGCGCTCGCCTTCACCGCGGGGACATTTCTGTGCATCGCCGCCAGCGATCTCCTGCCGGAATTGCAGTTCCACTCCCACGACCGAGTCAAGCTCTCCGCGGCGCTGCTGGGCCAGCCGGCCATCCAGGCCCTGCGCCGCTACCTGCAGGAGGGGCGGCCGGCCCTGTTGGACGAGGGCAGCGAGCCTGCCGCGGGCAAGGCGCGCCTCTTCCTCAACGATCAGGGCCAGCCGATTGCCTCGGCCAAGACGATCAGCAACATCCTGGACAAATATCTGGCTCTGGCCGACCTGCCCCGGCATGTCACCCCGCACACGCTGCGCCACTCCTTCGCCACGCACCTGCTCGAAGGGGGTGCGGATCTGCGCTCGGTGCAGGAGTTGCTGGGGCACGAAAGCCTGCAAACCACCACGTTGTACACCCATGTCAGCACCCGGCGCCTGCGCGGGACGGTGCAGGCCGCGCATCCCCGCGCCCGCGCGCCCGAAGCAACCGGGGCGAGGCCGCCGGGAGAAGACGCCGGGGAATGGCAAAAGTAGGGGCGAGGCCGCCGGGAGAAGGTATCGGCGAATGGCGAAAGGATCGCCCCGGCGGCCTCGCCTCTACGCGGTGTGGAGCGCATGCACACGCGGCGACGGCGCAGGTTTTCGACGCGGCGACGCTGGCGCGGTTGCGACGTGAATAGAACAGGACGTTTGGATCACGGAGCGCGAAGATGACGAAACGTAAAGATGCTCGCCGAAGGCAGCTCACCCTGCTGCGAGGTCGGCATCGTCCGGCAGCCGATCCACTTCGTATGGCTCTTGATCAGCCTCAGCGATCTTGCGCAGCACGCGGTCGAATTTCGCGCGGCTGCCCTGCTGGCCGCGCTGCTCGATGTAGGCCAGGGTGCGCAGCGCCGCCACCTTTTCGGCCACGGCCAGGGTGATGAACTGGTTGATTGACACCTTGTCGCGCTCCGCCAGCTCACGCACCTGGGCGTGGAGCGATTCGGGCAGTCGTAGATTCAATGCGCTCATTGCAAGACTCCGATTTCTCGCAGCAGCTCGACGGGCATCAGCAGGCGCGGGCCGAAACGCTCGCACCCGCGAAAGTCATGTCCAGAGAAGATAATGGTATTATAAATGGTGTTACAGGTGATGTCAAACCCGAACAATTTGCAGATGGCGTCCAACAAAGAAGACGCTGGGTGACTTCGGCGAAGATTTTCGACGCGGCGACGCGGGAGGAATTGCCATGGTCTTACCGCCGGCATCGCCCCGACCACGGCGATTGTCTGCGGCTGCCGGAACCGGGTCGTCGCCGAATCGTCGCGACCCCAGCGGTCGGAGCGCATGCGCAACTTCGTTGCGCTCAGCGCTCCGACCGCTTGACCTCATCGCCTCTACACCGGGCATGGCACCCTCCCCCCGCCACCGCTGCACCCTGATCTTGCGCAAGCGCGCACAGGCTGCTATTGTACGGCTTCCTGCGTTTGGCGCTGAGATGTCCCCCGCGCATCCTTGATCCGCCATCCTCTCCCGTCCACCCTCCACGGAGCGTTTCCTGATGACGGCTTCTCCCCCACAAAGCAATCGCTTTCGCCAGGCCGCAGGCCGGGCGCGGGCGCGGCTGCTGGCCACAGGCCCGTTGACCCTGCTGGCCGCGTTCGCAGCCGGGTTCTTCTTGGGCTGGTTGGTGATGGGCTGGGTGATCTGGCCGGTGCAGTGGTCGGATGTCTATCCCGACGACCTGCGCGATATCTCGCGCAGTGATTACTTGCTCATGGCAGCCGAGAGCTACGCGCAAACCAACGACATCGCCGCGGCCTCGCGGCGGCTGCAATACTGGACGCAGGAGGAATTGGCGATGTTGATGGCGCAGTTGGCGCTGCGCTTGCAGGAGGAGGGGCAGCCAGATGGGGCGGCGCGAGTGCAAACACTGACGGAAAGACTGCGGTTGACCGAGGCCGCCGCTGCGCCCTCGCCCCCGCCGGACGCGGGCATGGGGCGCTGGGTGCGCCT
>JABWBG010000316.1 GCA_013360575.1 Caldilineales bacterium
GGGCGTGGGCGTGGGTGCGGCCCATGGCCCGCACCCCGCGATCCACCACAGCAGGAGCAGGCCGGCCAGAATAGCCCGGTCCGCGGCGATTCCCCTCATCCCGCGCCCCCGCGACGCACGATGGCGTCGGCCATGCGCGCCACCCGCACGTTGGTCAGCACGTCGTGCACCCGGATGATGTCCGCCCCGCGCACGATCCCCACCGCCGTGGCCGCGGCCGTGCCCTCCTCTCGCTGCTCCGGCGGCAGATCCAGAGTGTAGCCGATGAACGATTTGCGGCTGGCCCCCAACAGGATCGGATAGCCCAGCGCCCGCACCTCGCCCAGCCGGTCGATCAGCTCCAGATTCTGGGCCACCGTCTTGCCAAAGCCGATGCCGGGGTCGAGGATGATGTGTTCATCGGGGATGCCCGCCCGCCGCGCCACGTGCAGGCAGATGCCCATCTCCCGTTTGATGTCCGCTATCAGATCAGCATACTGCACGCCCACATAGCGCCCGCCCAGGGCCGGATCGATGGTCGCGGCCTTGGGCGTGGAGCGATTGTGCATCAACACCACCGGCGCGCCCGCGGCCGCGGCCACCCCCGCCAGATCTGGATCCAGCCGCAGACCCCAGACATCGTTGATCAGATCCGCGCCCGCGGCCAGCGCCTCGGCCGCCACCCTGGCCTTCGAGGTGTCGATCGAGATCGGGGCATCGGTGAGGGTGCGCAGGGCTCGCAGCACCGGCAGCACCCGCGCCAGTTCCTCCTCGGCGCTGACTGCCTGGGCCCCGGGCCGCGTGCTCTCCCCTCCCAAATCCAGCAAATCTGCGCCTGCGGCCAGCATGTGCTGCGCCTGGGCCAGGGCCGCGTCGATCACATCGGTCTGCCGCAGCAGGCCATCGCCCGAAAAACTATCGGGCGTGAGGTTGAGGATGCCCATGATGTAGGTGCGGGCGCCCCACACAAAGGCGCGGCCGCGCAGATGCAGGGTGGGCAGGGGCGAGGGCGGCGTCATCGGCAGGCGTGCACAGGGGTGTCAGAGGGTGAAGCCACTGGTTAGCGTCCGCTCGCAGCCGGCGGCGTGGCCCCATTTCCCCCCCCGACCCGCGGCTCATGGTAGGAGTGCACCTGGAACACCCACACGCGCGTGTCGGGGTCATCATAGATACTGATGCTGGCCGAGGCTTTCAGCGCCACATGATCCAAAAAATCGCGCGGATCGGGCAATTTCTCCCACACCTGTGGCAGCAACAGCCCCCGCTGCCAATCCCGCGCCACCAGCACGCCATCCACGCCGGGCCGCACCTGCCGGATCAGATCCGCCAGATCACGGTAGGGCAGGGCCTGCAGGGGCGAGAGCACAGACACCTCGATCGTCACCTCCGGCACCTCTGTCGAGGCCAGGGGAGGGAAACGGGGATCGCGCAGGGCCGCGCCCGCCACATTCTTCAGCACATCCAGCGCCAGGGGCAGTTGCGGCTCCACACTGCCGATACAGCCGTGCAGCCGCCCATGCCAGGTGAGGGTGACAAAGCTGGCGCCCGGCTCGCGCAGCCGCGGGGGCAACTGCGCCAGATCGGGCGCGTCGTCCACATCGTTCACCGCGGCCGCCAGCCCGGCGCGGGCGATGGCCAGCAGGCAGGCCGCTTCCTCCGGGCTGAGTTCAGCCAGCGCGGCGGTCGGTTCGGGGGCGTGAGGGGGAGCAAAAGTCGTGTCCATAGAGACTGCGAATCAGAGCGAAAGGGGAGCGAGGAAGGCGACGGCGGCATAGCCCACCACCTGATCGCGGCCACCGGCGGTGTCGCCAGAGTTGCGATAATCGAGCAGCCGCGGCTGCCAGCCCAGGGCCTGGGCCAGATGCATGAGGGTGAGGATGGGCAGCCGCCCGCAGGCTTCGCCCTGGGTGGCCGCGGCCACATCCCCGCGCGTCACCGCGTCCAGAAACGCGGTATCCAGCCGCCGCGCCTGGGCGTAGGGGTGATAATGGCTGAGATCGGAGCTGACGACCACCAGAGCGGCCGGGTCCGCGCTGAGCAGGGGCGCCAGGGCCGCGGCGCAGGCCGCGGGATCGGCCTCGCTGCCAAAAAGGAGGGGAACCACCCGGAAAGGGCCGCTGGCGCGCGCCTGCAAAAAAGGCAGTTCCACCTCCAGACAATGCTCAGGCAAATGCGCGGCGTTGTGCGGGGCGAAGCCGGCGCCGGACGCGATCAGCCGATCTGCCGGCGCGGTCTCCACCTGGCCCAGCGGCGTTTGCAACGCGGCGAAAGTGGCCACCGCCACCCCGCGCACGGCCACAAAATGGGCGGGACCAAGCAAAAACAGAGTGCGCCCGGCCGGATCGGGCAGGGCCTGGAAGCTGTACCCTGCCACCGGGCCAGAATAGATGTAGCCGGCGTGGGGAGCGATCACCGCCCGCACCGGGCCGGGCAGATCGGGCAGGCGGGCGGCGGCGAGATACTCCTGCACCGCGGCCCGCAGGCGCTGCGGCTGGTCGGGATAGAACCGGCCGGCCACCGCGGGCGGGCGCACATCTGCAACCAAAGCTGCCGGGGACCGGATCATTGGATCACCAAAACGGGGATGCGGGCCATGTTCAGCACCTGCTGGCTGACGCTGCCCAGGAGCATGTCGGCCACATGCGCGGGATTGCGGTGGCCCATGATGATCAGGTCGGCGGCGATGCGCTGCGCCTCGGCCAGGATCACCTCGGCGGGCGCGCCCTCGATCGCCTCGCCGCTGGCTTCGACGCCGGTCTCGCCCAGATAATGGCGGGCGTCGAGCACGACGTTTTCCGCCACCCCGCGGTGCGCGGCAATCAAAGCCTGATAGCCCTCGTGCGCGGCGTAGTGCGTGGGCAACTGGTAGACATGCACGATGTGCAGGGCGACATGCTCCGTCTTGCCGAAGTGCATGGCATAGATCAGCAGGCGTTCGGTAGCGGCAGAGCCGTCGATAGCGCAAAGGATGGTCTTGAACATGATCGGAGAGCAAAAAGGGTGCGCGTGGATGGCTCCAGCATAGCAGATTTTTGCGCGTTTTTCTACCGTTTTTTGGGCCAAAATCCCCGATCAATTGGGCCAAAATCCCGCTCCCAGGCCCGGATCCGCCCCCGCGGCCCTGCTCAGCGTTCGATTTGCTGGCGGCGATGCCCCACCACCCGCGCCGGCGCGCCCACGGCAATGGCATAGGCGGGGATGCTCTCGGTGACGACCGCGCCGGCGCCGATGACGGCCCCCCGGCCAATGGTCACACCATCCAGCACGATGGCGCCCACGCCCAACCACACATCATCCTCGATCACGATGTCCCCTTTGCTGGTGATCGGCTGCCAACACATCGCCTGCTCCAGGTCGCGGTAGCCGTGCTGGTAGGGATAGAGGGCGCAGCGGGGCGCCAGTTGCACATCATCGCCGATGCAGATGCTGCCCAGGGCGGCGGTGAGATGGCAGCCGGCCTGGATGTGCGTGTTGCGGCCAATGATGATATTGCCGCCCTGGGCCAGTTCGAAGATCGTGTGCCGTTGCACCGAGCATTCGGGGCCAATGCGCACCTCGCCGCCGTCGCGGTGCGCGTATACCGTGACGTCGTCGTCGATGAATACCCGCTCGCCCAGGCTGAGCCGGGGGCAGTGGATGTCGGCGAAGGGGGAGACGAAGGTGCGACCGGTGAGGCCGATGATCTGGCGGCGGGCTTTGTAGGGGCCGGTCAGCCGGCAGGCCAGGCGCAGGCACAGCCCGCCCACCAGGGGCAGCCGGGCGGCGGCGAGCAGGGCTTTCAACAGGCGCAAGCGCATCTCACACCCCCCAACGCAGCAACAGGCGGCGC
>JABWBG010000317.1 GCA_013360575.1 Caldilineales bacterium
CACCGAAGAGCCCACGCCCACCCCCGACGCCAGTCTGATCGTTCCCGCCACCGATGCCAGCGTCTTCCCCTTCACCGGCCTGCGCCCGCAGGATCCGGCCCACCTGGCGCGGCGGCCCCTGGCCATCAAAGTCGCCAATCAGGCCAGCGTCAATCCCCAATCGGGCCTGAACATGGCCGATGTCGTGGTCGAGAGCCGCGTCGAATACAGCGAAACCCGCTACACCGTCATCTATCACAGCCAGAGCGCCGAGCGCGTCGGCTCCATCCGCAGCGCCCGCCTGATCGACCGCGACCTGCCCGTGATCTTCGACGCGGTGCTCTGCTTTTCCGGCGCGGTGCAGCCGGTGCGGGAGATGCTCTACAGCTCTGATCTCAGCGATCAGATCATCGAGCAGGCGCTGAATGGCCCCTCCTATTACCGCGATCCCAACATCAACGTGCCCGATAATCTCTTCGCCGACACCGCGGCCCTGTGGAACACCGTCGCTTACTACGATTACGACACACCGCCGCAGCCCACCGGCGCCTTTTTCTTCCGCCAGGCCCCGCCCGACGCGCCCGCGGCCAGCCGCGTCGACATCCCCTATCCCCGCTTCGCCGTGCGCTGGACGTATGACCCCGGCAGCGGGCGCTGGCTGCGGCAGATGGGCGGCAACCCTCACATCGACGCGGTCAGCGGCGAGCAACTCAGCGCCGCCAATGTTGTTGTCCTTGGCGTCAACCATGTCACCACCCTCATCCTCGAACACGGCAGCCAGATGGCCTATGACAATGCCGGCAACTGCATCAATTGTTCGATCGAGATCCAGCTGTGGGGCGAAGGGCCGCTGAAGATTCTGCGCGATGGCAAGGTGGTCGATGGCAAATGGGTGCGGGCGGAACGTTTCGCCCCCTTCCGTTTCCTCGACGCCGGCGGCAACGATATCCCCCTCAAGCCCGGCAACAGCTGGTGGCAGGTCACGCCGTTGGGGATGGGTGTGAGTGTTCAGTAATCAGTAATCAGTAATCAGTAATCAGTGTTCAGTGTTCAGTAATCAGTATTCGGTAGTTGGATTGAGTTGTATAATCGAGTGCTGAACACATGATTCTTGATGCTAATAAACAATATCTAATACCAAATATCGATCACTGAACACTGAACACTGAACACTGAACACTGAACACTAAACACTGAACACTGAATACTGAACACTGAACACTGAAATGCCCGATATCGCGCTGGATCGCGAGGATTCCCGCCCGCTCTATCAGCAGATCAAACAGGCGCTGAGCGCGGCCATCGAGGCGGGCGACCTGCCCCCGCTCACCCGCCTGCCTGCCACCCGCGCCCTGGCCCGCGCACTCGGCGTCAACCGCGTCACCGTGGTCACCGCCTACGCCGAACTCGCGGCCGAAGGCTACATCAGTTCGCATGTGGGCCGGGGCACTTTCGTGTTGGATGCGGCCACACGCTGGCAGCAGGCCCCGCCCCCGCCCAGCCTGCGCCACCCCGGCGATTGGTCAGCGCACAATTTCAGCCGCGAGATGATGCGCCTGGCCCGGCGACCGGACATCCTCTCCTTTGCCCCCGGCATGCCGGCCACGGATCTGCTGCCCGCGGACGCCTATCGCCTGGCTCTGAACACGGTTCTGCGCCGGGACGGCCCCGAGGTGCTGCAATATGGGCCGCTGGAAGGCTACGCGCCCCTGGCCGCGGCCATTGCCGCGGATCTGGCCGCGGGCGGCATCCGCGCCCGGCCCGAACATCTGTTGATCACCAGCGGGGCCGAACAGGCGCTGGGCCTGGTGCTGCGTACCCTGCTCCACCCCGGCGATGCTGTGCTGGTCGAGCAACCCACCTATTTGCAGGTGCTGGATCTGCTGGCCGGGTCGGGCGCGGACGTCTATCCCATCCCCAGCGATGCGCAGGGGCTGGATGTGGCGGCGCTGCCCGCGGCCCTGGCCCGGCACCGCCCGCGGCTGCTCTATCTCACCCCCACTTATCAGAATCCCACCGGCGCGTGCATGCCCTTGGCCCGCCGCCAGGCCCTGCTGGAACTGGCCGCGGCGCATGATTTGCTGCTGCTGGAGGACGACGTTTACCATCATCTGTGGCTGGACGCGCCGCCGCCGCCTTCGTTGCGCAGCCTCGACCCTGGGGACAGGGTGATCTACGTGGACGGCTTTTCCAAGAATCTGTTGCCCGGCGCCCGCGTGGGCTATGTGCTGGCCCCAGCGCACTTGCGCCCGCGGCTGGCTGCCGTGCATCAGAGCCTGGACATTGCGGCCAGCGAGTTGAATCAGCGGGCGTTGGCCCTTTTCCTGGCCGAGGGGCGCTTGGGGCCGCATCTGGAGCGGTTGCGGGCGGCGCATCGCCAGCGACGCCAGGCCCTGGAGATGGCGTTGGCCCAGGCCATGCCCGCGGCGCGCTGGGTCACGCCGGGGGGCGGCCTTTTTTTGTGGTTGCAATTGCCTGCGCAAGGCCCCAGCGCCGCGGCCTTGTACGTGCACGCGTTGGAGCTTGGCGTCGCCTTTGCGCCGGGGCATCTCTTCTATTTACCGGGCCTGGGCAGCGCCGCGGGGCCGCGGCAGATGCGATTGAACTTCACCCTGCACCCGCCCGCGGCCATTGCCGATGGCGTCCGCCGCCTGGCCCGCGCCTGGGAGCGGGCGGGTGGGGGGTAGGGGGGAGTGGTCAGTGGTCAGTATTCAGTGGTCAGTATTCAGTGGTCAGTGGTCAGTGGTCGTGGCGGAATGATGTCATCAACAACCCGTTAAAATGTGTTTTTGAAGGCGTTATCGTGCCATAAAAACCTGCTTTAGCAGGTTTCTGGTGGCAGACCGTGAATTCATTCACGGGACAGCGAATTCATTCACGGGGCCGCGAATTCATTCACGGGGCAGCAGCCGCCGAATCCGCCGCCGAATCCACCGCCGAATCCGCCGCCGAATGAATTCGGCGTCTGATACGAGGAAACCCGTTAAAACGGGTTATCGATGGCGTTATCGTGCCATAACAACCTGCTTTAGCAGGTTTCTGGTGGCAGACCGTGAATTCATTCACGGGGCCGCGAATTCATTCACGGGGCAGCAGCCGCCTGACGTAGGGGCCGGGCCTGTAGGTCTGCGTCTGCAGTGCTTGCTGGATGGCCAGCAGGCGTTCGCCTGCCGACTGCTCGAAACGCGCCGCCGGCGGTTTGCCGCGTTTGCCCTTGCGGGCCTTGCGCCAGGCCAGCAGCAGGTTCTCCCAGTTGTAGACCTGGGCGTAGAGATGGCGATGGGGGGCAGACATCGTTGCTTGCTGGACGATAGACGAAGGACGATGGCATGTCGCTCTGGCGAAGAATCGCCTTCGTCTATCGTCTATCGTCCATCGAACAACAACAAGTGCGACGCACCTGCGAGGTGCGCGCACTTTGAAGAGCGGGCGGGTGGGGGGTAGGGGGCGTCGCCATCGCAAACCTGCTGTTGGCAGCCTGCCCCGCTTTTGCCCCCCCCTGCCCGAAAGACCGTTTGCCGCTGGCCGAATCGTGCTGTACAATCCCGCCAGCAAGTTGGATACCGATCGTATCGAGCCATCTGTCTGAATGAGTCGCAGGGCCGGACTGAGAACAACCTGATAGCTGCCCCCGCCCCTTGCTGTCACCCGACAGCACCCTACCACCTTTGGAGGACGCCATGAAGTATCGCCATTTTGTCCTGTTCGCGTTCATGCTGATCCTGTTGCTGGCCTGCACCGGCCAGCCGGCAGCGGCCCCAGAGGCGACCACGGCGCCGGCTGCGGCTA
>JABWBG010000318.1 GCA_013360575.1 Caldilineales bacterium
CGCCGCCGGCTCTGCCGCCGCCGCCGCCGGCAGGTGGGAGGGCCCCAACTCCTCCGATCCCACCGGGAAATTGTGCAGCGTCAGCGCCCCCTCTTCCAGCAGGAAAAAGGGTTTATAAACGCTGCCGAAGTTCTCCGCCTCCAGCGCCAGGCTGTTGTTCATCACATCATTGCCCGGAAAGAAGGCCAGCAGCACGAGATCGGGCGCGTAGCGATGGCCGATCTCCCGGTAGAACAGCAGTTGTTGGTCCGTGCCCCACCCTCCCACGCCCGCGTTCAGCACCTCGACCCCGCGGCCATCCGCCCGGCGCAGGGTTTGTTCCAGCAGATTTATAAAGGCCGCGTCCATGGGCACGCGCAGGCCCTCGGTGAAGGAATCGCCCAGCACCAGGATGCGGAACACATCCGCTGGTTTGGCCTCGGTGTATTCCTGGTCCATCAGCCCGGCGCTGTTGACGCGGGCAAAAGCGTGGTATTCGCCAGCTTCGTCGAAGAAATCCCCGGCCGCGCCGGGGATGTGGTACCAGCCGAAACGGGGGTCATCCTGCCAAAAATGGGCCGGCGCGCCCGCGGCGGGGGCCAATCCCAGGCCGCGCACGCCCACCTCCAACAGCGCGCAGGCCATCAGCAGGCCGAAGAAAAGAGAAAAGAGCAGAGCGAACGCACGGCGGGGCATGCGTCCGATTATATCACCCCTGCCCCGCGCCCTACGACAACCACCGCTTCCGCCGTTTGTAATGCTTCACATCCCGGTAACTTTTGCGGTGCCCCACCTCGGTCAGGCCCAGATAGAACTCCCGCACGTCCGCGTTTTCAGCCAGCGCCGCCGGTTCCCCGGCCAGTACAATGCGCCCGCTTTCCATGATGTAGGCGTAATCGGCAATGTCCAGCGCCAGCCGCGCGTTCTGCTCCACCAGCAGGATGGTGCGCTGCTGCTCCTGGTTGATGCGCCGGATGATCGCGAAGATCTCCCGCACCAGCAGGGGCGCCAGCCCCAATGAAGGCTCATCCAACATCATCAGCTTGGGCCGCGCCATCAGCGCCCGCCCAATGGCCAGCATCTGCTGCTCGCCGCCAGAAAGATACCCCGCGGTCTGATGCCGCCGTTCCTTCAGCCGGGGAAAATAGCTGTAGACCAACTCGATATCGGCCGGGATCTGGCCCCGATCGCGGCGTGTATAGGCCCCGGCCCGCAGGTTTTCTTCTACGGTGAGATGTTCGAACACGCGGCGCCCCTCCATGATCTGGAAGATGCCGCCGCGCACGATCTCTGCCGCGTCGCGGTTGTGGATCGGCCGCTCTTCGAACAGGATCTCGCCATCGGTCACTTCGCCATCTTCCGGTTTCAGCAGGCCGGAGATGGCCTTGAGCGTGGTCGATTTGCCCGCCCCATTCGAGCCGAGCAGGGCCACGATCTGCCCCTCGCGCACTTCCATCGACATGCCCTTGAGCACAAGGATCACATCGTCATAGATCACTTCCACATTGTTCAGGCTGAGCATGTTCAGATTTCAGATTTCAGATAGAGGGGGGAGGGGGAGAGGGGAGAGGGGAGAGGGGAGGGGAGAGAGGGGAAGGACAGGCGGGCGAGGGGAGATCGGCCCGCCTGTCCTGGGGGATGCCGGCTTACTTGCGCAACTTCGGCTCGATCCGGCTTTCGATGTAATCGGTGATCGGCGTCCACACGTTGTTCTGCACCTCGTGCAGCTTCACCGCGTGGTTCCCGCGATGATCCGCGGCGCTGAACGAGATGGGCGCGGTGATGCCCCCGGTTTCCATCCCGCTGATGCTTTCCAGGCCCGCGCGCAGGTTTTCGCCGTTCAGTTCCTTGCCTGCATCCAGGGTGCGTTTGATGCCCTCGGCCATGATCTGCATGGTGGCCCAGCCCTGGGTGTAGTGCAGGCCATATTTGTCCAGGCTGTCACCCTTGGAGGTGAGGAATTCGCTGGCGGTGACCGCGCCGGGCACGCTGGCATCCGCGCTGAAGGGCAGCACGCCCACCACGCCTTCGCCCGCGCCCTCGGCCAGGCGGATGAAGAGCTCGTCCGCGCACCAGTTCAAGCAGATGAAGCGGGTGGCGTCAGTCATGCCCAGGCTGCGGGCGTTGCGCAGCAGCAGCGCCGCCGGGCTGGACACATTCTGGATGATGACGTAATTGGCCTTCAGATCCTGGGCCTGCGTCAGTTGCGGGGTGAGATCGGTGGCACCGCCGGGCATGGCGATGTTGGTGTAGCTGATGCCGTTGGCGTCGGCGTAATCTTTACCATCGGGCACGGGGCTTTGGCCAAAGGGGCTGTCGTGATGGAAGACGACAACCACGGGCGCCACCCCTTTGGCGGCGGCGTCGGCCTTCACCCACTGCAGGGCGATGACCATCTGATCGGAATAGCTGGTGCCGGCCAGGAAGTTGTAGGGGGCTTCTTCGATGTTGATCAGGTTGATCGAGTAGGAAGCAGACATGAAGGGCACCTTGTCCGCGGCGATCTTGCCGCGCAGGGCTTCGGTATCGCCGGTGCCCCAGCCCATGAAGGCCAATACCTTGTCCTGGGTGACATATTGCGAGTACAGTTGCTCGGCCTGATCGACTTTGTAGCCGTAATCCTGCGAGATCAGTTGGATCTGCCGGCCATTGACGCCGCCTTTGCTGTTGATCCATTCGACATAGCCCTTGACGCCTTCGGCGTAGCGGGCGCCGACATCGGCAGTGGCGCCGGAGAGGTCGAAGATAGCGCCGACTTTGATCGGCTCAGTTGCGGCGGGCTGGGCGCTGGCGCAGGCAGCCAGCGCTATTGCCAGCCAGAGGAGAAGGAGGAAGGGGACGAATCGTTTGGACATGGGAAAGCCTCCGGAAACATGAGTGGGTGGGAAAAAGAATGGGAGATACGGGTGAGACGATGCAGTGTTCAACCAACTGTGGAGATGTTGCAGGAATTACGGTCGCGCACATCCAGCACCTCGATATCCGCGGCATCGAGGGCGGCGCGGATGCCGGCGGTATCGCCTCCGGTTTCCTTGACCATCACCTGTTTGTGCACGCCGTCTGCCTCGTTCAGGGTGGCCAGGGCCAGGATGCGACCGCCATTGTCGTTGATGATGGCGGTCAGCGCGGCCAGCAACCCGCGTTGGCGTTCGGCGCGCAGGGTGAAGCGCAAGCCCGGCTCGCCCCCGCCGGAGAGCATGGCGGCAAAGGTGCGGAAGATGTCGCTCTCGGTGATGATGCCGACCAGTTGATCCCCCTCCATTACCGGCAGCGCGCCGATCTTTTTCTCCAACAGGAACCGGGCGTTGGATTCGATGGAGCAGTTGGGCGAGGTGACATAGACCGGATGGGTCATGAAGTCTCTGGCCAGGAGTTGGTCGAGCAGCGAGTTCATCTCCCAGCGGCTGAGGGTGGTGGCAGGGGAGGGCATATTGGCCATGATGTCATGATCCGAGATGATGCCCACCAGTTTACCATGTTCCAGCACAGGCACGCGGCGGATTTTTTTCTCCCGCATGAGCGCGGCGATCTCAGGCAGGGTGGCGTTGGCCTCGACAGTGATGGGATTGGGAGTCATCGATTCTTTGACAAGCATATCAGCACATCTCCTTGAGTGTGGGTGTGGGAAATTATTGGTTATTGGTTATTGGTTATTCTCTACCGGACATTTTCATGAAGGATTAGCTCGGGAGGTAAATCGAAGCGAACAGGCAAAGTCCAGCCGACCTTGAGATGATGCTTGAACCAGTC
>JABWBG010000319.1 GCA_013360575.1 Caldilineales bacterium
GCGACGGTTTCGGCGGTGGGCGGGTTTTCGGGCGCGGGCGGGGCCGCGGCCAGCGTCACAGCAGGCGCAGCCAGATCGGCGCCGGCGTTGAGTTCGGCCAGCACATCGGCCTCGATGGCCGCATCCTGCTGCGTATCGGGCGGCGAGAAATCCAGGGCAGCGACATCCTCCACCGCAACTGCGCCGGAAACGGCTTCTTCGGCATCTGCGGCTGCGCTGGAAAGGGACTCTTCAGCGTCTGCGGCTGCGGCTGCGCCGGAAAGGGCTTCTTCGGCATCTGCGGCTGCGCCGGAAAGGGACTCTGCTGCCGCGGCGGGGAGATCCCCGGCCTCCACATCCACCGGCGGGAAGGTCGTGGCTACCTCGCCGACGGAGCGGTCATCGCTCTGCGGGTCCGGCCAGGCGGGAGAGGCCGCAGTCGTCAGGGCCGGGGTGGCCGCAAGCAGGGGCGCGGGCGCGCCCACTTGGGCCGCAGCCACCAACCCCTGCGCCTGCCATATCCAATCCGCGTAGTCGGGCAGGCGCCATGCGGGCGCGGCGATCACCTCGGCCAGGTGTTCGGGGGTGCTGGCGGCCACATCGGCCAGCGTGGGCAAGCCGCCTGCGATCAGCAATTGGGCAAATTTCGGGCCCACGCCGACGATGTCTTGCAGGGAAGAATTGGCCATGGGTATGCCTCCGGAGAGAGTGGGGAGGGGGAATGGGGGCTTGGCTCAGATCGCCTCTTCTTCGGCCTGCCCGGTCGCCGCGGGCGCGGCGGTGAGGAAAAAGAGCATGGCGAGGGTGATGATCAGAAAGGCGGTGAGGGCCAGGAAGGGAATGGTCACGAACCCAAACCAGTTGATGTAGGCCACGGTGCAGGGCACACCGGCGCGGCACACCGCGCCGCTGCCGAAAAGGGTGGTCTTTTGCAGCAGATAATGATAGGTGGCGAAGCCGGCGCCCAGCAGAGAAAGGGGCAGCACGTACCAGGCCACGCCCTCTTCCCGGCGCAACAGCGCCACCCCCAGGATCAGGGTCAATGGGTACATGAGAATGCGCTGGTACCAGCACAGGGTGCAGGGCGTGAACCCGGCGATCTCGCTGAAATAAAGACTGCCAAGCATGGCGACCCAGGCAGTGAGGAGGGCGATGAGCAGGCTGAGGCGTCTGGCGTTCATGTGGTCAAGAGGGATCAGAGAGGTTCGGCCGCGGCCAAGGCACGAGCTTCGGCCCCGGTCAGGATGGAGATGGCGTATTCGCGGTGGGTCTGGGGCGTCTGTTCCCACCCCTGGCCGCGCGTGATCAGGTCACGGACATTGCCCGCCCCCCACTTGTAGGCAACGAGCATCCAATAATCGCCCGCCACCCCCACTTGCGCGGGCAGATAGCCGCGCAAGAAGGCGAGATACGCCGCGGCCACGCGCAGGTTGCTTTCCGGATCGAAGGGATCGTAAACCTGAACCTTGGGCGCCCATTCCTGCCAGGCCGCGGGCAGGATCTGCATCAGGCCCATGTCGCTGGAAGCGCCGATGGCCAGCGGGTCCCAACGGCTCTCGCGCCAGGCCTGCTCGGCCAGCATGTGCTTGTCAAGCCCATATTCGGCGGCGACCCGGGCGAACAACGCTTCGAATTCCATAGCGCCGCCATTATACACCCCTGCGCAGCCGGAGGCAATGAAGATTTCGGCCTCCACCCTGCCCCAACGTCACGGGCCGATGCCATTGGCCCGCCGCCCCGGATAAACGACGATGGCCGGAAATGTGCGCGTAGGGTCGCGGCCGACGGGACGCGGCCAGCGGGCGGCCGTCCCGCTGGCCGCGTCCCCACACGCTTGGACAGCCGGGCCTGAATCCGGTACAATCACATCTTCCTTTTATCCACACACTCATCCGAGAGCAGCCCTCATGAACGTCAAGATCATCTGTGATTCCAGTTGCAACGTGCCCGACGCCTACCTGAACAGTCTCGACATCCTGCAAGTGCCGGCGTGGATCAACTTTGCCGACGGCAGCAGCCTGCGCAATCAGGTGGATATCACCACCGCCGAGTTCTACACCCGCCTGGCCCACGAGAAGCACCTGCCCACCACCTCACAGCCCACGCCGCAGGACTTTATCGATGCCATCGAGAGCGTGGACGCCGCACAGATCGTGGTGGCGACCGTGTCCTCGAAGATGAGCGGCACCCACAACAGCGCGGTGCAGGCCCAAAGCCTGCTGCCCGACCGCAACATCCATCTCTACGACACCCTCAGCGCCTCCATGGGCGGCGGCTGGCAGATCATCGTCGGGGCCGAGGCCGCGGCCCAGGGCGCGGACGCGGCCGGGGTGCTGGCGGCGATGGAAGCCAGCCGCGACCGCGTCCACACCATTTTGACCATCGACACCCTCAAATATCTGGCGGCCAGCGGCCGCGCGCCGATGTTGCAGGCCATGCTCGGCAATCTCCTCAACATCAAGCCGATGCTGGCGGTACAACAGGGCACTCTGGAATTGGTCGACCGGGCGCGCGGGCGCAAACGCTCCAAACGAGCGCTTGTGGAAAAGATGCAGGCCGCAGTGGGCAGCCGTCCGCTGCGCGTGGCCCTGATCAACGCCAACATCCCCGACGAAGCCGCCGAATATGCCGCCGAAATCCGCCAGGCCCTGAACGTGCAGGAACTGATCATCGAAGAACTGGGGCCGGTGCTGGGCACCCTGGCCGGCCCCGGCGCCCTGGCCATCGCCGCGCTCATCGCCGACTGAGGTACCCGCCATGAAACTTGTCCTCGATGCCATGGGCGGCGATCACGCCCCCGCCGAAGTGGTGGCCGGCGCGGTGGATTACGCCCGCGCCACCGGCCACACCATCCTCCTGGCCGGGCTGCGCCAGGCGGTGGAGGAGGAACTGGCCAAGCACGACACCGCCGGCCTGGATCTGCCGGTGATCCACGCGGCCGAGAACCTGGCCATGGATGAGAAGCCGGCCATGGCCGCCCGCCGCAAAAAGGATAACTCCATGGCCGTGGGCATGCGCCTGGTAAAACAGGGCGAGGCCGACGCCTTCTGCACCGTTGGGCACACTGGCGGCGCCCTCACCGCCGGGCACATGGTCTTCCGCCGCATCCCCGGCGTGCATCGGGCCGTGCTCACCACACCTTTCCCCAGCGCCAAAGGGCTGATCATCCTGGGCGATATCGGCGCCAACCCCGATTGCCGGCCGGAATGGCTGGCGCAGTGGGGCCAGATGCTCTCCATCTACGCCCAGGCCCGGCTCGACATCGCCGCCCCGCGCGTGGCCCTGCTCTCCAACGGCGAAGAGGAAGGCAAAGGCACCGAGTTGACCCGCGCGGCCGAGCCACTGCTGCGCGATCTCCTGGGCGAGCGCTACATCGGCGTGGTCGAACCCAAGGAGATGATCGGCGGCGCCGCGGATGTGGTCGTCACCGATGGCTTCACCGGCAATGTCGTGATCAAGTTGGGCGAGGCGATCGCCAGCTATCTGATGGAGGTGATCCGCGAGGAGATCCTGGCCCGCAACCTGGCCAAAGTGGGCGCGGCCTTGGCCCGACCCGCGTTCCGGGCCGCGGCCAAACGGCTGGATGATCGCGAATATGGCGCCGGGCTGCTGCTCGGCCTGAACGGATTGGTCACGGTGGGGCACAAGTGTCGAGACCGGCTGTAACAAACCAGAAAATTGGGTGGTCGGTAAAATGGTCAGAATCGCAGTGACGAAAACGGCCGCGACCTGGCTGCTCGT
>JABWBG010000320.1 GCA_013360575.1 Caldilineales bacterium
GGGCCAGTACACCTTTGCCGCGACGATGGAACATGGCGGGGCCCCATCTGCAGGACGCCTGACATTCTATGCCTCCGAGGCGCCAGGCGAATGCACGCCACTCACAGTTGCAGCTTGCGGGATCGACTCCAGAGTCATCAATTGGCTTCATGGCAAGAAGATAGAAGTGGCGGAACTGGGGCAGACCCCCGCTGGTCAGCGGGCGGTTATTCTGGTCGGCGATTTGAACGAAGCTAATACGACCTCGGAAACCCACAGTGAACTGCTGCGCCGGGTGGTGCAAGGGAGCACCGCCATCTTTTTCTATCCCAGCACGTTCCGGAAAGGCGAGGATTCGACGGGGTGGCTGCCTCTTGAAAACAGGGGACGTCTGACAACTTTCTCAGACTGGCTGTATCACAAGGAGTGCGTGGCCGGGAGGCATGCTGCCTTTGCAGGACTGCAAGCGCCCGGGATAATGGACTGGGACTATTACGGACCCGTACTCTCGAACCGTTTTTTTGAGGATCAAGATACTCCGGCCGATGTGGCTGCCGCCGCCCTGGATCTCGAAGGCCAGGCCCTGCAAGTGCAGAGAGACCTGATCAAAGGGGGCGATCTGCCCGCAGGTATGGCTGGCGGCCAGCTCAACTGGGAAACCCTGCGCCCATTGATCGAGGCGCGGCAGCCCATCATCCTCGGCCAGGGCAAGCTCGACGGCCACACCACCAGTGTGGCATCCCCCCTGGGCCGCCGCTTTCACCCCGGCCCCCGCTGGGGCGGGCAGGTGCGCCGCGTCCTGGAAGATGTGGCGGAGATGCAGGCCGCCGCCGCCCAGGTGGTCCTCGTCACCCGCCAGGCCGCGCGGCTGGCCGATCTCCTCGCCGAAAGGGGCGGCCCCGCCCCTGACACCCGGCCCCTGACACCTGACACCTGGCACCTGACACCTGACACCCGGCGCCTGACACCTCACCCCCTCCGCCTCGTGCAGGGCCAGTTCGACGAAGGCTGGCGCTTCAGCGCCGACGAAGGCGAGCTGATCCTGCTCACCGATGCCGAGCTCTTCGGCTGGGGCCGGCCCCGCACCCGCCGCAGCCGCCCCACCCGCGCCGCCGCCCCCGAATCTTTCTTCGCCGATATCCAGCCCGGCGATTTCGTCGTGCACATGGAGCATGGCATCGGCCGCTTCGTCGGCCTCACCAAGATCCTGGTCGATCAGGTGCAGCGCGATTATCTCCATGTCGCATACGCCCAGAACGATAAATTGTATGTCCCCGTGCATCAGGCCGACCGCCTCGCCCGCTACGTCGGCCCCGGCGACGCCCCGCCCGCGCTCCACCGCCTGGGCGCCGCCGACTGGGGCATGGTCAAGGCCCGGGCCCGCAAGGCCATCGAAGATATCGCCGAAGACCTGCTCAAGCTCTACGCCCAACGAGAGACGCTCTCCGGCCACGCCTTCTCCGTCGATACCGAGTGGCAGCGAGAGCTGGAATCCGCCTTCCCCTATGTGGAAACAGAGGATCAACTCGTCGCCATCGAGGCCGTCAAAGAGGACATGCAGCGCCCCCGCCCCATGGATCGCCTCATCTGCGGCGATGTAGGCTATGGCAAGACCGAGGTGGCGCTGCGCGCAGCCTTCAAAGCCATCATGGACAACCGCCAGGTGGCCCTGCTCGCCCCCACCACCGTCCTTGCGCAGCAGCACTTCCACACCTTCAGCCAGCGCCTCAAGTCCTTCCCCGTCGAAGTGCGCATGCTCTCCCGCTTCCGCAGCCGCACCCAGCAGCGCCAGACCCTGCAGGAACTGGCCGCAGGCCAGGTGGATGTCGTCATCGGCACCCACCGCCTCCTCTCGCAGGATGTCATCTTCAAAAACCTCGGCCTGCTCGTGGTGGATGAAGAACAACGCTTTGGCGTCCGCCACAAAGAGCGGATCAAACAGATGCGCGCCCAGGTGGATGTGCTCACCCTCACCGCCACCCCCATCCCCCGCACCCTTTACATGAGCCTCACCGGCGTGCGCGATCTCAGCACCATCGACACGCCCCCGGCCGAGCGTCTGCCCATCCACACCATGGTCGGGCCGTTCGATGAGACGCTGGTGCGCAACGCCATTTTGCGCGAGATCGACCGCAACGGCCAGCTGTTTTTCGTCCACAACCGCGTGCAGGGCATCCAACAGATGGCCAATCGCCTGCGCAAGCTGGCGCCGGAAGCCACGTTCGAGGTCGCGCACGGGCAGATGCCGGAACGCGATCTCGAACGGGTCATGCTCGCCTTTGCCGAAGGCGCCTTCGATGTGCTCGTGTGCACCACCATCATCGAGAGTGGGCTGGACATCCCCAACGCCAACACCATCATCATCAACCGCGCCGATACCTTCGGCCTGGCCCAGTTGTACCAGTTGCGGGGCCGGGTGGGCCGCGGCGCGGTGCGCGCCCATGCCTACCTGCTCTACGATAAGCACAAGGCCATGTCGCCAGAGGCCCGCCGCCGCCTGGAAGCGATCGAAGAGGCCAGCGACCTGGGCGCGGGGTTCCGCATCGCCATGCGCGATCTCGAGATCCGGGGCGCGGGGGAGTTGCTGGGCGCGCGGCAGCATGGCCACATCGCCGCCATCGGCTTCGATCTATATGTGCGGCTGCTCGCGCAGGCGGTGGAAGAATTGCGCCAGCGCGGGGCCTTGCCTGCCGGCTCTTTCGATGCCAGCCTGTGGGTGGCCGCCATCGGGCCGGCGGTGCAGCTCGATCTGCCGGTGGAGGCAGGGCTGCCAGCCAGCTATGTGCCAGATGAACCCCTGCGCCTGCAACTCTATCGCCGCATCGCCGGCCTGAAGACGCCGGGCGAGATCGATGAGATGCAGCAGGAGTTGCAAGACCGCTTTGGCCCGCCGCCGGCAGAGGTGCAAAACCTGCTCTTCCAGGTGAAAGTCAAGGTGCTGTCGGAGCGGGCCGGGGTCAGCAGCATCGGCCGCGATCAGAATCAGCTGGTGGTGCGCAGCGACGCCCTGGCCCGGTTAGCGCCCGAACGGCTGCAATACCAGCTCGGCCATAGCGCCCGCGTGGGCGCGCACGCGCTGTGGGTGCCGATCGATGCCGCGGGCGCGTGGCGCCAGCGCCTATTGCACACCTTGGACATCCTCACCGCAGGCATGGCGGGGGGATAGTGTGGGATAGTGTGGGATAGTGTGGGATACCGTCAGCGCGCGGGCGGCGCGATGAAGCCTAGCCCCTGCTCCGCCAGCCACTGCCCGATCTGGGCGGCCGCCAGCGCGTGGCCCTGCTCGTTCCAGTGCCGGTCGATGGGGAAGAACAGGCTGCGGCCCTGCCAGCCGCGGAAGGCCGGGAGCAGATCCAGATGGGGGATGCCCAGCTCGTCGAGCAGCGGGGCCAGCCGCCGGTTGGGCGCGTCCACCTCCCAGGCCTGCGCCTGCATGGCGGGGAAGGTGGCCAGGGTGCGCGCCCAGGCCGCGGCCTCCACCTGCTCTTGGGCGGGGAGGAGGATGACGGCCAATTGGCTGCCCTGCGCGGTCACCTCCGCGTCCAGCGCCTGCAGCAGGGCCGCGGTCAGCGTCCACGCCTCTTCCCACACGGGCGCGGGCGGGCGCCGGTACACGCCAAAGGCCAGGGGGATGTAGTCCGGCCCCTGGGCCGCGTTGCGCGTCTCCACGCCCGGCGCCATCAGCCCCCAGGCAGCCAGCTTCACCGCC
>JABWBG010000037.1 GCA_013360575.1 Caldilineales bacterium
GGGCGTTCGGCGGGCACGACGGACATCAAAGCCTATAATTTCCATAGTACAAGTGGAATTTTCAGCTCGCCGAAAGATTTTCGGGCTGAGTAGTTACAGATTGCCTGCTGCAGGAAATCGGCATCCGCGTGCCTTGGGAGATGGAGAACCTCGCTGCCTACTTCGCGATTCTGACGGACGAGATCAATGAACGGACCCCGTGGGACCTGAGGGTTCAGCCGTGGAACCACCACCAAAACGTGAAGACACGATTGCGCGTGAAGAAGCGAGAAACGGCAGAGGCGGATCTCGTGCGGCAGATCCAATGGCTGGCCTTGGAGCAGGGGAGGGTAGTCGCGGCAAACGAAGTGGCGGAGCTGCTGGCAAAGTGGATCGGGCCCGCAGAGAGCGCGGCGGAGGCAGCGGGATAAAACAACGAGGCCCCTCCGTTGCCGAAGGGGCCTCTGTCTGTCGTGTTTCGGTGCTTCCTCAGGATACCAGGAAGCCGGTCAGCTCGTCCGGATCGAAATATTGGGCGAGTCGTTTCTCAACGGGCGTCAGACGCTCTCGGAAGGGGTGCGCGAGATGGCTTACTCCGTCGAGCAGATTGCCATTCCGCTTCGTGTTCCCGCGGAAATGGACAATCTCGCCGTCTGGGAAGATGTGCCGCTCCTTCCAATGTGCGATCGGCTCCGGTGTCCACCAGCCCCATTGTTTGAACAGGAACGGAACGCGATGGACCTGGCACAGATCCCGGATTTCACGAACCCAAGTCGGATTCATGGGGCGTGCCCCGGTGAGGGATTCGCCGCCAACGATGACCCAATTGGGACGAGTGGGACCAAAGAGTTGATGAATGGATTGAGCCATATACTGATTCCCTTCTCGATAGAGTGTGTCAAGGTATTGCCGGCCCTCTGCAGTCTCTGGCCCGAATGGGTTACAAGAATTCCCTATGTGCTTGTTATCCGCACAGCCATCAAGATCCTGATCGGCATCACCAAATAACCAGTGTGGATTTCCCATCAGATCCGGGCGTATGCCATCCCACTCGGAGACGCCGTTGAGCTTTGTGTACAACCAGTTCGGATACCAATCCACATACCGTTGCGCTTGTCCATCGACCATGCAGGTGTTTCCGCCAACATAAACGTTGGTCAACCAATATGTGACATTACCGCTGGACGAGCCCCAAGGGATCTTGTCGCCAGTATCCGTTCGTAGCGGCCAGTAAGCGTCGCATCCTTCGACAAAGGTCTTCAATTCATCCCGATGAGGCCCGCCGCCGCCATATCCCCACTGATGAACGAACGCCAATTGATTTTGTGTGGGCGCTATTCCCCAGCGATTCAACGGCAACTGTTGAACCTCTTGTTCAAGCCAGGGAATAACAGCCGGATCAGAACCATCGCATACTCCATCTCCATTTATATCGACTTTCCATAAGTCTCCATATTCCATCTGCGCTTCGAACAGAGTTGCAAATACAGACCGCCCCTTCAAAAGGTTGTCCCGATCTTTGCCCGTTAAACAGGCATCATTGCTACCCCATTGACCTCGATGTAATACCATAAATGTTCTCGGAAAAGGAGCACTATCCAAAATGTTGTATTGGAGCTTAGCATTGCGCCTTTCCTCCACATACGGCGACGACGCGGAAACGCCCACCAATACCAGCACCAAAACAATAACACTAACGCTCAAGTGGATCAATCGTTTCATGATATTCGCACCTGTTTTCACTCGTGGGTAATGTCAAATAAAGTCATGGCATTTGAATCGGTCATTGTGCCTTCTGAAACACCAGCAGCCCCCCATCCCCATCCGCCACCAGCACAAACTCGCCGGACACGGCCACATTCTCGATGTCGCCCGGCGTGGCGTAATACCGGGCCACGTCGGCCTTGGCAGGATTCTCCGCATCCAGCACATACAAGCCGCCATCCGGCCAGCGATTGCCGTCCAGCACCGGATCGCCGGGATCGGGCATCACCGCCACGTATATCATGCCATCCTGGACCGCCAGACCCCTGGCGAAATCCGGCGTCCCCTCCTGCCGTTGCATTGCCGAGATAGCATGGCCGTTGGCCTGACCGGCGTCGACGCCTCGACCATTCGTGGCGATATGGGCGCGCCCCTGACCCAGCGCCACATCCACAGCATGACCCGACATGTTTTCAAAACCGACCTCGTGCGGCGTCTCCGGCTTGTTGATATTGAACACCCGCACGCCGGCATTGCCGTCCGCCAGATAAACCAGGCCGTTAGCAACGGCCACGCCCCGGGCTTGGCCAGGCGTATCGAAGAATGCCCGCTCCTGGAACCCGCCCGCCCCATCTGTCTCGAACACCCTCATGCCCCCGCCCTGCCACGCTCGCTCCACCCAGGTCGGTCCCTCGGCCACATAGAGCACCCCCTTGCCCCTGGCGCCCGGCTTTTGCACGAATGCCATATCATTAACTTGCCCGGCCAGAGATATCCCAGCCAAGCGTTGCGGACGTTCCGGCGTGCTCATATCCAATCCGTACAGAGTATTTCCGGCGGCAACGTACGCCCGGTCGCCCCCTTCTTCATCCGCCGCCACGCCCCTGACTGTACCCACCGTCTCGAAACGGCTCAGCGCCACCGGCGATGTGCGATCCGCCACCTCGAGCACGTGCAGACCCAGTTGGCGGTCGGCCAGATACACGAAAGCCCCGTTCACGGCCACACCCCGGCCATCTTCCGAAGCAAAAGCGCCGATCTCGACCGGCTCAAGCGCCGCCGACACATCCAGGATGCGCAGGCCGCCATTACCATCGCCCACGTACACAGTGCCGTCATTGACGGTCACGTGCCGAGCCTTGCCCGGCGTGTCGATCACCTTGACTTCTCGTGGGTTGCTCAAATCTGCAACATCCACCACGCCCACGCCCTTGTCGAATTCGGCCACGTAAACGACGCCTTCCCCCACCGCCACATCCAGCGCATAGCCCGCCGTGTAAGTCGCTCCAACCTCCTTCGGCGCCGTTTTGTCCGATACATCCAGGATGCGCAGGCCGCCATCGCCATCGGCTACGAATACCGTATCTCCCACCACAGCTACGCCAAACTCCCAGCCGGGCGTATCGTACACCGTCATTTGCTTGGGATTGGCCGGATCAGAAATATCTACGATGTGCAGGCCGCTGCCGCTCCACCCCGAACCATCCCACACCGGCGTGTTGGTGAGATAAACGTAGCCGCTGGCGACGGCCACATCCTGAGCGTAGCCTTCGGTGAGATAGTTGCCGATGACTACGGGATGAGCGGGATCGGAGATATCGACGATCTGCAAACCCCCCTTGCCTGCAGCAACGTAGGCGTAAGCGTCCTCCACGGCCAGCGCTCGCACCACACCGGGCAACACCTCGCTCTGGCCGAGTTCAGCAAGCTGGTTGGGATCAGAGGCGTCGAGGACAAGCAGGCGGGGGCCGATGCCGGTGAAGAGCAGATCGCCTGCAACCGCCGCCGCATAGTTCGCCCCGCCCATCTGACCGATCATGTCCAATTCCACCGCTGTTGCATTGGGCCCGATCAAGCCAAACCCGGCGAGACCGATAAGCAGCACAACCGAGGCAAAAACGCCCATTCGCTTCGACATGTTTACCTCCACGTAAAATCAGCGATTGAAATAAAAACGCCCGCGTGACAAAGCACACAGGCGAGAGTGAAAAAATGGATACAACTGCAAAAAAGATACGTCTGGCAGAAAATCTGATGACGGCGATATCAGTCAGACATCAATTGGCGAGCGTCTACAATCATGATGCAATTTGGCCGCATTGTAACACAATTTACCCCCCCCCTGAATATGATCTAGATCATATTTTCAACATTTTCTGATCCTGCAATCTCGCGCTCCCACATGCAAAGCAGTTTGAACTCCTTGCTCTTTTTTATCGGAACAAACGCTTTTCCGAACAGGGCAACCTGTGGTACTGTCACGAAAAATGAAGACTCATCTATCGCCCGGCCTCTTCGCTTTTCCCACCCAGTCCAATTTCTCCGGCGTGCAGCACCCGCTGACCTGGGTCAATCTCGCCCGCGAGCTTGGTTACTATGTCCTGCTTGACGCCGCTGCCTTCGTTCCGTCCAATCGCCTCGACCTGGGCCAGGTGCAGCCCGATTTCGCGCCGATCTCGTTGGCTATGGCGACCGCATCGTCGCCGAGCGCGTGAAAACCCGCACCCTCGCATGAGTTGATGCCATTCGCAAAAAGAACAGGGCCTGCGCGCAGCAGGCCCTGTTCTTTTGGGTGGGTGAGGGTGATCAGGCGACGCTACGACGGCGCCCGCTGACCTCAACGGATCGTAGGCGGGGTGGCCGTGAGCGATGATTGGGCCGGAGTGGGGGTGGGAGTGGGGGTGGGATCATCGACCGAGGTGTTGATGATGATGTAGCCGCACTCCGTGTGCACGAACAGCCGGAAGTCAGCGCCGGCCAAACCACCCGGATAGGTGAACTCGTAACCGCCGATCTGCTTGAAGTAGTACGGTTTGTACTGCGTCCAGGTGACCGGGCCATCGTAGTTCACCAGCTTGAAGAGGGTGGGATATTGCCACGGCAGCGGTTCGACAAAGTAGACGATGTTATCCTGGCTGATCTTGAAGTCGTAGAAGGTGCCCCAGACCGTGACCTGCAGGCGACCGATCTCGCACACACTGCCCAGCCGCAGCACCATCGGGAAGTAGAGCATGTAGCTGGGCGTGGGGGTGATGGTGGGTGTGGGCACGGTGGGCGTGGCCGTGGGTGTGGGCGTGTGGGTGGGCGTGGGTGTGGATTGGGCGACCCGGAAGCGGATGCGAAGGCAGGTATCGCCGGGCGGGATATTGACCGTCACCATCTCCGGCGTCACCGCTTCCCAACCAGGCTGCATGATGATCCAGAACTTCCACAGCCCCGGTTTGAGATCAGGGAAGTTGACTCGACCGGCGGCGTCGGTGATGCCGATCAGATGGGGCAGATCGGCGCCGTCAGGCGTGGCATGGATCTCCCAACCGGCCAGCCCAAAGTTGGCGATATCGACCACGAAGGCGTCGGCGCAACCCGGGATTTCGGGGGTGGGGGTGACTGTAGGCGTAGCGGTGGGGGTGGGCGTAGCGGTGGGCGTGTCGGTGGGAGTGGGGGTGGGCGTCGGCGTGTCGGTGGGCGTCGGCGTGGCCGTCGGCGTGGGGGTGTCGGTGGGGGTGGGCGTAGCAGTGGGCGTGTGAGTGGGCGTGGGGGTCGGCGTATCGGTGCCGCACTTCAGGTTCGGATCCTTGAGG
This sequence comes from Caldilineales bacterium, assembly GCA_013360575.1. GTDB lineage: Bacteria > Chloroflexota > Anaerolineae > J102 > J102 > JABWBG01. Next base: position 5,265 of record JABWBG010000037.1, read on the forward strand.
ATGAAGTTATTTTCCTCATAGGCCTCGTAGCCAGGGGCATTGATGCGGATGTGATCCATCGCCACGACTACGCCTTCCAGCGAGGATGCCTGGAAAGCCACAAAGCCCGGCGGCACGTCGATGATGATGTGATAGTAGGGGGGCGGCGGCACCGGCAGATAGAAGTTGTAGAAGCCGCTGGCGTCGGTAAGCTTGGTGGACACCACGCTGTCAAGGCCGTTGGCATCGTTGCTGCGCCAGAGCCGGACGGTGGCGAGGCTTACCGGCGTCATGCCGTTACACGTCAGTTGATAGACGAAGCCGCGGATGCGGGTGGCGTTGGGGCCAGAGGTGGCGGTAGCCGTCGGCGTGGCTGTGCCCTGCTCGAACTTGAAACTGATGTCCGCGTCATCGACGATGCCATTGCACTGGTTGGCGACCGTGACATCCAACGTCAGCGAGGCGGGTTTGCCGGGATAGGGAACCCAGCCGGGCTTGACTTCGACCGCGAAAGTCCAGGTCCCTACTTCCAGATTGTCGAACATGAAGTAGCCCAGGGCGTTGGTGGTGGCGCTGAGCGACGCTCCCCCCGGCCCGCTGGCATTGACCGTCCAGCCTGCCAGGCCCACATGCAAGACATCATGGACGCGGCCCTCCACGCAGGCTTTCCCCGGATCAGTGGCCGGCGCCAGGTTGTTTTCGGTCGCGACCGCCGTCGAGGCGCCTGACTCGGCCGCAAACACCAGCAAAAAGGCGGCGGCAAGGACAAAGAGGATGGTGATCCCGGCCAGCAGCCGGGAGGTGAACAAATGGGAACGATAGGTCACAGTCGGTTCCTCCTCAAGAAAGTGAGACCGCATCCGGTAGGATACGGGTGGATGGATGTTTGGGGGCTTCGTTTATACGGTCGCAGAACGTGGATGATACATCTGATCACGTTTCACATGCCCGTTCCAAGACCCACGGCTTTGCTACGCAGCGGTTGATGTCAGGGGAACAGCGATCGCCGAGAGGGCGGGTGGCCACTGCCCAGCTTGACCGGGTATTTTGTTTGCCTGATGATATAACACCTCCGCAGGAAAAGAAATTGCCAAATGCACCCACAGATACGACATTTATTTAGTGAAACAAAGCGCCTGGCCATGCCAGGGGCCGAACCCTGCCACAGGCCCTACGCGCCAGGCGCTCTACGGTGTGTCTGTGCGGGCGAACGTTGCATTTCCCGCATCACAATGATTCAGCCACAAATTTCACAGATTGGTAGGGAAAATTCACGAAAATCTGTCATTTGTGGCAGAAATAACCTGCCACAACGCAAGCCAAGATATCCGTTGCTACTCCTGTTGTTCAACTTGACAAATACTTCGCCTTCTTAACTTGTAACCAATGCGTTTAGCAGAAAATCTGATGGCGGCGAGATCGGTCAGACAGCAATCGCCGAACGTCCACCATCGCGATGTGATTTACGTGTATTAAAACACAAACCGCCTCCCCCGGAATGTGAGCTAGATCATAGTCTGAACCCTTGCAGATCCGGAAGCGTTACCCGCCCAAGATGCCAGGCTGCTGGAATCTCCTGCCGCACTTTGTCCATGCAGGGCAGGCCGCCAAACCGCAGGCGTCGGACAAGCCAGATGTCGTAACTGCTCAGGCAGGGTTTTCTGGTTCTCACTTCTCAGCCACGAATTTCACGGATTGGTACGAAAAATCAACGCAAATTCGTCAAATTTGTACCAAAAAGAATCAACCCCCAAATCCTAAAGGTTTTAAAAATCTTTATGATTTTCTACTCATACGCGGACAGATACTTATGAACAAAAAAGTTGCAAGGATGCTCTATCTGATCGGACTGCTGCTGACGCTGGGCCTGCCCGTCCAGGCTGATGCGCCCCTCGCCCACGACCTCCGCATCAGCCAGATCTACGGCGGCGGCGGCACCTCCGGCGCCGCGCTCAAATCCGATTTCGTGGAGCTGTACAACCACAGCGACAGCGCCATCGACCTCAGCGGCTGGTCGCTGCAATACGCCTCAGCCGCGGCCAACAACTGGTCGGTGACGCCGCTGGGGCCGGTTGTCATCGCTCCCTATGGCTATCTGCTGGTGAAAATGGCCGAGGGCAGCGGCGGCTCGGATGCCGGCACGGCGCTGGCGCAGCCCGATGTGGTGGGCAGCATCAATCTCAGCTCGCGCAGCGGCAAGGTGGCTCTGGTGGAAGCCGTCGCGACCATCAGTGGCTTTGGCGACCCGGCGATCCGCGACTTCGTCGGCTATGGCTCGGCCAACGATTTCGAGGGCAGCGGCCCGGCGCCGGGCTTTTCCAACACGACCGGCGCCGCGCGCAAATCGGGCGGCTGCATCGACGCGGACGACAACGCCGCCGATTTCGACAGCGTCGATCCCGCCCCGCGCAACAGTCAATCCCCCGGTACTGTCTGCGGCCTGCGCCTGCGCGATATCCAAGCGGACCGCCATCTCTCGCCCTACGCCGGGTTCATCGCCCGTGACCTGCCCGGCGTGATCACCGTGGTGCGGCCCAGCGGGTTTTATCTGCAAGACCCGGAACCGGATCGCCGCGTCAGCACCGCCGAGGCCCTGTTCGTGCGCACCGCCGAGGTGAGCGGCCTCTTCCCCGGCGACGCCCTGCTCGTCACCGGCCTGGTGCAGGAAACGCGCGACGAATTCAACCCCGCCGAACTCACCGTCACCACCCTCATCTCCCCCACCATCAGCCTGCAATCCCAGGCCAACCCCCTGCCCCCGCCGGTGATCCTGGGGCTGAATGGCCGGGTGCCGCCGCATCAGGTGATCGACGACGACGCCAACGGCGATGTGGAGACCTCCGGTATCTTCAACGCCACGGTGGACGGCATCGACTTTTGGGAAAGCCTGGAGGGGATGCTGGTGCAGGTCGAGAACGCGCTGATCGTCGGCCCGAACAGCAGTGGGGTCATCGCGGTGGTGGGGGACGGCGGCGCCCTGGCCAGCGGGCTTTCCCCCCGCGGGGCGCTGGTCATCGGCCCCGACGATTTCAACCCGGAGCGCATTTTCGTCAACCCCCTCTTCCAAACCCTGCCCCGGCTGCACGTGGGCCAGCGCTTCAGCGCCCCCATCTCCGGCCCGTTGGATTATGTCAATGGAAATTTCGTGATCCAGGCCGTGGGCCTGCCCGCGGCCCTGCCCTTCGACCTGCCGCCCGAACTCGCGCCCGCGGCCCTGTCCGATCAGCTCAGCGTCGCCACCTTCAACGTCAAAAACCTCGGCCCCGACGATGGCCCCGCGGCCTTCGCCGCCCTTGCCGCCGCCATTGTCGACAACCTGGACGCGCCCGACCTGCTGGCCCTGCAAGAGGTGCAGGACAACAGCGGCGCTGCCGATGATGGCGTGGTCGACGCCGCCCTCACCCTGGGCCTGCTGATCGACGCCATCGCCGCGGCCGGCGGCCCCGCCTACGACTTTCGCCAGATCAACCCCCGCAACCACGGGGATGGCGGCCAGCCCGGCGGCAACATCCGCGTGGCCTTCCTCTTTCGCAGCGACCGCGGCCTGACCTTCGTGGATCGGCCCGGCGGCGACGCCGTCACCCCGACCTTTGTGGTCGCAGGCGGCTTCGGCCTCGAACTCACCCTCAGCCCAGGGCGCATCGACCCCGCCAACCCCGCGTTTTTCAACAGCCGCCGCTCATTGGCCGGCGAATTCCGCTTCCGTGGGCGCACGATCTTCGTCATCGCCAACCATTTCAACTCGCGCATCGGCGATACCCCCCTGTTCGGGCGCTGGCAGCCGCCGCAACTGAGCAGCGAGCCATCGCGCATCGCCAAGGCCCAGGTGATCCACGCCTTCGTGGCCGGCCTCCTCGATCTCGACCCCGCCGCCCGCGTCATCGTCCTGGGCGATTTCAACGATTTCCACTTCGCGCCCGCTCTGCAAACCCTGGCCGGCGACAAATTGCACCCTCTCAGCTTCGATCTGCCCGCCACCGAGCGCTACAGCTACATCTATGAAGGCAACGCCCAGATGATCGACCACATCCTGGTCAGCGATAGCCTGTACGCGGCCCAACCGGAGATCGACGTGGTGCACATCAACCCCGAATACGCCGTGGCCGACCAGTTCACCGACCATGACCCGGTGCTGGCCCGTTTCATCCTGCCCGATCTGACCGAGGTGCTGTTTATTCCCTTGATGCGACGGTAGACGGGGGAGGATGGACGATGGACGTGTAGACAGTAAACCCCCGTCTATCGTCCATCGTCCATCCTCTTCAGAAATCAGGGCAGGGTGATGGTGGCGGCGTCGAGTGTGATCTGGGCGGGCGCGGAGGTGCTTTGACGCACGATGGCCAGTTGGATCTGCGAGGTGGACAACTCTTGCAGGGTTCTCGGCGAGCGCATGTCCACAGTAAAGACGCCAGGCCCGTTGGGCGTGATGGCGCCGAGGGCATAGGCATGTTTGCCGATGGTCTGCACGATCCGCACTTCCACCATGCCCTCGCTGCCGCTGAAGGTCAGGTGCAGCCTGGGGTGGCTGGCGCTGAGCAAGGCGGCGTCGAACCCATCTACGTACCAGTTGCGCAGGTAGATGCCGTCGCCGGGCAGCGCCCGCACGGCAACGCCATCTGTCATCTGCAAGGCAGCGGTGACATCGTTCTTGTTGTGGCGGGCAGAGCGCAGGGTCGGCTGGGGCAGGCCTTTGCCCTGATTCAGGGCCTTGGCCAGCTCGGTCACGCGCAGGTAGACGCGCGTATCCGCTTGCGCCGCCGGCGGCCACAGCACGGCTTCGATGTCACTCAGCGCCCCGGTCACGGTGACGGCAGTGGTGAGGCCGGGCAGGGAGATGGGCGTTTGGGCCAGCAGGCGGTCGCTGGCCACATTGAGCAGCAGGGCCGCGTACTGCTTGCGCGCCTGCTCTTCATGGTTCTTGGCCGGGCCGGTGATGACCGTTTCGATGACAGCGACGGTGGGGAAGAGGGCAGTCATGCCCTCCGCTTCTCTGGCCAGGGCGTCTATCTGGTTGGCGCTGTAGATCGGCTTACCTATCTGCCGCACTTCCTGTTTCCAGGCGGCCAATTGCAGCGGCGCCGCGGTGGTTGGGTCGAAAAAGCCCAGATCCAGCGTTTTCTGCTCGCCCGCGGCCAGGGTAAAGGCCAACACGCCCGGATCCTGGCTGAGCAAGTAACCGGCGGGCACGGAGCCGGCATCCACCACGAGCACGTAGGCGCCGGGGGTGAGGTCGGCGAAGGCATAGGCGCCGTCGCTGCCGGTGACGCGGGAACCGACCTTGGTCTCGCCGGCGTCGATGGCGCTATTGCCGTTGGCGTCGTTCACCAGGGCCAGCACCACGCCGCTGAGATAGGACTCGCCCGCGCCGATCTGCTCATCGCCGTCGGCGTCGATCCACACCCGGCCGCCGAGTTGGGCCAACTGCCCCTGGGCCGCGATCAGCGCAAAGTTGACATAGCTGGTATTGGCCCCGATCTGACTGCTGATGATCGGCAGGGGCACTTCCTGGGTGGAGGCGCCGCCCGGCAGATAGCCGGGGGGCAATTCGATGTAAACCACGCTCGGCCCCGGCGGCAGGTCGGGGATGCGGTAGTTGCCCTGCACATCCGAGGAGTCTGCGCCGAGCAGGGTATCGCTTATCCCGACCACGCCATCGCCATCATTGTCGCGGTAGACCTGGAGCAGGGCGCCGGGGATGCCCGGTTCGCCCAGACCCTGATCGCCATCCTCATTCAAATCCTCGAAGATGACGCCGGTGATTGTGTGCGGCAGGGCGTCGCCAAAATTGATGCCGCTGACCGCGCCCGTCACCGCCACCGCTACCTGGTTGGGCGTGGTGCTGAGGAACCCGGGCAGGTCGGTCTGGGTGAGGGTGTAGGTCCCGGCAGCGAGGCCGGAGAAGAGGAAGCTGCCATCGGCAGCGGTGGCGAGACTGCCGCCGCCGCTGATGGCCACGCTGACGCCCGCCAACCCCGGTTCCCCGGCGTTCATGAGGCCATCGCCGTTGCTATCGAAGTAGACGAAGCCGCCGATCGACCCGCCCGTCTGCGCCAGAGCGGGCGAAGCAACCAGCAAGAGGGCCAGGGCCAGGAGGGGAAAGAGGAGGAGGATGGGCTTGAAGAGAATGCGGTGGGACATGGGATCTCCTTTGATAACGGGTGAGACAACGCGTTGGAAACGGAGAGAAACTGCGTAAAGGGGAGGCTGCGATGCTTATCTGCCTGTTTATTGCGTCTTGAAAGTGAAACTGCCAGAGACGGTGAGCCTGCCGGCGCTATCTTGGGAACGAACGCGGTAGTAATAGGTCTTTCTTGATTTCAGTCCGGTGAGGGTGACGCTGTGCGAGGTCTTCAGGGTGGCGTCGAAGGGGGAGAGAGAGCCGTAGGAGGTAGTCAGGCCATATTCCACCTGCGATGTGGCGGATGTATTGGTTTGCCAGAGGATGACGGCGCCGCTGCTGGTGATACTCGTGGCCGAGACGTTGCTGATCACCGGCGGGGCGGACTGCGGCGTGGCCGTGGGCGTGGCCGTGGGACAGGTGGTGCAAGGGGTGGCCGTGGGTGTGGGGGTGGCGGTGGGCGGCGGCGGGGCAGAGGACTGGACGGCCACAGCCGAAACCACCGGGTTATAGCGCCCGCCATTCTTGATGAAGGCGATGTTCAGCACGCCATCATTGACCGAAGTGATGTAGGTGCGATCCAGCGCCGCGGCCTTGCCCACCAGCCCGTAGATGCTCAGGCTGGTTTCGACATCGACGCCTTCCAGCGTGATCCGCATCACCCGGTCGGAGGATTTGCTGACCTGGAACTCGGCGAAACGCAGGGTGACCTGGTAATAGCCGTTGGGGAGGGTGAAGCGATACTCCGCCGGCGCTTCCCGCCAGCGCTGGTAGAGGGCGTCGTCAGTGGTGCCCGCCACGGCGGTGGTGGTGGAAGCGGCCGAGCCGCTGGTGTAGCCCCAGCCGCCGGTGGTGAATGCCTGATCCACCGCCCACACCTGGCCCTGGCCATCGGTGAACGCGGCTGTGCCGCCGCTGTGCACCCGCTGGCCGCTGGCAGGCGCCGGCGTGGGCGTGTTCGTGGGCAGGGGTGTGGGCGTACGCGTGGGCGTGTTCGTGGGCGCCGGCGTGGGCGTGTTCGTGGGCAGGGGCGTAGGCGTGTTCGTGGGCGCCGGTGTGGGCGTGTTCGTGGGCAGCGGTGTAGGCGTGTTCGTGGGCAGGGGTGTATTCGTAGGCGTCGGCGAAACGCTTGTCCAGGTCTGGGCCAGGATCATGGCGGCGCCGGCATCGATGCGGCCGTGGCCGAAATACCCATCCCATCCCGGATCACCCAAGTCGTCGGCTGTTTGCGTGATGATCGCCTTCAAATCGTCCTTGCTGAGGTCGGGCCGCGCCGATAGCAGCAAGGCGGCCAGCCCCGAGACATGCGGCGCCGCCATCGAGGTGCCCGACTTGAAGTTGTATCCATTCGGATCGGTCGCGGTCCACAGCGTGCTGTAAACCGTGGCCCCCGGCGCCGCCACATCGATGGCCGGGCCAAAATTGGAGAGGGTCCAGCGGTCATCAGTGGTTGTGGTAGCGGAAGCGGTGAGGGTGTTGGTATACACAGCCGGGTAATAGGGTGTGTCGGTGCTGGCGTTGCCCGCTGCCGCCACCACCAGCACGCCGTGCGCTTCGGCATAGGCGGCGGCGCTGCGCATCAGTGTGGAATCGGTGCTGCCGCTGAGGCTGAGATTGATCACCTGCGCGCCCTGATCCACAGCATAGGTGATGCCGGAGGCGACGTGGCTCCACCAACCATTGTTGTTCACATCCAGCACTTTCACCGGCAGGATGCGGACATTGGCCATGCCGGAGATCCCCTGGCCATTGTTCAGCCCGGCCGCGATGATGCCGGCCACATGGGTGCCATGGCCATTATCATCGCTCGGATCCGCATCATTGCTGATAAAATCCCAGCCGGGCAAGAGGCGGCCGCTGAACTCCGGATGGCTGAAGGAAATGCCGGTGTCCAGCACAGCCACAATCACATCGGTGGAGCCGGTGTGATAGTCCCAGGCGGTAGCGGCATCGATGATCTGCGGCGCGTACACCTTGGTGGGATCGCTGTACAAAGGATCATTCGGTATCAGATCGGCCCCGACAAAGTAATTCATCTCCGCCCACTCCACTTCCGGCAGGCCGCGCAACAGGATCAGCGTTTGCTCGGCATAGCCGGCCTGCGTCCACAGCACATACACATCCAGGCTGGCGATGTGGTGATCGATCTGCAAGCCATAGGTAACGAGGATGGCGTCGATGCTTTCCTGCGACACATCCGGCAGGAATTTGACCATGACCTGATCCTCGACATAGGGCTGCCCCACGTGTCCAAAATCGTTGTTGAAGTCGGCCGAGTTTGGGGCGGCGTTCTTGGCAAAGGCCGCGGTTTGCGTGTTGCCTGTCGTCAAGGCGTGGCCCTCCGGCAGCGTCGCCACATCCACCGATAGGATGTACGCGCCATGCGTGGCGACGGTGAAGGCGTAGACGCCGTTGGCGTCGGTGACAGCGCTGGCCAGCAGCGGCTCTTTGCGTTCACGGCGACCGTTGCTATTTTCATCGTGATAAAGCTGCACGGTGACATTCGGCGTGCCAGGTTCACCGGACGTGAAGAGGGTATCGGCGTTGGCATCCCAGAACACAGTACCCTGGATCGAGTAGCCATCCTGCGCCTGCACGGCCCACATGCCGCCGGCAACGAGCAAGCAACCAACAATCAGCGAGAAGACAAAGATGCGTTTTGACATGAGTTTTACCTGGGGAATAACGGAGGTTTTCTGGTTATTGTTCTTTAGCCACGAATTTACCTGGATAGGAGTTACGTACTTGTTACGAATTCACACGAATGACAGAAATTTCAGATTGGAAAAATTCAATCGAACCTGGTGAAATTCGTGGCCAAAGGCGCAAACCGCAAAATCCTGCTGCCGGAATGGGAGAAGATGGGGGAGGTATCGAAGGCTATTGTACGCGAAATTGCAGGCCAGCAGCGGCCTCGCAGTTTGCAATCAGTTGACCGTTGCATTACAAAAAAAGGCGGGTGTGTAATCTCTTTCAGCGCAAAATAAGGGGGGCAAAGAGTTGTTGGCCGCCGGCAGGGTCGGCGGGCAGGCTGATGGGGCCGAAGAAGACGCCATCAGGCCGCGATTCCAGTTTGTACCACCAGGCATGGCCGGCCACCAGGTCGGTATCTTTCCAACTGTACAGGCCATCTGCACGGAAGGGAATCAGGCCGGAGACCGGCTTGTACGGCCCTTCTGCCGCGGCTGACCGCCACACCACAAAGCCATCGAGATCGCTCTGCGCGTGCACGCTCCAGCGCAGCAGCACGAGATCGCCGCTGATCGCGGCCTCGAACGCAGCCAGGGTGGCCCCGGTGGGGGCGATGTAGCCGAAATCAAGCCCCATCGCCGCCTGCCCCCCCATCAGCGTTTGTGTGACCGGGCTGACGCTGGTCAATACCAACCCCGGCAGCGCTGCCGGCGCCGTGATCGCATACACGCCGGGCGTGACCCCGGTCAGGCTGAAGCCGCTGTCGTCGGAGAGCCGCGTCCATTCCTGGCCCGTGCCCACATGCCGCAGGTGGATAGGCACGGCGTTGATGGTCATGCTCTCTGCCCCATCGCGCAGGCCGTTGCCGTTGTAGTCGAAATAGATCACGCCCCCCAGTTGCACCGGCCGGGCATAGCCAAAATCCGCGCTCATGTCGCTGGCCTGCAAGCCCAGGAAGAGGGCGTAGGGCTGAGAGTGCGTGTCGGGGCCGGGGTTGGTGGGCAGATAGCCCCCCAGCACCCCGAACAGATCGGTCACCTCCACCTCATACGCGCCCAGGGGCACATCGCTGAACAAATAGCGGCCATCCAGCCCGGTGGTGGCCATGCGGTCGGGGCCTCCTTCCAGGCTGCGCAGCAGCAGCGTCACCCCCGGCTGGGGCAGATCCAGGCCAGCGGTGAACGCGCCATCCCCATCCACATCCTCCCACACCAGGTCGCCGATCATGCCCGGTTCCGGCGATTCGCCGGCGCCGAAGACCTCGTATTCGCGATAGCCAAAGTCCGCGGTGTTGTTCGTTTCGCCCAGGGCCAGGGGCACGGCGTAGGGCTGCGGCTTGCTGACGCCATCCAAAGGCGCGCTGGCGATGAGGCTGGCCGCGACCGGCGTGTAATTGCGCAGCACGTGATAGGTATCGGACGCCCGCACCAGATAGTTGCCGCCCAGCAGCCCATCGAAGCGAAAATCGCCATCCCATGTGGTGATCGTGGCCACATACGGCTCGCCTGCATCCCACAAAGTATCTCCATTCAAGTCCAGGATCAGATCGACGCTGACATTGGGCAGGCCCGGTTCCGCGTCGGGGTCGAAGATGCCATCGGCCTCGCCACCCACCACCAGATCCTGCCAGATGTGGCCGCCGATGCGGCCCATGGGCGCGCCGCCCTGCCAATAGCCAAAATCGAGAGAGAGGATCTGCTGCCCCGCGGCCAGGATCACGTTGAGCGAAGCCGGGGTCGTCGACGTCAGGCCCAGGGGCGGGGTGGCGACGGCGACGCTGTATGTGCCCGCGGGCAGGCCGAGCAGGTAGCGGCCATTCAGATCGGTGAGGGTGCACTGCGGATCGCCCTCCCCAGGGGTGGCGCATACCTGCACGCCAATGGCCGCGGCCTCCGCTGCCTGGCGCAGGCCATCGCCGTTGGCGTCGATCCACACCTGGTCGCCGATGACGCCGTGGTCCGCGGGCGGGACCTTGACGAACCCAAAGTCGGCATCCTGATAGGCCTGGCCCAGGCTGACCGAGATCGGCGGCGAGGGATTGCTGATCGAGTGCAGGCCGATGGTGTGGGCAAGGCCGGCGAGGATGCCATACGCATCGGTTACCTGAACGAAATAGACGCCCGCCACCGGCGCGTCCAGGCGATAGGCGCCGGCCGCATTGGAGACAGCCGTAGCCGCCAGCTCGTCGCTGCCCAACCCGCTGTCCGGCTCGAAAGCGCCATCCCCATCATCCAGCCACAGCCGCAGGGTGACATTGCCCAGCCCCGGCTCCCCCGCGTCCTGACGGCCATTGCCATTGGCATCGTACCAGATCGTATCGCCCACGCTGATCGAGCGGGCCTTGATGCCGAAATAGGCAGCGGCATCGCCCCCAGGCCCCAGGGTTACGGTCTGGGGATGGGGCGTGGTGAGCAGGGCGAATTGGGGCGGCAGGCTGGCCGTCTCCAGCGCCAGGGTGTACGCGCCCGCGTCCAGGTCGGAGAAGAAATAGGCGCCATCGGCCGCGGTCACGGCGCTGGCGATGACCAGGCCATTCTGGCGCAGCGTCACCACGCCGCCGGCAATGCCCGGCTCGGCCGCGTCCTGGATGCGGTCGCCGTCCGCGTCGTTCCACAAACGGCCGCCAATGCTGCCCAGCAGCCGGGTGGTCACGCTGTTGCTGGCATGGGCGGGCAAGGCCGCGGCCGCGTCGGCGATGAACGCGCCTGCCCTGATATCGGTAAAGTCGGCCGGATCCGCGATCTGCGCCTGAAATTGCAAGGGGGGATGCACGATCACGCTGTTGCTGCTGGCGGCGGGCCAGGTCAGCACCCCATTCGTGGCCGCGCCGCTGAAGGTGATCTGGCCGATCTGGCCGCTGCTGGCCGCCTGATAGACCCAGGTGAAGGTGGTTCCATCCGCATCCACCGGCGCGGTGGCCGGGGTGGGGCCGGCGATCAGGCTGGCGGAGAGGCCGTTGGTAGGGGTGAAGGCCAGGGAGGGCGTGACATTGGCCGCGGCCGCGCTGACCGTCAGGGTCATGGTCACGGTGATCTCATTTCCGGCGGCAACCAGGCCCGGCGCCGCGGCCAGCGCGCTGCCCAGGCTCGGCCCCGGCAGTGCGTACACCAGACGCAGACGAGGCCGGGCCGTGATCAAAGTGTGCTCTTTGCTGGCAAAGTAGACGGGGGAATTGTTGCTGGTGTGGCTGAGCACGATCCCCTGATTGGCCTGAGGATCGTCCAGCCAGGCGCGGGCCAGCGCGGTCACATCCCAGGCATAGGGGCCGTTGCCGTTCACCGTGGTTGTGGCTTGCAGGGCGCCGCGACCGCTGCTGCCGCCGAATCCATTCCAGGTCACGCCCCCCTCCTGCCAGGAGGCCGCCGCGGCATAGACGCTGACCGGGATCGCTCCGCTGGTGGTGGGGCTGACCGCATCCAGCAGCAGGCGCGCTTGCAACAGGGCGCTGCTGCCGGGCAGAGCGCTGACATCGAAGCGCGCCAGCCCCCAGGTGCGGCTGGCGCCCAAAGAATCGACTGTGATCGTGCTTGCTGCCCCGAAGTTGCTGTTGGGCTGGGCCTCCGAGATGAAGGCGTCGGCGGCGACGGCCACATCGGTCTCGGTGGCATAGAAGAGCTTCAGCCGCGGGCGCAGGCCGGCGTTGGCATGCTCGCGCGCCGCGAACAGCTTTTGAATACCGCTGGAGGAGGCGTTGCTCGTACGCAAGACCAGGCCCTGATTCGCCTGCGCGCCGGCGTGCCAGGCGCGGGCCAGCGCGGTCACATCCCAGCGATAGAGGCCGGCCCCGGCCACCTCGGCGCTGCCGATCAGGCTGCCGGCGCCGCTGCCAAAGCTGTTCCAGGTCACCGATGCCTCCGCCCAATCGGCGCTGCTGTCCAGCAGCTCGATCTGCACGGCGCCGGCGTCGCTGCCGGCCAGCAGATCCAGTTCCAGAGTGGCCGAGATCACCTGCAAGCTGGCCGGGATACTGCTGATATCGAAGCGCAACAGGGCGTGTTGCAAATGACCGCCGCTGCGCAGCACCTGTATCTGGTCGGCGCCGCCGAAATTGCTGTTGGGCTGGGCATTGTCGATGAAGGCGTCCGCCGTCGGGGCCAGGGTGAGGATGCCGCTGAAAGGCTGCGGGGCCTGAAAAGCAGGGGTCGCGGCGGCGTTGCTGCCCAGCGACCAGCTCAGCGCGCCGCCGGCCGCGCTGCCGCCGGCGTTGGCGCTGCCCGCGACGAAGCTGGCGCCCGCCGGGATCGGCGCGGTGATCGT
>JABWBG010000038.1 GCA_013360575.1 Caldilineales bacterium
AGGGGGGTGGGCGTAGCGGTGGGCGGCGGGGTGGCGGTGGGCGTGGGGCTGGGCAGGGCCGTAGGCGTGACCGTGGGCGGCGGAGTGGCGGTGGGCAGGGGGATGGGCGTCAGCGTGGGCGTAAAGGTGGGCAGGGGGATGATCTCGGCGCTGTGCGGGGAAGCAGCAGGCGCGTGGCCCAGGGCGCGGGTCAAGAAATAGCTGATCGGTTTGGCCGGGGTCAGCGTCTCCAGCGCGGCCAGCATCAGGCTGGCGCCGACGCAGAGCAGGAGGAGCAGGGCCAAGGCGCAGCCCCACGAGAAGGGGCGGGATCCTCTGGGAGGGCGAGGGTGAGAGTGGGTCATGGCGAGAGAGGGGGAATGGGCAGCCACAGTCACAGGGTGGTCAGGGCCAGGCATTCGCCTGCTTCCCCTTCCATCTGGCAATCGTGGCGGAGCAGGCCCTGCGCCGCCAACGCGTCCAGGGCCGCGGTGAGATCGGCGGGACGCCATTGAAACAGCTTGCGTGGGGCCGCGGGTGGGGCCGCGCCCATGGCCTGGAAATAGCGCGCGAGCAGCAGGGTGCGCGCGGCCTGCCGCGACAGGCGTCGCGCCTGTGCAGGTAAACCGGGATAGCGACGATGAACGCAGTCGTAGATGAAGCTGTAACGCCAGGCCCCGGTCTGGGCCACGCCCACCGGCATGATTTTGAAATCGCGTTGCAAGTGCGTGAGGCTGCGGTCGAAGGGGCTGTCGCTGGCCTGGCTGGTCAGGCGCAGGTCGCGGCGCAGGGTGACGGTGTCGCAGGGGCCGTCGTGCAATAGTTTTTCGTAGATCAGGCGGGCCTCGTGCCCCAGCAGGCCGGCGGTGTATTGATCCAGGTAATCTTGCTCCGGCGCGCCGTAGTTTTCGCTGAGCGCGTAGAACGCGGGCAGCATGTCGAGGGCGATCAGGGTGGCTTTGCCCCGCAACACCTTGGCATAGTGCCAGCAGCCCTGGCCCAGCGCCTGATCTTTCCAGCCCCAGGTGATGTGGCCAGGGTCGTCGTGCGCGCTGGCGACGGGCCGGTCGCCGGCGGCCGCCGTCCACAAACTGGGGAAGATGACGCCGGTGATCGGCCAAAAATAGATGAAACCACGGGCGTTGACAAAATCAATCGCCGCTTCCAGGCTGTGCAGACGTTGTGCGGGGGACAAATGGAAGGTTTGGGCGCGGTGCGCCTGCACCTGCGCCGCAGAGATGCGGTGTGACAAGGCCTTTATTCCTCGTCCTCCCACCCGTCCTCATCTTCATCCTCGTCCCACCCGTCCTCATCCTCATCCCACTCGTCCTCGTCCTCGTCCTCATCCCACTCGTCCTCTCCCTCATCCTCATCCTCATCCTCATCCTCATCCCACTCGTCCTCTCCCTCTTCCTCATCCTCATCCTCTTCCCACTCGTCCTCTTCGTCCCAATCGGGGTATTGCGGCGGCGCGGCGCCCACGGCCTCGATCAGGCGGGGATAGGTGACGTGTTCGGGCGCGTCTGGGGTGATGGCGTCTACCCGCACCCAGAACTGATGGTCATCGCCATAATCGAAGAGATACAGAAAGTGTTGGCCCAATTGCAGGTCGAGCGTCTCTAACTGGGTCAGCGTGGCGTTGCCGGCCTCTTCCCATGCCTCCTCTTCTTCCTCTTCCACCATTTCCCAGTCGGGGGCGGCTTCGTCCACGAGTGTGTACTCTCCGGCGCTGTCCCAGGCGATGCCGGTCATGAAAAAGGAGTAGAGGTGATCCGCATCCCAGCCGAAAGCCTCTTGGATGGCCATGTGCAGGTCGTGCAGCGTGTGGCCGGCTGCGAGTTCGATCAGGCGATAGGCCGGGCCGGCCGCGGGCAGGGTGACGTGGAATGTGTAGGTTTTCATGTCTCCCTCCGGAGAGCGTGTAGCAGGCGTGCGACTGCCGCTATTCTACCACACTTTTGCGCTTCCGGATCATGCGGGCAGCCAGCCGGCCATGCTGCCCAGGGCGTAGACGATCAGCATCTGCGCCGGGCCGTAGGTGAGCCAGACGATGTCGTGCACGAAGGGCAGGCGCAGGTTGCCGAAAAGCACGGCGGCGGCGAGGATCAGATCGCTGAGCACGAAGAGGCCCGCGCCCAGGGCCAGGGGGGCAAAGGCCGCGACTTGAATGCCCAGGCTCAGGGCCAACCCGGCTGTGGTGGCCAGCAGCAGGCCATAGGGCAGAGCCGCGGCGTGCAGGATCGTCCATTTCTGCCCGCGCAGGAGGATGAAATAGATCAAGATCAGGCCCAGCGCCCACCACAGGCCCAGGCCCAGCGCCCGCGGCAGGCCGGCATCCAGCCCCGCGGCGGCGGCAAAGCGGAGCAGGGCGGTGATGTAGAGGATGTGGTTGGCGGCGAAGAGGAGGATGCCGCCCAGTTTACGCGCCTTGCCTTCGCCGGCCATGACCACATCGGCCGCCAGGCCGCAGGTCATGCCCAGGGCCAGGGGCAGGCTGGCCCCGGCCAGGGGCGCGGTTGCGGTCAGGCCGGCCCATGTCCAGGCGGCCAGCGCCAGCACGAGGGAGGAGCCGAGCCGCGTCCACAGGGGCATGCGCCGGGTGCGGGCGGCATTGGGCCGGCCCAACGCCCAGCCCCCAAAGAGCAGCAGCGCCCATACGACCAGCAAAATCTGTAGCCACAGCCGGGCGGCGGCAGGGAGAAAAGGGGGAAACATGGGCGGGGATCAATCGGTTGGCTTGTCGGGCGGGGGGGCCACGGCCAGGAAATCGGCGGCGAAGCGCTGGCTGTAGTCCTGCATCAGCGCCTGCACCCGTTCGGGCGTGGCCGCGGCCACCAGCAGGCCGGCGTGGCGTTCCTTGCTCAGCCGCCACACGATCTCAGGATCCTGATAGGCGGAGGTGTCGGGCCATTCCTGCCGGGCCAGACAGATGGCCAGCCCCGCGTAGGCCTGGGTGATCGGCGGCAGGGTGTAGCCCTCCCCTCGGGCCGATGCGGTCTCGATCCGCGCCCATTCCCGCCAGAGGTTGAAGCCCACCGCGGCCTCGACCATGCGGTCGATGTTGGCGCCGCCCACGCGGGCCGCGATCTCCAGGAAATAGATCTGGCCATCTGCAGCGCCGCGGATGAATTCGGCGTGGGTGACCCCGCGCCGCAAGCCCTTGGCCTGGATTACCTGGCGGTTGACCGTGAGCAGGGCCTGGGTCAATGCATCCTCGCGGGGCAGGGTGGTGGTGATGAATACGCCCCCCTCGTGCATGACGCTCATGGGTGGGCGGGCGTAGCGATGCGCCACCGCGTAGAGCACCTCGCCATCCCAGATCACCGAATCGACATGAAAGACATCGCCCGGCAGGAAATGCTCCAGCAAGTAGTGGGATTGCTGGTCGCCTAACTGGTCGAGGATGGGCCACAATTCGTCGCTGTGGTGGATCATCTTCAGGCCGATGGAACCGGCGGAGGAGCGGGGTTTGAGCACCCACGGCGGGGGCGTGGCGGCCATGAACGCGGCCAGGCGCTTGTAGTTGAGGACATGCACGAACGCGGGCACGGGAATGCCCGCGGCCTGCGCCTGCATGCGCATGGCCAGCTTGTCGCGGAAGAAACGCACCTGCGAATCGCCCAGGCCGGGCAGGCGCAGGTGTTCGCGCAGGTGGGCCGCGGTTTCCACATCGAAATCATCCAGGGGCACGATGGCGTCGATCTGGCGGTCGCGGGCCAGATAGCTGACCGCGTGGATCAGGTTGGGCCCAAGCTGCAGGTCGGGCATGAGAAAGCGTTCGTCGATGCTGTCCATGGGCCAGGCGTGGTGGGCCAGTTTTTGCCGCGTCAGCAGGATCACCTGGCAGCCCAGACGTTTCGCCTCTTCGATGAAGGCGCCGCCCTTGAAGTAGCTGGCCAGACAGAGCAGTGTGGTGGGATGGTCGGCGTGCATGGGCGAAAGGGGAGGAGAGAAAGGCGGGAGGAAGGAATGGGGGGGATTATAGTGGGTGCGGGGGCAAGGGGGCAAGGGGGCAAGGGGCAGGGGGGCAGGTGTTACCGTGGCCGCGATTGAATTTACATTTGCACCCCGTTGGGCTAGAATGCCTTGCTCTTTCAATTCCTGCCCGCGCAGGCCCTCCCCACTTCTATGACCGAATACGCACAGACGCTTCAGGCGATCTTCGAATACGTCGATTTCAGCCGCACCCGCCAAACCCCCTACAACGCCGACACCTACAACCTGCTGCGGATGTATGAGCTGTGCCGCCGTCTGGGCGATCCCCAGGTGGACGCGGCCACCCTGCACATTGCCGGCAGCAAGGGCAAAGGCTCCACCTCGGCTATGATCGCGGCGATCCTGCAGGCCGCGGGCCTGCGCACCGGGCTTTATACCTCCCCCCATCTGCACACCTTTCGCGAGCGCATCCGGTTGGATGGCGTCCTGATCTCGCAAGAGGAGGTGGTGCGTCTGTGGCGAGAGATGTATCCCACTGTGCGCTCCTTGCCCGGAACCACGACCTTCGAGATCATCACCGCCCTGGCTTTCATCTATTTCAGCCAGCAGCAGGTCGATTGCACCGTGTTGGAGGTGGGCCTGGGGGGGCGGTTGGACGCCACCAATGTGGTCACCCCTTGCGTCTGCGCCATCACCCCCCTCAGCCTGGAACACACCAACCTGCTCGGCCCCACCCTGCGGCACATCGCCCACGAAAAAGCGGGTATCCTCAAACCCGGCGTGCCCGCGATCATCGCCCCGCAACAGGCGGAAGCCATGGCCGTGATCCGGCAGCGGGCCAAACAGGTGGCCGCGCCTTTGCAGCGCTTGGGCCGCGAATGGCGCTGGCGCGTGCGCCAAACCACCACCGCGGGTGTGTATTTCGATGTCATTGGCCCCGGCGTGCGCTATGATGACCTTTACCTGCCGTTGGTGGGCGCGCATCAGGCCGTCAATGGCACCCTGGCCGTGGCCCTGGCCCACGCCATGCAGATTCAGGGCTACGACATCCCCCCCGCGGCGGTGTGCGCGGGCCTGCGCCAGACACGCTGGCCCGGCCGCCTGGAATGCCTCAACACCTCCCCCCTGATCATCACCGACAGCGCCCACAACCGCCACAGCGCCGAGACCCTGCACGCCGCCCTCCAACTCTTCCCGCACCGCCGCCGCTTTCTCCTCTTCGGCGCTTCCGCAGATAAGGATATCCATGGCATGATGGAGGCGCTGGGGCCGGAGGCGGCGGGGATCATCATCACCCGCAGCTTCCACCCCCGCGCGGCCGCGCCGGAAGAACTGGCCGCCATCGTCCGCCACATCCTGCCCGATCGACCCATTTACACCGCCCCCGATACCCCCAGCGCCCTGCAAAAGGCCCTGTCCCTGGCCGCAGCCGATGATCTGATCCTGGTCACAGGCTCGGTCTTTGTGGTGGCCGACGCCCGCCAGAGTTGGCTGGCCCTGCATCCCGACGCTTTCCCCGCCGACGATTGGGCGCATTTTGCCGAGCCAATCGATGGCGATTTCACTCCCATGCTGCCGGGGCCTGAGGCTCTGCGCACACACCCGGCCACCCTCGCGGTCGCAGTCTGACGCCAGCGGCCCCCCTCTCCTCCATGAACCCACACGATTTCAGCCAGTTCGCCTGGCGCCTCACCGAAGAACTCTCCATTTTCAACGCCGCGTTGCAAGGGGGCGGCCCACAGCGCGCCCGCGTCGAAGTCCTGCCCGACGAAACCCTGCGCGAATACCCGGTGCTGCCGGCCATCGATACCGTTGTCTTCCCCCGTCTGGCCGCGCCTCTCTTCATCGGCCGCGAGTTGTCGCGGCGCGCGATCGAGGCCGCGCAAGATGAGGACATCCCCCTGCTGGTGGTGGCGCAGCGCGACCCCAATATCGAGAACCCTCGCGCTACCGACCTCTTCACCATCGGCGCCGAGACCACCATCGGGCGGGTGCTGCGCATGCCCGACGGCTCGCAAAGCCTCTTTTGCCACGGCGAGCACCGGGTGGAGATCGTCAAGATCATCCACGAGCGCCCCTATCTGCGCGTGCTGGGCCGCCGCCTGTACGAGCCAGAGGCCTTCGACCCCAATCTCGAAGCCTTGATCCGCGCCACGCTGGCCATCTTCGAAAAAGTGGTCGAATTGGATGAAAACATCCCCGAAGAGGCGTTGGTGGCGGCTATGAACATGGACGAGCCGGGCTGGCTGGCCGATCTGATCGTCTCCACGCTCAGCATCCCCCTGTCCAAACGCCAGCCGATGCTGGAGATCCTCGATCCGATCAAGCGCCTGCGCTCGCTCAGCGTGCTGCTGGCCGAGGAATTGGATGTGCTGGAACTGGAAAACCAGATCCACGAGCAGGTACAGCAGCAGATGGATCGCTCGCAGCGCGAGTATTTCCTGCGCGAGCAGATCCGGGCGATCCAGGATGAGCTGGGCGAGGGGGATGAGGTGAGCCGGGATATGGCGGAGCTGCATGAGCGCCTGCGCGCCTCGCAAATGCCGGAAACGGTGCGGGCAAAGGGGGAGAAGGAACTGGCGCGCATGAATGGCATGCCGCCGATGACCCCGGAGATCGCCATCATCCGCACCTACATCGAATGGCTGCTCGACTTGCCCTGGGGCGAGCCAGGCCCGGACAATACCGACATCGCCCATGCCCAGCAGGTGCTCGACGCCTACCATTATGGCCTGGAAAAGGCCAAGGAACGGGTGCTGGAGCATATCGCGGTGCGCAAGCTGGCCGCCGATGCCATGCGCACGCCGATCCTCTGCTTTGCCGGCCCCCCCGGCACCGGCAAGACCTCGATGGGCCGCAGCATTGCCGAGGCGCTGGGCCGCAAGTTCGTGCGCGTTTCGCTGGGCGGGGTGCGCGACGAGGCGGAGATCCGGGGGCATCGCCGCACCTACATCGGGGCGATGCCGGGCCGCATCCTGCAAACCATGCGCAATGCCGGCGTGGTCAACCCGGTGTTCATGCTGGATGAGGTGGACAAACTGGGCTACGATTTCCGCGGCGACCCCTCTTCCGCCCTGCTGGAAGTGCTGGATCCGGAGCAAAATCACGCGTTCAGTGATCATTATCTGGATGCAGATTACGATCTCAGCCATGTCCTCTTCATCGCTACTGCCAACAATGCCTATAACATCCCGCCGGCCCTGCTCGATCGTATGGAAGTGATCGAGTTCCCCGGCTATGCCGATTTCGAGAAAGCGCTGATTGCCCGCGAGTTTCTGATCCCGCGGCTGCTGCGCGAGCATGGGCTGGGCGCTATCGGTCTGCATTTTGGCGAGGAGACGATCCATCACATCATCCAGCAGTACACTTACGAGGCCGGGGTGCGCAATCTGGAACGGGAGCTGGCCAACATCTGCCGCAAAGTGGCGCGGCGGGTGGCGGAGGATCGCAAACATCAGCACCGCATCCTGCCCAGCCATGTCTCCCGTTATCTCGGCCCTCCCCGCTATCTGCAGAGCAAGATCGAGGAGGAGGATGGCATTGGTGTGGCCACAAGCCTGGCCTGGACCGAGGCCGGCGGCGATCTGATGCCGGTGGAGGTGATCGTCATGCCCGGCAAGGGAGGGCTGATGCTCACCGGCCAGTTGGGCGAGGTGATGCAGGAATCGGCGCAGGCGGCTCTTTCCTATGCCCGCGCCCACGCCGCGGATTATGGGTACGGGGAGATGGATTTCGACAAGTTCGACATCCACATTCACGTGCCCGAAGGCGCCATTCCCAAGGATGGCCCTTCTGCCGGCATCACGTTGGCTACCGCGCTTGTCTCTGTCCTGACCAACCGCCCGATCAAAAGACAGGTGGGCATGACCGGGGAGATCACCCTGCGCGGGCGGGTGCTGCCGGTGGGCGGGCTGAAGGAAAAGCTGCTGACCGCGCAACGGGGTGGCCTCACCACCGTGATCATCCCCGAACGGAATCAGAAGGATCTGGAGGAGGTGCCGCGGCATGTACGGCGGCAGTTGGATATCCAACTGGTGGCGCACATCGATCAGGTGCTGGCGCTGGCGCTGAATGCGGTCGAGCCGGCCCCGCCCCAACCGCCGGCCCCACGGCGGCGGGCATCCGCCGCCAGGAAGAGCAAGCAGAAGGCGGAAACGTGACCTTTTTCCCTGCCCTTCGCCTCACCTCTGGCCAGGTGCAGGCGGCCGTGGCTGCCGGTTCTGGCCAGCGTGTGGCCCTGTTCGGCGACCGCGCCAGCGTGCGCGTGCTGGCCGAGACAGCGGCGGCGCTGGCCAACACGCAGGGCGGGGTGATGGTGCTGGGCGCCACCGCCAACAGGGTATCGGGCCTGACCGATGCCCCGGCCGCGCGGGAGAAGCTGGCCGCGGCCCTTTTGCAGACTGAGCCTCCTCTGCTGCTGGCTTCGCCCCTTTTGGTGGATCTGGCCGGCGCGGCGCTGGCGGCGTTGGAGATCCCGTCTGGCCTGCCGCATGTGTATAGCGTCAAGGGCCAGTATCTGATCCGCTCTGGCGCGGCCAATCGCCCATTGTCTGGCGAGGCGCTGCGGCGGCTGCTGCGCGATCGGGGGGAGGCCGGGTTCGAGTCGCAGGCGCCGCCGGGCGCGACCTGGGCCGATCTGGATGCGGATCGGGTGGCCAGGCACCAGCAACTGGTGGAGGATATGGCCGCCACTGCCGCGGGGTTTTTGCGCGGCCGCGGCTGTGCCCTGGAGACCGCAGCCGGGCCGGCGCCGACTGTGGCCGGGCTGCTGTTGTTCGGGCGGGAGCCGCAGCGCTGGCTGCGTTCGGCTGAGATCACCTGCGTGCGCTATGTGGGCGCGGCCATGAGCGATGATTTTGTGCGCGAGGATGTGCGCGGGGTGCTCTCCGATCAGATCCGCCGGGCCGAGGCCTTTGTCAGCAGCAACATGCGTCGCGGCATGCGTCTGCGCGGGCTGGCCCGCGAGGAAGCGCCGGAGTACCCGATCTCGGTGGTGCGCGAGGCGATTGTGAATGCTGTGGCCCATCGCGATTACAGTGTGCGCGGGGATAACATCCGGGTGCTGATGTTCAGCGACCGCCTGGAGGTGTATTCTCCGGGCCGGCTGCCGGGGCATGTCACCCTCGAGAATCTGCTGGAGGAGCGTTTCAGCCGCAACGAGGCGCTGGTGCAGGCGCTGGCCGAGATGGGATTCATCGAACGGCTGGGGTATGGCATCGACCGCATGATGCGGGTGTGCCAGCAGGAAGGGTTGGCGCCTCCCCGGTTCGAGGAGACGGCCGCGGGATTTCGTGTCACCCTTTTTGGGCAGGGCGCGCAGTTGATCGGCGCGGCCCCGCCTGCCAGCTTGTGGATGACGATGCAGCTCAATCCCCGGCAGGAGGCGCTGATCACGTATGTGCAGGCGCACCGCCGCATCACCAACCGCGAATACCAGCAACTCTGCCCCGACGCCAGCCCTGAAACCCTGCGCCGTGACTTCGCCGACCTCGTCGACCGCGGTCTGCTGCTAAAAATCGGCGAAAAACGTGCAACATACTATGTTTTGAAATAGTTGGAACGTTAGAACGTTAGAACGTTGACACGTTGGAACGTTGACGGCGATCTGACCACTGACCACTGAATACTGACCACTGAATACTGAATACTGAATACTGAATACTTACCACTGACCACTGAGTTGAGGTAGCAAAAATGACTATTTTGGATACAATCAACCAAGATCTGAAAACCGCTATGAAGGCGGGGGATGAGGTAAGCAAGCGCACGTTGCGCATGCTCAAGACGGCGATCACACGGGCGGAGAAGGAAACCGGCCAGGCCCTGAACGATCAGGAAGTGATCGCGGTGCTGCGCAAGGAAGTGAAACAGCGCCATGATAGCATCCTGGCCTTCGACATGGGCGGGCGCAACGACTTGGCTGCAGCCGAGCAGGCAGAACTGGCTGTGATCGATCGCTACTTGCCCGCCCTGCTGGATGAGGCCGCGATCCGCGCCGTTGCCGCGGCGGTGATCACCGAAACCGGCGCCGCCGGCCCGCGCGACATGGGCAAGGTGATGGGCCCCCTGATGGCGCGTTTGCAAGGCCAGGCCGATGGCCGCCTCGTCAACCAGATCGTCCGCGAATTGCTGGTGGGATGATTGGATAGTGGATAGTTGGTATTTTTATTCGTAAAACGTAAAACGTAAAACGTAAAGCGTAAAGCGTAATCTTGCTATCACGAAAACCCCACCAATCTACCAATCTACCAATCTACCAACAAACCAACCAACCAACCAACCAACCACCCCCCCATGAACGAGCGCGTTTCTCCGCCGGCGCAGATAGCGCCGCGTGAGGAGGCCCAGATGCCCCGCCTCAGCCGCACGCCGCAGCGTTGGCGCTGGCGGCTCAATTTCGCGCTCTTCTTTCTGCTCCTCACCGCGGTCATTGCCTTGGCCCGGCTGGCCGATTGGCCCCGCGGCAGCAATGTGCAGGCGCAGGCCGGCGAGATCAGCCAGATCGACCTGCGCGCGCCCTATCCCCTCACCTATACCAGCGACATCCTCACCGAAGAGGCGCGACAGCGCGCGGCCAACAACGTCGCCCGTATCTATGACCCGCCGCAGACGCGCGTCGCCCGCCAGCAACTGACCCGCGTCGAGCTGATCCTCGATTTCATCACCCGCGTGCGCATCGACCCCTACGCCAGCGACGCGCAGAAAACGCAATGGCTGGCCAGCATCTCCGATGTGCGGCTGGAAGAGCGCGTCGCTGCCCTTATCCTCGACGCCGACCCCGAAAGCTGGGCCGAGATCACGACTGAGACGGCGCGCGTGCTCGATCAGGCCATGCGCAATGTGATTCGGGAGGGAGAGCTCACCGCGGCCCAACGCCTGACGCCCAGCTTCATCGGCTTCGGCCTCAGCGATAATGAGACCCTGATCGTCAACACCCTGGTGCAGGGGCTGCTGCGGCCCAACACCTTTTTCAACGCCGAACGCACCGAGGCTGCGCGGCAGGAAGCCGCGCAGCGCGTGGAACCGGTCAGCCGCACCGTGGCCGCGGGCGAAACCATCCTGCGCACGGGCGACCGTATCGAATCGCTCGACATTGAGGCCCTGGACAAGTTGGGCCTGCTGCGGATCGAGCGCAGTTGGCGCGACTATCTGGCCGCGCTGATCCTGGGGGGCCTGCTCTCCGGCATCCTCATGGCATACATCACGCAGCGCCGCCCCCTGTTCTGGCTGGATCAACTGCGCGCGTTCTTGTTGGCCGGCATCCTCGTGGCCTTCATCCTCCTGGCCAAACCCCTGATCGCCATGCCGGGCGTCATTCCCTATCTCTACCCCCTGGCCGCGATGTCGATGTTGATCGGCGCCCTCATCGGCCTGCCCATGTCGTTGATCTCGACCACGCTGGTGGGGGTGCTGATCCTGATCCTCACCGGCGGGAATGCCGGTTTGATGGTCTATCTCTTGACCAGCGCCATCGCCGGGGCCCTGGCCCTGGGGCAGGCGGAGCGGCTCAACGCCTTTGTCAGGGCCGGTTTTTGGATCATCGTCGCCGGGTTGGTCAGTCTGGCGGTCTTCCATCTCTCCGTGCTCGATGGCGCCAGGAACCAGAACATCGTGCCATTGGTCGCGGCCAGCGTGATCAACGGCGTGTTTTCCAGCAGCTTTGCCCTGGTGCTCTTCTATTTGCTGGGCCAGGTGTTTGGCATCACCACCAGCTTGCAACTGCTGGAACTCTCGCGGCCCACGCATCCCCTGCTGCGCCAATTGTTGTTGAAAGCGCCCGGCACCTACCATCACACCCTGCTGGTGGGCAACCTGGCGGAAGAAGCGGCCAGCGCCATCGGCGCGGATGTGTTGCTCACCCGCGTGGGCAGCTATTATCATGATATCGGCAAGACGGTGCGGCCCTATTTCTTCATCGAGAACAACACCGACGATCTCAACCCCCACGACCGCCTGGATCCGTACACCAGCGCCCGCATCATCATCAACCATGTCAGCGATGGCGTGGCCCTGGCCCGCAAACACCGCCTGCCGGAAGCGATCATCGACTTTATCCGTGAGCATCACGGCACCACCCGCGTGGAGTATTTCTATCATCAGGCCTGCCAGGAACATGAATCGCCGGAGGGCGTGGATCAACGGGCGTTTCGCTATCAGGGGCCGACCCCGCGCAGCCGCGAGACCGCCATCCTCATGCTGGCCGATAGCTGCGAGGCCACGGTGCGGGCGGTGAATCCGCCCACGCAAGAGGAGATGATCGATCTGATCCGCAGCGTGATCAACCGCCGGCTGATGTCGGGCCAGCTCGATGACTCGCAACTCACCTTGCGCGACCTCAGCCAAATTGCCATTGCCTTTGCTCGCATGTTACAAGGCATCCACCATCCGCGTGTGAACTATCCCAGCAATGAATCCCCGCGTGGCGACCGCACCCTCTCTGCTCGCGCCGCCCTGCCCGCCGCCTGATCCCCTCATGACCATCGCGATCGACATTGCCCCCCCCTTTCAGAGCCTGGTGTCAGCAGAGCGCCTGGTCGCGACCGCGCAAGCGGCCCTGGATCATCTGCGCGCCCAGGGCGACCTCACGCTGGTGGTCGTCGAGGATGCGGAGATCGCCGACTTGAACCGTCGGTTTCTGGGTGGCGAGGGGCCGACCGATGTGCTCAGCTTCCCAGCGCAGGGGGAGGATGATTTCGTGACGCCGCCGGATCTGGCTCCCTATTTGGGCGATATCATCATCGCCTATCCCTACGCCGCCCGCCAGGCTGCGGCCCAGGGCCACGCCGTCGCCGCGGAGCTTGATCTTTTGGTCGTTCATGGCGTTTTGCACCTTCTCGGCTTCGATCATGCAGACGAAGCAGAGAAAAAGCACATGTGGGCGCAACAGGATGCTATCTTGATGCGTAAAACGTAAAACGTGGTGCGTGATAATTTTCGCCTAATTCACGATCAATCTACCAACTTACCAATCTACCAATTTACCAATTTACCAACCAACCAACCAACAAACAAACCAACCACCCAACCACCCAACCACCCATGCCCCCCCCATTTCGTCGTTTTGTGCAGGGATTCGCCTATGCCGGCCAGGGCATGGCCCATCTGCTGCGCACACAGAGGAACGCGCAGGTGCATGCCCTGCTGACGATCGTCGCCCTGGGTCTGGCGGCATCGGTCGGGCTGCGCGCCTCTGAATGGGCCGTGCTGTCTCTGACCATCGGCCTGGTGTGGGCGGCAGAAGCGTTCAACACCGCGCTCGAAGCCACAATCGATCTGATCTCCCCCACCCCCCACCCCCTGGCCAAGATCGCCAAAGATACTGCCGCCGCCGGCGTGTTGTGCAGCGCCTTGGCTGCCGCCGCGGTGGCCGCATTCCTTTTTCTCCCCCACTTCTGATCCTCATGACCTCGATCACCCAGCCCCAAAACCAGCCTTTCCTCGCGCCCGGCGAGCACGAAGACCCCATCGGCTATGAAACGCTGCGGCGGATGGCCACCGTCGCCCGCTACAACGACTGGATCTTCAGCGAGATCGCGCCGCATCTGGGGCAGCGGGTGCTGGAAGTGGGCTGCGGCATCGGCAACATGACCGATTACCTGCTGGATCGGCAGGTGGTCGTCGGCCTGGATCTGTTGCCGGCCAGCGTGGAGCTGACCCGTCGCCGCCACGCCGAGCACGCCCAGGTGCAGGTGCTGTTGGGCGACATCACCGATGCGGCCTTGCAGCCTTATTTGCAGCTGTGCGCGTTCGACACGGTCATCTGCCTGAACGTGCTGGAGCATATCGGCGATGACCGCACCGCCCTGCGCTACATGTACGAGGCCTTGCAGCCGGGCGGCCATCTGGCGCTGTTCGTGCCCGCGGGCGCGTACATGTTCGGCACGTTGGATGTGGCGCTGGGCCACCATCGTCGCTATGATCTGCCCAACCTGCGCCGCCGGGTGAGCGAGGCCGGCTTCGCCATCGAGCGGCTCGGCTATCTCAATCTGGCCGGCATCCCCGGCTGGTGGCTGAACAGCCGCGTGCTCAAGCGGGATCTGCTGCCCGCGGGGCAGTTGGCCTGGTTCAACCGCCTGGCGCCCCTCTTCATCCGCGGGGAGCGTCTGCTGCGCCGGCTGTGGGACGCGCCGGCCGGGCAATCGCTGATCTGCATCGCCCAGCGCGCCTGAACAGGGCAGGATGATTGCAAAATACGTTATAGATAAAAACACTAATAAAAACAAAAACCCTAAAGATTTCAAAAACCTTTAAGATTTGAACTAAGGGATGGTAATGACCTATGAATTACGGCTTTGTCATCGATAACCGCAAATGCATCGGCTGCCACGCCTGTTCGACCGCGTGCAAGAGTGAGAACGAAGTGCCCCTGGGCGTCTATCGCACCTGGGTCAAATATGTGGAGGTCGGGGCCTACCCCGATGTGCGGCGACATTTTCAGGTGACGCGCTGCAACCACTGCGCCAATCCGCCCTGCGTGCGCATCTGCCCGGTTGCGGCCATGTATCAGCGCAGCGATGGCATCGTCGAATTCGATCCCCGCATCTGCATCGGCTGCAAAGCCTGCATGCAAGGCTGTCCCTACGACGCCATTTACCTTGATCCCGACACCCACACCGCTGCTAAATGCCACTACTGCTCCCATCGCACCGATTTGGGCCTGGAACCGGCCTGCGTGATTGTTTGTCCGACCCAATCCATCATCACCGGCGATCTGGACGACCCTGGCAGTAAAATAAGCCGGTTGGTGGCGCAAGAAAAGGTCAGCGTACGCAAACCGGAGCAGGGCACGGTTCCCAAGCTCTTTTACATTGACGGCGATGAAGTCACCTTGACGCCGACTGCTGCCCAGCTTGGCAACTCGTTTATGTGGGCCGATGTGATTCCCCTGCAAGCAGCCTCCCCAGCCGACCACAGACCACCGACCGCAGACCGCCAAAGTTTAATCGAAGACGCACCACGCACCACGCACCACGCACCTTATACTTCCTACTCCGGCACCCCTATCCGCGTCCCGGCTGCTCAAGGCGTGGTTGAGTGGGCCCCCATTTATATAAGTGAAAGCCGTCTGGCCGAGCAGATGGTGCAGACCGGCTACAACGCCCAGCACAAAATTCCCTGGCACTGGCCGGTACCGGCTTATCTGGTGACTAAAGGCGTTGGCAGCGGTGTTTTTGCCCTACTGGCGTTCTTTTTTGGCCTGGATCTGGTGGATTTCAGCCGTCCCCTGGCCGTATTGGGTAACTTGATCGCTCTGCTCTTTATCGGCTTGACGATCCTGCTGCTGGTCATTGACCTGGATAAGCCGGCCCGCTTTTACACCATCCTGACCCGTCCGCAGTGGCAATCGTGGTTAACCCGTGGTGCGTTCATTCTCATCGGTTTTACTGCCGTCGCCGGATTGTGGCTGCTGCTGGAAGGAGCTGTTTTGCTGCGCCTGATTCCCTTCTCCATGGCTAACTTGACCCGACCCGTTCTCCTCTGGCTGGGCTTTGGTCTGGCCCTGGCGTCGGCAGTCTATACCGCGTTTTTGTTTGGCCAGGCGGAAGGGCGCGACCTGTGGCAGAGCAGCCTGCTGCCGTTTCATCTGGTGGTGCAGGCCGTGATGGCCGGCGCTGGTGTGTTACTGCTGTTAGGTTTCTTCGTGCGGATGGAACAGCCGATGGTCGTGGGGTTGGCCTGGATTTTTGGGGGCACGTTGGTGCTGGACCTTTTTATCACTCTCTTCGGCGAGTTTGGCATGCCCCACGCCTCCGAAGCGGCAGGCCGCGCCGCCCACGCTATTAGAGCCGGCCGCTATCGCCGTCATTTCTGGTGGGGGGCGCTGGGCCTGGGCCATCTGCTGCCGTTAATCATCCTGCTGGTCAGCGCTTTCCTGGGTTCGCTGGCTTTTATGCCGCTGGTCGCCGCCGTTTTGGCCTCACTCGCCGGCCTGTATCTGTTTGAATACGCCTTTGTGATGGCCCCCCAGCAGGTACCTAATTCATAGTTGATGCTGTTTTAAAGAAGGGAGTTTAACATGAGCGAGCATATTTATAAAAAGATCGAACTCGTCGGTTCGTCTAAAATTGGTCTGGAAGACGCGATTCAGAATGCAGTTGCCAAAGCCGGGGAGACAATCCGCAATTTGCGCTGGTTTGAGGTGGTTGAGACGCGCGGCCAAATTGAAAACGGCCAGATCGCCTATTGGCAAGTCACGCTAAAGGTCGGCTTTACCATCGAAGACCACCCTTCCAGCTAAGATGGACAGCAGTCTGGACTGGGGCCTCCAAGTCGTTCTATGGCTGCAGCAGTTCAGCCCGGCGCTAGACCTGCCCTTCAAGTTTTTCACGCTGCTGGGCGAAGAGATTTTTTTCTTGCTGTTGCTGCCCGGCCTGTATTGGTCGGTGGATCGCCGGATTGGAGCCAGAGTAACCCTGCTGTTTCTGCTCTCCACTTACCTTAACTTTGTCGCCAAAACCCTGCTGGATCAGCCCCGCCCCTTTGAATATGACTCGCGCGTTCGTCGGCTTGGCGAAGCTCCCGGCGGCGGCTTGCCCAGCGGTCACGCCCAGAATGCCGTCGTCGGTTGGGGCTACCTGGCGGCTCAATTTCGCCGGACCTGGCTGTGGTGGGCCGCCGGGCTGCTCGTCATATTCATCTCCCTTTCCCGCGTTTATCTGGGCCTGCATTTTCCCACCGACCTGCTGGGCGGCCACTTGTTGGGCGCGGCGCTCCTGCTCTTGTATTTATGGCTGGAACCCAAAGTGGAAAGCTGGCTGAAGGGGCAGGGGTTGGTCTGGCAGCTTGGCCTGGCGTTGTTTATCCCCTTACTACTGGCTTTCCTTTTTCCCACCGAGGAAGGTGTGACCACGAGCGGTGTAATACTGGGCATGGGCCTCGGCTTGGCCCTCGAACGGCGCTGGCTTGGCTTTGAGACTGGCGGCTTAGGGTGGCAGCGAGTGCTGCGCTTTCTGCTCGGTGGGGCGGTGATGGTCGGGCTGTGGCTGGGCTTGCGGCTGGCTTTCGCCGGCCTTGAACCCGCTTTTCTTTTCCGTTTCAGCCGCTATGCCTTGATGGGCTTATGGGGGGCGTTCGGCGCGCCGTGGGTATTTGTGAGGATAGGGCTAGCAAAAGCCAACCCAGATCTCGCTAAAGCGCTTGTTTCTACGCAAGACAATATTTAGGGTCTACCCAAATAATCTCTGCATATCAACGAATAAAGTGGGGAAGGAGGGATTTGAACCCTCACGCCTTGCGGCACATGATCCTAAGTCATGCTCGTCTGCCAGTTCCGACACTCCCCCATCACCAAAGAGTTCAAGAACAGGTCGGATTCTAACATTTTCCTCCTAAAAGGTCAATTATCATCCCCAGAGGCTTTAAATTCCGTATAGAAATACTAACAGCCGCCTCTATTCAGGCGGCTGTGAAAGATTTTGGTTAACTGATTTACTCGTTACCCGGCTGCTGCGGCCCAGAGGGGTTGCCCTGGAAGCGGGCGGGCAGGGGTTTGTTGATGAACTCGGTGACACGTTCGCGCATGGTTGCCAGTTTCTCGTCAGCTTCCTCTTGAGTCAACCACCCCTTTGCTACCAGTTTGGCCAATTTCTCGGAAGCCTTATCCATAACGGCCTCTACAACTGCATCCGGCTCAACCCCGTGATCTTCGGCCACCTGGGCGATGCTGCGCCCCCCATCCTGGCGCAATTCTTGCAGCAGTTCGCGGGGGGTCAGGCCGATTTCCTCGGCGGCTATCCGAAAGACAGCGCGGGCAAGGCGCAGGCGCGGTCCGCCTAAACCCTCACCCGTCGCGCTCTGGGCCAGGGCCGGCGGCGCAGCCAGGGTCAAGAGGGTCAAGAGAAGGGCGGCTAAACTAAAAACAATCGTCCAACGTTTGGGTTGCATGGTTAATCTCCTTACGGTGTGGTGAGTTGATTGATTTGATTAACCACAGCATATCGTTGAATTGTAATCAAAAAATGGCGGAGTTGTAAAAAGTTTGTAAACTCCCAAGGAATAGTCATCAGATGTCAGTAGTCAGTAGTCAGTAATCAGACAATTCTGGCTACTGCTTTTGCTTCATTCTACATAAATGGGGTTGGTAAAAACCCAGCCTCGCTGCCAGCCCCAGTAATAGCGATAAGCCTCAACGCGATACACACCCCGCTCGGCGGTTTGCCAGGTTAACTCCCGGCCTGTTGTTTCAGCCACCACCCGCCCCTGATGCAGCAAGCGCAGTCGAGCCGGGAGAGGGCTGG
>JABWBG010000321.1 GCA_013360575.1 Caldilineales bacterium
CAGGCCGGCCTGGGTATCCTGCGGCTGGCGGTGGGCCGGGCTGGCCGCGATCAGGGCCGTGGCCGGGTCGTGTTGGCGGAGCAGGAGTGCGATATCGGGCAGATCCCAGGCCCAGGAGGCGAAGGCGGGGTGTTGTAGCAGCTTGCTGAAGGCGCCCTCTGCCGCCGGCGGAGGCAGATCGGGCCATGCCGCCGCCGGGTCGCGGGCGGGGTCATCGCTCTGCCACAGCCAGCGCCCGAACAGGATCAGTTCGCCGGGCGCGGGCTGTTCCGCTGCCTGCATCTGGCCGATGGCCGCGGCCAGCAGTTCCAGGCCCTGGGCCGGGTGCAGTTCGATCAGATGCAAGATTTGGCTGCTGTCGGACAGGCGCAGGTGGTGCAGATGCCCGGGGGCGGCGGGGAAGGGCAGGGTGTCGAGGTTTATGGCCGGCTGCGCGTCGGCCTGCACAATGCCAAGCTGGTCGTGCAGGATGCAGATCAGCAGGCCGGCCTGGGTATCCTGCGGCTGGCGGTGGATGAACCAGAGCAGGCTCTGGCCCTGGGCGCTGGTCGGCGTCCACAGACTGCGGAGCAGAGGGGGCGGGGCGGGGGGCACGCCGGCCAGGCGCAATTTGCGGATCTGGCGGAGGATGGCGGGCCGGCTGTGGGGGTCGGCAAGATGGATGAGGGTGTGCAGGGCGGCAAGCGCGAAGGGGTGGCGGATGGCGCCCAGCAGAGGCAGGATGCGGGCGAGCAGGCGCAGGTCGCCGAGGGCGGCGATAGCCAGCAGCAGATCGGCGCGGGCGGGGTCGGCAAGGCCGGCGATGATGTCGATGACGGAGTCGATGACATCGGGCGGCTCCTGGCGCAGTTGTTCGGCGTATTCGATCAGCACCAGGGGCTGGGTTTGGGCGATGTGCAGGGCCTGTTCTGCGCTTTGGCGGGCCACATCCGCGGCTTGGGGCAGGTAGGGGGAGAGGGCGGGGTCGATGTTTTCGTGCAGGTAGCGTTCCAGCAGCATCACGGCGGTGAGACGGGCCGCGGGGGGACGGCGGCTGTCCGCGGCGACGTTGTAGAGCGCGGGCACGATCAAGTCGCGGTCCAGGCGCTGGGCGAGCAGGGCCAGCCCGCCGCGCAGGGTGGGATCGTCCGTATCCAGCCGGCGCAGGAGCGCGGGCAGCACGGCCTTGCCTTTGGTAGCCAGACTCTGGGCGCGTTGCTCCATTTCCAGGACATTGGCGGCATGGGCCAGCGCCTGCACTTCCTGATCGATGGCCAGGCGGTCGCTAAAACCGTGGATGATTTTACCGTCTGTCATGCTTACATCTTAGCATATCCCGCGGCGATTGCCCCATGCCCGGCATTGCAGGGGATGGGGCGGCGTGCTAAACTAAACCCAAGCTGCCTGGACGATGGACGAAGGACGATAGACGAAGGACGAAGGACGATGACCCATCCTGACCACTGATCACTGAATACTGAATACTGACCACTGACCACTGCCCCCTGCCCCCGTAGCTCAGAGGAAAGAGCGAGGGTTTCCTAAACCCTGCGTCGCAGGTTCGAGTCCTGCCGGGGGCGCTGATTTTCCTGGCTACCGCTGATTGGCAAAACAAGGCATCGATAGCACCCGCCCACCACGCAGCATGCCCGCCGATGTCCATCACCCGTACCGTCGCCCGCAACACCCTCTTCCTCAGCGCGGCCCAAGGCATTCGCATGCTCTTGGGCTTTGTGCTGATCATCTACATTGCCAACGTCTATGGGGTGGCGTGGCAGGGCAAATTCAGCATCCTCCTTGCCTTCCTCAACATCTTCCAGGTGCTCGCCTCCTTTGGCCTGCCCCGGCTGATCACCCGCGAGGTGGCACGCGATGCCGCGGCCGGCAACCGCTTCTTCTGGGCCGGGCTGGCCGGGCAAGGGCTAACCACCCTGGCCTTCATGGTGCTCATGGCCGGGGTGGTAGCCCTCATGCCTTACCCCGCCGACACCAAACAGATGCTGTGGCTGGCAGTGCTGGCCCTGCCCCTCTTCACCCTCTATTCGGTGGCGGGCGCGCTGCTGCGCGCCCACGAGCGCATGCACTACCTGGTCTACGCCGAAGTGGCCAGCTCCATCGCCCAACTGGCAGTGGCCGTGATCCTGCTCTCTGCCGGCGGGAGCGTGCTGGCCCTGGCTGCCATCCGCATCGCCGGGCTGAGCCTGGCCGCGGTGGCCGTGGCCGCGGCCGCGCTGCGCCTGGGATACATCACCCGCCCCGCCTGGGATGGCGCCTTCACCCGCGGGCTGCTGCGCCAATCCACCGACTTCTTTGGCATGGCCGCGTTCGACGCCCTTCTGCAGCGGTTGGATGTGCTCATCCTCTCTGTGCTGGCGGGGGAGATCGCCGCCGGCCTCTACGATGCCGCGTTCCAGTTCGTCAAAGTGCTGATGACCCTGGTGCTCTCCTTCACCGACGCCATCTATCCCACCCTTTCGCGGTTGCATGTGCAGGCCCGCGAACGTTTTGCCCTCGCCACCGGCAAGGCCCTCTCCTACGGCTTCATTTTGCTGCTGCCTGTGGCTGCCGGAACCACCCTGCTCGCGCCTGATCTCATCGCCCTGCTCTATCGCCGGCCCGATTACGCCCCCGCTGCCGAGGTGTTGGCGGTGCTGAGTTGGGCGCTGCTGGCCTATTTTGGCCAGATCTTGCTGACGCGCGTGCTCATGGCCGGGGCTCACCCCCATCTCGCCTTCCAGATCACCGCGGCCATGGTGGGGGTGGGAGTGGTCGTCTTGGCCGGGCTGAGCGCCTGGCTGGGGCCGTCCGGCGCGGCCTGGGGCCTGCTGATCCTCTACAGCGGCGGCGCCTTCCTCTCCTGGCGGGCCAGCCACAGTTACGCCATCGATTTCAACCTCCTTTGTCTGGGCCGGCCGCTGCTGGCCGCGGCCTTGATGGCTGCCACCCTCTTCTTCTTGCCCGGCCTGCCTTTGTGGGCCGCTCTGCTGCTCGGCGCCGGACTGTACATCCTCTTTGCCCTGGGGTTGGGCGTTTTCGACCGCGGGGATGTGCAGGTGCTGCGCAGCCTTTTCCAGCGCTGAGGCCGTGATGACCGCGCCCATCGCCATTATCAACGCCGATCTTTACACGCCCGATGCCATCCTGCCCAAGGGCCTGCTGCTGGCGGCTGGCGGCCGCATCCTGGCAGTGGGCGAGAGCGCGGCCATCCCCCTGCCCGCGACCACCCGCTTGATCGACGCCGAAGGGGGGCGGCTGACCCCCGGCCTGATCGATCTGGCGCAATTCGATTTTGCCCCCGCGCCCTCGTCGGCGGCGGGCGTGACTGCCTATCTGCGGGCCTGCCCGCTGCGACAGAAGCAAGATCTGCCGGCTCTGGCCAGGGCAGCGCAGCAACTGTCCACCGCCGGCGCGCAGTCCCTGGGCCTGCATCTGATCGGCCCCTGGCTGCGCAGCAGCACACCCCCGCCGGCCTGGGAGGATGTGTGGGTCGCGGCGCATGATCGTATCCGCATGCTCACCCTCGACCCGGCAGCCTGCCCCGACCCGGAGCTGCTGGCCCCGGCCCGGCGCGCGGGCGTGCGCATCCTCCTGCTTACCGCCGCCGCCGCCGACGTGCAGCCCTATCTGGCGGCGGGGCCT
>JABWBG010000039.1 GCA_013360575.1 Caldilineales bacterium
CACGGCGGCGCAGATCCGCAGCCAGGGCCGCATCCGCGGCCAGCCTCTGCAACTGCCCGGCCAGGGCCGCGGCCTCCCCCTCCGGAAAGATCAGCCCCGCCTCCCCGATCACGTGCGGGATCTCGCCGCTGTCCGAGCCGACCACGGGCACACCGCAGGCCATCGCCTCCACCAACACCCGCCCGAACTGCTCCATCCAATTGCGCTGCGTGCGCGAGGGCAGCACCAGCACATGCAAAGAGTGATAGAACGGGGGCATGTCGGTGGAGGAGCGCTTGGGCAGCCATTCCACACGCCCGGCGATGCCCAGATCTGCCGCCAGCGCGGCCAGCGCCGGCTGCTGGCTGCCGCTGCCGACCAGGCGCAGCCGCCACGGCCCCTCCAGCCCGGCGCAGGCATGCAGCAACGTATCCAGCCCCTTTTCCGGCACAAAACCGCCGGCATAGCCAATGGTGAAGGGCCGGGCTGCGGGCGGAGCCTCGGCCGGGGCAAAGAGATCAGGATCCACCCCAAATTGCGGGATCACTCGAACCGGTTTGGCAAAACCCTTGGCCCGCAACACCGCGGCCGCAGCCTGATTCCCGGCCAGGGCCAGGGCCGCGTGCGCAAACGCGAAGCGCTCGAACCAAGCAAAGGGGGGCGGATAGCGGCGGCGCAGATTCTGCCAGGTGAAGAACAGGGCCGGAATGCCCAGCCTGCGCGCCAGCCCCAACGCCTGGCGCGTGGCCAGATTGTACGGCTCCTCGTCGACGTGCAGCAGATCGGGCTGCAACGAGCGCACTTCCGCGGCCAGCCGGGGATAGAAATGCAGATGAAAATGCCCGTTCAGGGCCAGCGGCGTCTGCCGCAGATCGTAGCCGTGGGTGAAAACCCGCTCCAAATGCTGCTGGCCGCGGCTATCGCGCCAACTGGGCGGCGCCAGCACCGTCAAGTTCATATCCGGCAGCGCGGCCAACGCCTCCAGCTTGCGTTGATAGGCCCCCACGATGCAGGCTTTCGAGATCATAACAACACGCATGCCCACGATTCTACCCCCCGCCGCCGCGCCGCGCAAACGTGACAAAAAGCATTTGCCAAGCCCGCGCCGGCATTCTATAATGCAAGGCCAAGGCCACACCTTCGTGGGCCTGTTCTGTTTGAGCGATCACCCTCCATCGACCGCAGACCCGCAGCGCATTGCGTGATCGCACGGCCCGGCCGGCGCCCCCGCGACGCAGTCCCCACCCCGTCAGAGGCCCCATCATGGATGAGAAAAACCGCCATTTATCGACGTTGGACCTGTTCCAAGACCTCTCCGAGAAAGAGCAAGAGGAACTGGATCGCATCACCACCATGAGCGCCGTGCGCAAAGGCAAGGTGTTCTACCGGCCCGAAGAAACGGGCGAGGTGCTCTTCATCCTCAAAACGGGCCAGGTGCAGATCTACCGCATCTCGCCGGAGGGCAAAAAACTGGTGATCACCACCCTGGACCCCGGCTCTCTCTTTGGCGAAATGGCCCTGCTGGGCCAACAGATGCACAACACCTTCGCCGAAGCGATGAGCGATTGCACCATC
Source organism: Caldilineales bacterium (assembly GCA_013360575.1). Taxonomy (GTDB): domain Bacteria; phylum Chloroflexota; class Anaerolineae; order J102; family J102; genus JABWBG01. Next base: position 1,555 of record JABWBG010000039.1, read on the forward strand.
TGCGTGCTGAACCGCGCCGACCTGGAACGGCTGGTCTTGCAACGCCCGCAAGTGGCGCTGCGCATGCTGGAGATCACCGGCCGCCGCCTGCGCGATGCCGAGGGCCGGCTGGAAGACCTCGCTTTCAAGGGCATCCCGGCCCGCCTCTCCTCCTTGCTGCTGCGCCTGGCCGGCGAGAATGGGGACGAAGTCTACGGCCAGACGCACCAGGATCTGGCCGAAATGGTGGGCACCTATCGCGAGACGGCGACCCAGGTGCTCAACGACCTCAAGAGCCGGGGCATGATCGAGATCGGGCGCAAACGCATCCGCATCCTCAACCGCGAGGGCATGCAAGAACTGGCCGAAAGCTGACTGCGGTCACCCGCACGTGGGGGGTCAAGCGACCGGGCCGGCGGGCGCCTGCTGCTGCCACAGCTCGCGCAGCGCAGCGGGATAGAGATGCCCGCGATCCAACCCGGCAGCCTCCAGCATCTTTTGGAAGTGAATCTGGGCCGAGGTGGCGGGCTGCAGGGTATTTTCCGCCATCCAGATCGTGTGCTGCATGCGCACACCCTCGATGGGCACCCTACAGATCTGGCCGGCGGACAAAAAACGCGCCGCCGCGGACTGCGGCACGAACCCCACGCCGATCCCCTCCTCCACCGCCATGAGGATCGCCTCGGAATTGCCCAGCGTCATCACCGTGTGCAACTCGTGCAGGCTGATGTCAACCCCTTCCAACGCCTGCACCACCGCGTTGTAGGTGCCCGACCCCTTTTCGCGCATGATCATGTGCTCGTTCAGCAACTCGGCGGCGGCGATGGCGCTGCGCTGCGCCCAGGGGTGATGGCTGGACGCCACCAGCACCACATCATCCTCCAGAAAACGCGTAAAAGCGATCTCGGCATGCTCGACCCGCTCGCTGGAGAAGGCCAGATGCACCCCGCGCGCGAGCAGCATCTCCAGCACCCGCGCCCGAGAGCCGACCTGCACAGTGGCGCTGACCCCCGGATAGCGCTGGCAAAAACGGGCCAGCAAGCCGGGCAAGATATATTTGCCCGACGTGGTGGAACAACCGATCACCAAATGCCCCACCACCTGACCGCTGAGTGAGTGCATCATCTCCTCCAGGCGCTTGCTGCGGCGCAGCAGATCCTCGGCCAGGGGCAGCAGAAAGGCCCCGGCCTCGCTGAGAAAGACGCGCTGCCGCTGCCGTTCGAACAGGGTGACATGGAGATAGGCCTCCAGGGTGCGGATGCGCTGCGTCACCGCCGGCTGGCTGAGATTCAGTTCCGTGGCCGCGGCGGAGAAATTCTGCAAGCGCGCAGCCGTCACGAAGACTTCGAGGGTGTGCCAGTCAAGCATGGGGGCTCCTGTGGGAGAGGGATGGCGATGGCAGGGGCAACGGGGAACGCGCATCCGGCAACCGTAGCAAAGCGCAGCGCCGGCGCTCTGTCCATGACCAGGATCATACACCACAGGCCGGCAGTGATGTGATTCGTGCGCCTTAGAAAGCTTGATAATCAGCAAAGATGATGAACCTGACACAGATCATAGCCGGTGCATAAAGTTTGGTTATAAACTTGTGAACATTGTAACAACCCCGTGCACCGATGCGCGGGTGCTCCATCTCCCTTACAAGAGGATCCCTTATGAAGAATCACCCACTCCTATCCATTTTGCTTGTTGTGCTTGTGGCGGCGCTGTTGAGCGCCTGCGGCGGGGCCGCGCCGGAACCGACGGCCACTCCCATCCCTCCCACCGCCACGCCCGTCCCTCCCACCCCCGTACCGCCCACACCGACGCCGGTGCCGCCGACCGCTACACCCGTGCCACCCACGCCCACGCCCGTGCCGCCGACCGCTACGCCCGTGCCGCCCACGCCCACACCTGAGCCGGTCTCGAATGTGTTCGAGGAAGTGCGGCTGGCCGCGGAGGCTTATCTCACCTCCGGCAAGTCCCCGGTGGTCAGCGCCCAGGCCCTGTTCGAGAACCTGAACGATGGGGATGACGATAACAATCCCTTCATCCTGTCGGTGCGAACGCCGGAGCATTATGCCATCGGCCACATCCCCGGCGCTGTCAATATCCCCCTGAAGCAGTTGCTGCGGGAGGAAAACCTGGCCCAACTGCCCACCGACCGCCAGATCGTGGTCTACTGCTACACCGGGCACACGGGACAGATCGCCACCACGGCGCTGGCCATGCTGGGCTACGATGCCATCAATCTCAAATATGGCATGATGGGCTGGAATGATGATCCGGCCATTCTGGCCACGGCGGCGTACGATCCTGCGTCTGCGCCCGATTATCGGCTGGAAACGACGCCGAATACCGCCACGGAGACCTATACCTTGCCGGCGCTGGCCGCGGGCAGTGTGCGCGAGGCGATCGATGCCTGGATCAATGGCGAAAATACCACGATGGTGACCCCGGCCTCGGCCATCTTCGAGAATCTGAATGATGGGGATGACGATAACAACCCGCTGATCGTGTCGGTGCGGGCGCCGGATCATTACGCCCTCGGTCATGTGCCGGGCGCCATCAACATCCCCTGGAAAGAGATAGCGAATCCGGACAACCTGGCGAAGTTGCCGGCGGATCAGCCGATCGCCGCCTATTGCTACACCGGGCACACCGGCCAGGTGGCGACGACGATCCTGGGCGCGCTGGGCTACAATGTCACCAACATCAAATTCGGGATGATGGGCTGGTCGTTGGATGATGCTGTGCTGGCGCAACTGCCGCGCTTCAGCCCCGATCTCGTGCCCGATTACCCCACGCAGGCAGGGGAGTAGCCTGGGCAGCGTCTCTCGCGGGCGTTGCCGCCAGCCTGCCCTGCGTCAGAAGGCGCAGGGCAGGCTCATCTTGGACACATGATTTTCATGGGGCTCTCACATTCATGATGCAGATCATGACAAAAATGGGGGAATGATGGTATGCTTCCCTTCACTGTCCCCCCCATTCCCGCAAGTGAGCAGTGGCCTATGCACACAACGCACACGAATTTGTACTGGATCAAGAGAAACCGCGGCTGGTTGCTGCTGTTCATTGCCCTGCTGGCGGCGAGCGTGGGGCTGTGGCTGCTGTTCGATGGCCCGGCCGCGGCGGATGTGACCCTGCCGAGGGTGGAAGCGGCAAGCAGCGAGGTGGCGCTGGCGGCTGCGCCCGCAGCTCTGAGCGCAAACGCGTCTGCGCCGGCGGTAGAAAGCGCGCCCGCGCCGGAATCTTCTGAACTGGCGGCCGTGGCGCCCTCTTCGGATAACTGCATCGCCTGCCACACCAACCTGGAGGTGTTGCAGACGCTGGCCGAAGAGCCGGAACAGGTGCATTCGACCGAAGCCTCGGGCGAGGGGTGAGCGGGGGAGTTGCCTCCGTTGGAGGCATGGGAAAAGGTGTACATCGATGGCGAAGCCTTTTTGCAAGATGTCCACGCCACGCCGGGCTGTATCGCCTGCCATGGCGGCACCCCGGAAACGGTGGTGAAGGGTGAAGCGCATGTGGGGCTGGCAGCCAAGGCCAGCGCCAACCCGCAACGCACCTGCGGCAGCTGCCACCCCGAATATGCCGAGTTGGCCCGCACCAGCGCCCATCGCCTGCTGCCGGGTTATCTGGAAGTGTTGAAAGAGCGGGGGGCGGATTTTACCAACCCGACCCTTGTCACCGCCTACAACAACCATTGCACCTCCTGTCATGCCAGTTGCGGCGATTGTCATATCAGCCGGCCTTCGGCCCTGGGCGGCGGGTTGCTGGCCGGGCACCAGGTCAAGAAAGTGGCTTCGGTGTGGCTGACCTGCGGCGGCTGCCACAGCGCCCGCGTGGCGGATGATTACCGCGGCAATCACGAGGGCATCCCCGCGGATGTGCACTGGCAAAAGGCGGGCATGGCCTGCACCAAGTGTCACACGGCAGATGATTATCACGCCCGCGGCCATGGCACCCGCTACGATGGCGATCCCGAACCGGGCTGCCAGGATTGCCACCCCGAAGTGCAGCCGGGCACAGAGATCGCGCAGCACGACAGCCTGCATTTGGGCATGCTCTCCTGCCAGGTGTGCCACTCCGCTGGCGCGGTCAAGAGTTGTTTTGGCTGCCACACCGGCGTCGATGATCAGGGCATCAAGTATTTTCGCACCGAAGGCACGGAGATGACCTTCAAGATCGGTCTGAACCCGCTGCAAAGCCCGGAACGGCCCTGGGCCTATGCGCCGGTGCGCCATGCGCCGGCCGCGCCGGGCCTGTACGATTTCTACGCCGAAGGGCTGCTGCCTGAATTCGACGCCGTGCCCACCTGGAAATACGCCACGCCCCACAACATCCAGCGCAACACACCCCAGAACGCCTCTTGCACCAGTTGCCATGGTCAGGATGCGCTTTTCTTGCGGGCGGAGGATGTGGATCCGGCGACGCGGGAGGCCAACCGCAGCGTGATCGTCCCGCCGGATCGCCTGCCTGCGCCCCTGCCCGTAATCCCCGGCGTCACCGCGCCGGCCACGGAGGAGGGAGGCTGATGCGCCATCGTTTGATCCCCCGCTCCCCGCTGCTGTTGGCGCTGCTGCTGGCGCTGGCAGTGGGAGTCATCAGCGCCCCCCCGGCCCTGGCGCAACAGGGCGATATGCCGGGGAATGACCGCTGCCTGCTCTGCCACACCGACCCGGAGCTGACGATGGTGCTGCCCTCGCGAGAGGTGCTGCCCCTGAACATGAATCCGGTGGATCTGGCGGCGTCGGTGCACGCCGAGTTGTTGTGCAGCGATTGTCACAATGACAAGGGCAGCGGTTATCCGCACCCCCCTTTCCCCGCTGCCAACCATCGCGATTGGCAGGTGATGATCAGCCAGGTGTGCGGCAACTGCCACGCCGACCAGGCCCTGCACCGGCAGGATAGCATGCACGGGCGCCTGCTGGCCGCGGGCCGCAGCGAAGCCGCCACCTGCATCGACTGCCACGGCGCCCACGATGTGGCCTGGGCCAACTGGCAAGAAAACCCGGCCGCCTCGCCGGCTGCGCAGATCGATGCCTGCGGCGAGTGTCACAACGTGATTACCACCGATTTTCGCGCCTCGGTGCACGGCGTGCAGCTGATCGCCGGCAACGAGGATGTGCCCACGTGCAGTTCTTGCCACCCCGCCCACCAGATCGAAGACCCGCGCACCGCGGCCTTTCGCCTCAGCGCGCCGGAATTGTGCGGCAGTTGCCACGCGGATACGGAAATGATGGCCCGGTACGGCATCTCGACCCATGTGTTCGACACCTACGTGGCCGATTTTCATGGCACGACGGTGAAGATCTTCGAAGCAACCGATCCGGAAGGGTTCACGAACAAGGCCGTCTGCCATGATTGCCACAGCGCCCATCGCATCATGCGGGCCGACAGCGCTAATTCGACCGTGATGCAGGCCAATCTGTTGGCCACCTGCCAGCGCTGCCATCCCGACGCCGACGCCGCGTTCACCGCCAGTTGGATGGGGCACTACCCGCCCGACTGGGAACACTACCCCATCGTCACGGCGGTGGATTGGTTTTATAAGCTGTTGATTCCGGGCGTGCTGGGCTTTTTCGTGGTCTACATCGGCCTGGACATCGGCCGCACCTGGATCGACCGCAGCCGCCAGCGCCGGGAGTGGCGGCAGGCGCGGCGCCAGCAACGTCTGGCCGCGTCAAGCCAGGACGAGCCGCAGGAAGGAGGTGAGGCGTGAGCCAGACCAAGAAAGCATACCATCGCTTTGGTTTTGTGGAGCGGATGGAGCATTTCTTCATGCTTCTCAGCTTCACCTTGCTGGCCATCACCGGCCTGCCGCAGAAATATCCGGACAACGCCCTCTCGCGGTTCGTGCTGGTGGGGCTGGGCGGCGTGGAAAACACCCGCTCTGTTCACCACATCTCCGCCATTGTGCTGATCGCTCTCTCCATCTTCCACATCTTCTACGTGGCCTACAAGGTGCTGGTGCTGCGCCGCCGCCTGACCATGTTGCCCAGCTTCAGCGATGTGCGCGACTTCATCCAGCAGGTGGCTTACAACCTGGGCCTGTCCAAGACGCGGCCGGCCATGGATCGCTACAATTTCGGCGAGAAGATCGAGTACTGGGCGGTGGTCTGGGGCACGGTGATCATGGCCATCACCGGCTACATGCTGTGGAACCCGATCGCCACCACCCGCGTGCTGCCGGGGGAAATGATCCCCGCGGCCAAGGCTGCGCACGGGGCGGAAGCGGTGCTGGCGGTGCTGTCGATCCTCACCTGGCATTTCTATCACGTGCATCTGAAGTATTTCAATCGCAGCATGTTCACCGGCAAGCTCAGCCGGCACGAGATGGAAGAGGAGCACATGGGCGAGTTGCAGCGCATCCAGGCCGGGCAAGAGCGGCCCCTGCCCCCGCCGCCAACGCTGTGGAAGCGCACGCGCCTCTTCCTGCCGGTCGCCGGCCTGCTGGCCGCGCTCTTCCTGATCTTCACCTATCGTTTCTTCACGGTGGAGCAGACGGCGATCACCACGCTGCCGCCGCGGCAAGTCGTCGACGCCTACTCCCCGCGGGCCAAGCCGCCGCTGCCCACGGCCACACCGGGCGCGCAGATCAGCGGCGCGGCCCTGCCCCGCGTGCTGCCCCTGGAAGCCGCGCGCATCCCGCCGCAAATCCGCTCGCACCCGCTGGACGAGGCCCGCAGCGACTGCCAACTCTGTCATCAGCCCTACAGCATGGTGGCCCCGGCTCCGCTGGATCACCTGGATTTGGAGAACGCCGGATGCACCCGTTGCCACACCCTGTCCGAGGAGGTGGCCAAGCCATGACGCGTACCCGCATCCTCCTGATCCTGTGGGCAACGGTGGGCCTGCTGCTGGCGCTGCCAGGGCCGGCGCTGGCCGATCCTCCGCCCGCGCACCAATACATCCGCGAATACACCGGCCCAGAGACTTGCAACACCTGTCACATCGGCATTGCCGATCAGGTGATCCATTCGGTGCACTACACCTGGGCCGAAAAGATGGATCATTACAGCCCCTTGCCGGGCACCACCGCAGCCATTGACTGGCTGGGCGTACTCAACCCGGAACTGGGGATTGCCGGGGGCTGCGGGCGCTGCCACATCGGGGCCGGGCCCGTTCCCGGCAGCCCAGCCGACGATGCCGCAGCCAAAGCCCATGTCGATTGCCTGGTCTGCCACGCCGAAGTGTACGATATGAACCAGCGCTTCCCGGCGCAGAACGAGGCGGGCGAGTGGACGATCCCCGGCGACCGCAGCCTGCTGGCCGCGCGCACTGCGGCCCGGCCCACCACGGCCATGTGCCTGCGCTGCCATCTCAACGCCGGCGGCAGCCAGTTGGCCCAGCGCAGCAGCGATTTCGCGCCCGTGGCCGACCAGCACGCAGCCGTGACCGGGGATGTACACATCGATCGGGGCATGGCCTGCGTCGATTGCCACCGCGCGCCCGACCATCTCTTCTACGGCTATTCTCCCACCCTGTGGGGCCGCGACCGGGCGGAAACCCGCCTGGGCTGCGCCGATTGTCACACCCCCGCGCCGCATGCGGACACGATCCTCAATCGCCACCAGCGCCTGGATTGCCGCACCTGTCACATCCTCGACGCCGGCGGGCTGACAGCGCGTGATTGGACCGCCGCGCCGCAGCGCGACCCCATCACCGAACTATACTACCCCGCGGACCAATCCGCGGCTGCCGGCAGCGTGGCCCCGGCCTTCTACTGGTTCAACGGCGAGCGACTGATCTACGGCCAGCCCCTGCCTGGGGACTACGCGGATCTGAAGTCGAAGGTGCAGCCGTTCAAAGACCTCACCGTCACCATCCCGGTGGATGCTCGCAGCGCCGCGCCCATCCCCCTGAAGCTGGACGTGTACTACACCACCGGCGATCTGGATCAGGCGATCCGCGCCGGCGCGGCCGCAGCGCAGATGGCCTACAGCGGGCAGTGGCAACCCCAGACGGTCGCCATCCCCAAGCAACTCAGCCACGGCGTGACCGCCAAAGAGCGCGCCCTGAACTGTGTGGATTGCCATCTGGCCGAGGGGCGCATGGATTTCGCGGCCCTGGGCTACAGCCCCGACCGCGTGGCGCTGCTGCAAGCGATCTCGCATGAAAGCGAGAGCGCCTCGCCCGGCCTGCGTATCGACATCCCCAACCCGCCGGTTACAGACGCAGCCCTGCCCCCCACCCCTGCCGAAGCGCCGGCCCAGGTGGTCTTTTTCGATGAGATCACGCGCTGGTCGGTCTGGGGCGTGTTGTTCATCCTGGCGCTGATTGCCGGCCTGGTCGGTTGGTTGCTGAATCGCCAACGCCGGCGCTGGCTGAGTTGACCGGCCCTCGCGGCCTTGCCCTGTCTCCCACGCCCCTGCCGGCAGCCCTCCTGCGCTGGCAGGGGTGTTTTGTGTCTGTGCTTCCAGTTGGCGACTGGACAAGCCCCCAGGCTTGGCATATAATCCCTCCCCTTCCCATACGGCACTGCCGCCGCTACGGCGGCGCCGCCGCCCCTGGCAATGACGCCCCTGCCGCCCTGCGCGGAACAGGGGCGTTTTGTGTTCAGTATTCAGTATTCAGTATTCAGTATTCAGTATTCAGTATTCAGTATTCAGTATTTAGTTCCCGTCTCATCGCCGCCGCCAGCGGTCGGAGCGCTGCGAGCGCTCCGACCGCTTGACCTCCCCGCCTCCCCGCATCTCCCCCCTCGACCAACCAACGAACCAACCAACCAACTTACGTTTTACGCAATCCTGGCCTCATTACACTTGACACCTGACACCTGACACTCCTATGACCTACCTTCCCACCGCCGCCGCCCTGCACCACACCCTCTATCAGCCCCGTTTCGAGCACGAAGCCTGCGGCATTGGCCTGATCGCCGACATCCCCGGCCGCCGCAGCCACGAATTTGTGCAAATGGCCGTGGAAGCGCTGGCCAACCTGGAACACCGGGGCGGCGTGGCCGCGGACGCGGGCACCGGCGATGGCGCCGGCCTGCTCACACAGATCCCGATCAGCTTTTTCGGCCGCGAGTTGGGCCTGGATCAGGTGAAATATGGCGATCTGGCTGCGGGCATGTTCTTTGCCGACCGCGACCTGGCCCCAGAAACCTGGCAAGACCTGGTGAGCCGCGAACTGCGCGTGGTGGGACTGCAAGCCCTGGCCTGGCGGCAGATACCGATCGGGCTGGACGCCCTGGGCCGGCTGGCCGCCGCATCTCTCCCCGCCATCTGGCAGGCCTTCATCCGCCGGCCCGATTTCCTCGACCGCGGCGATCCCTTCGAAAAAGTGCTCTACCTCGCCCGCCGCGCCATCGAAGCCGAAGCCGCGGCCGAAGACATCCGCCTGTACATCCCCTCCCTCTCCAGCCGCACCATCGTTTATAAGGGCCTGATGCTCGGCTCGCAACTGGCCCGTTTCTATCCAGATCTGGCCGATCCGCACTTTGCCAGCGCCATCACCCTCTTCCACCAGCGCTACGCCACCAACACCTTCCCCACCTGGGAACGGGCGCAGCCTTTCCGCATCCTCGCCCACAATGGCGAGATCAACACCATCGAAGGCAATGTCAACTGGCTGAGCGCCCGCGAACGCAGTCTGGCCGACTCGGCCTGGGGCCAGGCGATCCGCCCCATCATCGACACCCGCGGCTCCGACAGCGCCATGCTGGACAACGCCGTGGAAGCGCTGGTGCGCAGCGGCCGCGAACTGCGGCACGTACTGATGATGTTGACCCCGGAAGCGTGGGAAAAAATGGCGGATCTTCCCCCTGCGCGGCGCGATTTCTACAGCTACCACGCCGCGCTGTGCGAACCGTGGGATGGGCCGGCCGCGCTCGTCTTCACCGATGGCCGGGTGGCCGGGGCCACGCTGGACCGCAACGGCCTGCGGCCCATCCGCTACCAGCGCACCCGCGAGGGGCTGCTGGTCTGCGGCTCCGAGACCGGCGTCATCCCCCTGCCGGCCAGCCAGATCATCCGCCGCGGCAAACTAGGCCCCGGCCAGATGCTGCTCATCGACATCCAGCGCGGGCGCATGCTGCTGAACGACGAAACCAAGGCCGAGGTGTGCGAACGCCAGCCCTACGGCGCCTGGGTGCGCTCGCATCTCTACCACTTGCAGCAGTTGGATCAGGTGATCGTGCGGGGCAACGGGCTGAGGGGCGAGACGGCGGGAGATAGCGCAGAGCCGCAATATGAGGAGGGCTATCTCTTTGTGAACGACGCCGCGGCCGCGGAAGAGGAGGAGCGGATCGGGTTGGCCCCCCTGCAGCAGCTCTTCGGCTACACCAGCGAATCGCTGGCCGCGGTGCTGAAGCCCATGGCCCTGGCCGGCAAGGAACCGGTGGGCGCCATGGGCGACGACACCCCGCTGGCGGTGATGTCGCGGCTGCCGCGGGCGTTGGCCCACTATTTCAAGCAGCGCTTCGCCGAAGTCACGAACCCGCCCATCGACCCCCTGCGCGAGCACATGGTGATGTCGCTGACCACCCTGCTGGGCCGCCGGCGCAGCATCCTGGAAGAGACGCCGGAACACGCGCGCCTGCTGCGCCTGGATTCACCGGTGCTGGATCGGCAGACGGTGGGCAGCCTGCGGCGGCTGCGGCGGCCGGCAGAGGTTCCTTTCGACGCAGGGCATGATGGCTTGCCCTTTTCGCTGGTGGAGCTGGATCTGACCTTCCCTGTGGCCGCGGGTGTGGCAGGACTGGAGGAGGCGCTGGATCGGCTGTGCGCGGGGGCGGTGACGGCGCTGAGCAATGGCCACAACCTGCTGCTGCTCAGCGACCGGGCGGCAGGGCCGGAGCGAGCGCCGGCGCCCAGCCTGCTGGCGGTGGGCGCGGTGCACCATCACCTCATCCGGCGGGGGCTGCGCATGCAAGGCAGCCTGCTGGTGGAGGCAGGGGATGTGACGGGGGTACACCGTCTGGCCACCCTGATCGGCTACGGCGCCAACGCCGTCCACCCCTGGCTGGCGCTGGACAGCGTGCGCGATCTGGCCCGCGAGGGCCGGTTGAAGGGCATCGACGCCGCGGCAGCAGCGGAGAAGCACTATCTGAAGGCCCTGGAGGCGGGCCTGCTGAAGATCATGTCCAAGATGGGCATCAGCACGGTAGACAGCTATTGCGGCGCGCAGATATTCGAATGCATCGGGCTGGCGGATGCGGTGGTGGATCGCTGTTTCACCGGCACGCCGAACCGGCTGGGGGGGGTGGGCTTCGAGAAATTGGCCAACGACACCTTCTACCGGCACACGCTGGCCTATCACACTTCCACAGACAAGTTGGAGCACTGGGGCTTTTACAAATATCGCAAGGCGGGGGAGGCGCACGCGCTCAGCCCGGAGGTGATCCGCAGCTTGCAGAAGGCGGTGCGGCATGCGGGGGCGCTGGATGGCGGCTTTGCGCAAGCGTATGGACTGTACAAGCGCTACACGGAGCAGTTGGCGGCCCAGCCCCCGGTGGATCTGCGGGCGCTGCTGGCCTTCAAACCGGGACGGGGGGCGATCCCCGTGGAGGAGGTGGAGCCGGTGGAGGCGATCATGCGGCGATTCAGCACCGCGGCCATGTCCATGGGCGCGCTGAGCGAGGAGGCGCACGGCGATCTGGCCATGGCCATGAACCGGATCGGGGGGCGGTCGAACAGCGGCGAGGGAGGGGAGGATGCGGCCCGGCTGGGCAGCGAGCGCAACAGCCGCGTGAAGCAGGTGGCGTCGGGGCGGTTTGGCGTCACGCCAGCCTATCTGGCCTCGGCCCACGAATTGCAGATCAAGATGGCGCAGGGTTCAAAGCCGGGCGAGGGGGGGCATCTGCCCGGCCACAAAGTGAGCGAAAAGATCGCGGCGATCCGCCTGACCACGCCGGGCGTGGCCCTGATCTCGCCGCCGCCGCACCACGACATTTACTCGATCGAAGACCTGGCGCAGTTGATCTACGACCTGCGGCAGGCGAACCCGCGGGCGGAGATTTCGGTCAAGCTGGTCTCGGAAGCGGGTGTGGGGACGGTGGCGGCGGGGGTGGCGAAGGGCCGGGCGAACAGCGTGCTCATCTCCGGACATTCCGGGGGCACGGGGGCGTCGCCGCTGTCGTCGATCAAGCATGCGGGCATGCCGTGGGAACTGGGCCTGGCCGAGACGCAGCAGGTGTTGCGGGCCAACGGCCTGCGGGATCGCATCATCCTGCGGGCGGATGGGGGCCTGCGCAGGGGCTGGGACGTGGTGGTGGCGGCGATTTTGGGCGCGGACGAGTTTTCCTTCGGCACGCTGGCGATGATCGCGGAGGGCTGCATCATGGCCCGCGTGTGTCACAACAACACCTGCCCGGTGGGGGTGGCCACGCAAGACCCGAAACTGCGGGCCAAATACGCCGGCGCCCCCGATCATGTGATCGCGCTCTTCACCTTCATCGCCCAGGAGGTGCGGGAGCTGCTGGCGGAACTGGGCTTCCGCTCGCTGAACGAGGTGATCGGGCGCACCGAGTTGTTGGAGCAGCGGGTGACGGGGGACACAGCCCTGGATTCCCTCAACCTCAGCGCGTTGCTGGCGCAGCCAGATGTGCCCACGCCCCGCCATTTCCAGGCTGCGCCCGATTTCGCGGAGCCGCACAGCCTGGGCAACCGCCTGGCGGAAGCGGTGGTGGCCGCGATTGCCCTCAAGGAATTGCCTTTCACCCGCGAGGTGGAGATCAGCAACGTGGATCGCTCGGTGGGAGCGCGGCTGGGGGGGCGGCTGGTGCAGTTGGGGATGGAGGGTCTGGCAGCGGGGCAGGTGGCGATTACCTTCCGGGGCAGCGCGGGGCAATCGTTCGGCGCGTTTCTGCCGCAGGGGGTGCGGTTCACCTTGATCGGGGATGCGAATGATTATGTGGGCAAGGGGTTGGCGGGGGGCGTGCTGGCCTTGCGGCCCCCTGCAGACGCGGCCTTTGTGTGGCGAGAGAGCTACATCGTGGGCAACACCTGCCTGTACGGGGCCACCGGCGGGGTGTTGTACGCGGCGGGGCGGGCAGGCGAGCGGTTCGCGGTGCGCAACAGCCGCGCGGACGCGGTGATCGAGGGCGTGGGCGACCACGGCTGCGAGTACATGACGGGGGGCGTGGTGGTGGTGCTGGGCCGCACCGGCCACAATTTCGGCGCGGGCATGACCGGCGGCCAGGCGTTTGTGCTGGAAGTCGGCAGCGCGGACGCGCCCGAATTCCCCGGCCGCGTGAATGAAGAGTTGGTCTATGTCACCCGCGTGGCAGATGCAGCGGCCCGCGGGCTGCTCTACCGCATGGTCAGCGAGCATTTGCAGGCCACGGACAGCCCCCTGGCCGCCGAATTGCTGGCCAATTGGGAAGAGAGCCTGTCCCGTTTCTGGCACGTGCGCCCGCGGCAGGCGCCCGCCGCCGCGGACGAGGCGGAAGAGGGGGAGGAGATGGAGCCTGCCGGGTTGGTGGAGCGGTGAGGGGTAAAACGTAAAACGTAAAACGTGGGGCGTGGGGAGGAGGGGGCGGGCGCGGGCCTAACAAAATTGGATAAGGCGACCAAATTCGCCCGCGCGCACTGCAAGAATTCGGCCCTTTTTGCTATAGATGGGTGGCAGGCGCTCTCGCCGCCCGTACTGTAAGGTTATTTACTTTGCTTGTCGGGCTTTGCCTGCCGTGCTATACTCTGGCGGATCCCACTCACCTCCTCTATCTGCCAGAGATGCTACCTTCCGACTCGCCATTGCCGGTCTCCCTGCCCCCGCCATTCACCCGCCCCTGGACCGCTGCTGAGATCGAGTCACTGCTGGCTCTGCTGGCCGCACTCAGGGCCGCGGCGCCCCCCGCCTCTGACATCGCCGAGGCGCGGTGGGCTGCACTGCGCCAACGATTGGCCACAGAACAGGGAACAGACCGCTATCGCGCCGCCGTCGCCTTCGCCAGCAAGCAAGAAGAAGGCGATCTGACCTATCAGGACTGGTTGGCGCGCGTCGTGGCCGGCTTTTATCGTCACCAAGCCGAGGTTTTCGGCGTGGTGGATACGCCCGATGGCCTGGCGCCGGCCCTGAGCAAGCGGCTGGCCACCATGGCCTACCACCAATACCACAAAGTCTTCAAATACCCGCCCAGCCTCGATCACCAACTGCAGATCGTCAGCGCCGTCCTGGAGGCGCTGAACACGCATTACTGGTTCGATGTGGCCCTCGATGCCTGGCTGTGGCAAACAACCCGCCAGGTGGTCATCACCGATCTACGCGACGCCATCCGCAACCACACCCTCGAATTCGACCAGGCGGAGCAACTCGACCCTGCCAGCGATCCCGCCGGCCATGTCCTCCACACCGAAGCCTTCCTCTCCGCCATTCAGGAGATCGCCAACCAGCGCTACCGGGTGATCCTCCTCCTGCTCTACATCTACCAACTCAACAACGCCGAACTCGCCGCCTTTTTTGGCGTCCCGGTAGCTCGCGCCGCGGTCTGGCTCTCACGTGCACGCACCGCCTTTCGCGCAGTCTACTTCCGCCGCCGCATCGCCGACTTCGGCGAGCTCAGTCGAGCCGCCCTTGATGAATTCTGATGTCCACCGATTCCCGCTTCACACCCACTGAATTGGACGCCCTGGAACAACGCCTGTGGCGCCTGGTCACCTCCTCTACCACGCTGGCGGAGATCTCGCCCCCGCACCTGGAAAGTCTACTGCCCGCGCATGAGGCCTGCGACCTCTTCGCCGACCATTTGCCCGATTACGCTGCCGATTTCCTGGCGGGCAACACCGCCCGCTGGCAGCGACACCCCTTGCCCGGACACATCGCCGGCTGCGCCCGCTGCCAGAACGAGCTGGCGCAGTGGCAAACCTACACCCAGATCGGTGAGACGCCGGTGCAGAGCCGCCACGAGGCCGATCTCACCATTACCCTTTTCGATGCGCACATCCCCGCGGATGAGGAAGGAAAGCGCCGGTTCCTGCTCGACCCCCGACGCCCCGTGCTCTTGGGCAGCGATTTCCTGGCCGATCCGGCGGGATGGCATTACACCGTGGAAATGGCGCAGCGCGGCAGCGAGGAGAGGCCGGGCCTGCTGCTCAGCCTGACCCCGCCGGACGAGACCAGCGCCGCGGCCATCCCCGTCACCCTGGTGCTGTTCGGCCAGGTGTTGCAGGGGCGCACCGACGCCGCCGGACAGGCGCACTTCCCCGGCGTGGTGGTGCCGGCAGCAGAAGAAGAGCACACGCCCCTGATCAGCCTGCGCCTGCACCTGCCCCCCGCGCTTTCGGTATGATCCGCCAACTCCTGCCCCCGGCCCCCCCTTTCACCGCCCTGGACGCTGCCCTGCGCCAGGGCGATTTTGTCACCGCCCGCCGGCTGCACGATGCATGGCGGGATGATCAGGCCGATCCGGACGGGGCGGATGCCGGAAAGGCGCTGCGCGCCCTGGTCTGCGATTATCTGGCCAACCGCTACGACGCCATCCCCGACCGCATCCAGGCGCTGGCAGCCGCGGCGCAGCAAAGCGCGGAGACGCGGGCCGCGGCCTATTTCCTGTTGGCGCTGACCGCAATCGACCAAAATCAGGAGGAAGCGGCGCACACTGCTCTGGAGATCGCCGCCCGCCATTTTGGCGATTCGCCGCAAGCCCAGACATGCAGCGTGCTGGCGCAGGCGCAGATGGCCATCTACCTGGGCCGGTATGACGAGGCAGAGGGCTGGCTGGCGCGGGCGGCGGCGCGGCTGCACCCCGGTGAAGTCTGGGCCGCGGCCCAGCACCTGCGCCTGACCGGACTGCTGCACCACCAACGCACCGCCTACAGCGCGGCGCTCGCTGCCCTGAGCGACGCCCGCGCCCGCTTCCTCGCCCTGGCCGACGCCTACGAAGTCGCCCGCTGCGACAAAGCCCTGGCCAACGCCCACCGCCGGCTGGATCAGCCGGCAGAGGCCGCGGCGGCCATTCGTCGGGCCATCGCCTATTTTCAGGCCCAGGAACTGGCCATCCCCCTGGGCCGCTGCCTGAACACATTGGGCGCCATCCAGTACTATTTCAATCAACATGAGGAGGCGCTGGCCAGCTACACCGCCGCCCTCGACATCCTGGGCCAGACCGGGCTGCGGCTGGAGGCTGTCTACACCCTCAGCAACATGGCGCGCACCCATCACAGCCTGGGGCAGTTGCGCCCCGCCCTGCGCTATTTTGCCCTGGGCCAGGAATGGGCCGCGCAATTGCACATGCCCGATATGGCGGCGACGCTGGCGCACCTGCAATCGCGATTGGAATGGGAATTGGGCCGGCCCGAAGCCGCCATGACCCAGATGATCCAGGCCGGCGAGATCTTTGCC
Organism: Caldilineales bacterium; assembly: GCA_013360575.1. Classification (GTDB taxonomy): domain Bacteria; phylum Chloroflexota; class Anaerolineae; order J102; family J102; genus JABWBG01. Next base: position 17,800 of record JABWBG010000039.1, read on the forward strand.
GGGGCGGGCGCGCAGGCGCTGGCAGCCCTGGCCTACCGCGCTCAGGCCGAGTATCTGATCGAACAGGGCCAGCTCGACGCGGCCCAGGCCTTGCTGGAACAGAGCCGGGCCACCTTTCTGGCGCACAACCGCCCCGCCCCCGCGGCAGAGAACAACCTGCACCTGGCCCGCATTCATCTGCTGCGCGGGGATGTGCATCTGGCCCGGCCCCTGCTGGTGGAAGCGGCCGCGGTGCTGCGCAGCCACCAGCAGGCGCACCGGGCCGCGGTGGCCGATCTCTGGCTGGGCCGCGCGTATCTGGCCGGGGAAGAGCTGGCGGAGGCGGAGAGCTGTTTGCGGCGGGCGC
>JABWBG010000322.1 GCA_013360575.1 Caldilineales bacterium
CGCTTGCGGCGGGGGAGTTGGCGCAGTCGGGGCGGGCGGGATCGCTTCGACGACGGGTGCGGGCGCGGGTTCGGCATCCCCCGCCGCCGTGAGCGCAGGGACAGGCTGCGCCGGCTCAACCGGGTACGCGCCGGTGGCGGCCTTGACGATCTCGCGATGGTGGGGGATGTTGGCCAGGAACAAGGCGCGGGCACGTTCATCGCCTAATGCGGTTGCCTTGTCCTGCAACTGCCGGTAGGCTTCGGCCAACAGGTCGGTTGCACGTGGATCGTGGTTGGCTTGCAGCACCTCGTAGCAAGTCAGATAAATCCGCAGAGGATCATCGGCGCCGTTCAAATTCCCGACTGTCGTCAGATGCGACAGGATCGGTTCGATCGCAGTCAGCGCCTGGTCAAGGTCGCCCTGCGCTAGATGCACGCGCGCCAGCCCGGACTGCGGTTCGAACGTCTGTATGGGATCGCTGGATTCCTGGCGCAAGACGAGCGCCTGTTGATAGGCTTCGGCGGCGGCCTGCGGACGAGACAGATCGACCAAAGCATGGCCGCGGCTGATCCAGGCATAGGCCTGACCATACGGACTCGGCACCCCCTCGAAGATGGCAAAGGCCTCGTCCGCCTGGCGCAGGGCCTGTTCGGGAGCGCCCTGCATGAGGTACACACTGCTCAGATTGATGTGATTGGCGCCCTCGACCATACGATCTCCGATCTCACGACAGATCGGCATCGCCTGTTCACAGCATCTCTGCGCGCCGGCCAAGTCGCCCATTGCTATCAGCACCGGGGCCAAATTGCTGAGATTGAGCCCCTCGCGTCGCCGGTCACCCACCTCGCGGGCCACTTGCAGGGCAAACTCGGTCTTGGTCAGGGATTCCACATACCGTCCTTCATCCAGGAGAATCCACATCTCCTCCTCCGCCACCCTGGCCTGGCCGCGGCGGTCACCCAGGGTTTCGAACAGGCGGCGCGCCTCATCCAGATAGCCGGTGGCCGTCTCACGATGGCCCAGGCTGTGCTCATTCTGCGCCATTTGCCACAGGCTGTCCGCCCAAAGGCGTTTCAGATCAGCGGCTTTGGCTTGCTCCCCTGCCTGCGCAGCTTGCTCAAGCGCGGCCTGGTAATGGCTCTGGCGTTCAAGCGCCGCTGCCAGACGCAGCCGGCCGCCGATCTCACGTTCAATGTCCCCGCTCTCTTGCGCCCAGGCGATGATGCGCTGGCTGATCGCGGCGGACTCGGCATAGTTATGTTGCACCTCCTCAAAGAACACGCGCTCCATGGCTGCGTCCATTTGTTTGACAGGATCAGCCAGGGTCTCGGCCAGGCGCTCCAGCTCGGCCACATCTTGTGCCTGGGCTTCGCGACGGCCCAGCAGGTGATAGGCCTTGACCCGGCCCAGCACCAGGGCAAAACGTTCTTCCTGGGCCTCGTCCGGGGTCAGGGCCAGGGCGCGGGTCAAGAAGTCAATCGCCTCGACGTGGGCCGAGCGCGCGGCCGCCTGCTCGCCTGCCCGCCGCAGATACTGCCGGGCCTTCTCCGCCACGCCGGCCTGCTCGAAATGCCAGGCCAGCCGCGCCGCGATCTCGTCGGCCCGCGCGCCGTAGAGCGCCTCCAGGGCCCGGCCGATGTCCTCGTGCAGATAGGCGCGCTCGGTGGGGTCCAGCCCGGCGTACAAATACTGCTGGAAGAGCCGGTTCTGGAACTGATACTGGGAGAGGCGCTGCTCGCCCACCCGCTGCTGGCCCTGCGCGGCGACCAGGCGGTGGCGTTTCTCCAGCTCGCTGCTGAGCTGGCGCACGAAGTCGCGCGTGTTCAGCTCGCGGATCTGCGCCACCACCTCGGCGGTGAAGGCGTCGCCCTGCACGCTGGCCAGTTTCAGCGCCTCCAGCAGGTCCGCGGTCAGCCGGCTGATGCGGGACTCGATCACCCCCTCGGCGCGGGCGGGCAGCGCGGACCAGTCCAGGCCGGGGCCTTCGACCCAGCGCCCCTGCCCATCCTGCGCCAGCGCGCCCTCCTCCTCCATCTCGCGCAGCAGTTCCACGGCGAACAGGGGATTGCCGCCGGTGCGTTCCAGCAGGGCGCGGCGGAAACCGGCCCCCAGGACGTTCGGCTCGCTGTCCAGCAGGGCGTCGATGAAGGCGGCGCCCTCGGCGCGGGCGGCCGCGTCCAGGTCGATGATCACATCGCCGTAGTAACGCTTGACTTCGCTCATCACCCGTTCCAGGGGATGGCGTTCGCCGGCGCGGCCCAGGGCGATCTCGGCCGGGCGCAGCATGGCGATGATGCAGATGCGGCTGCTCTCGATCCGCCGTGTGAGGTGAAAAAGCAGGTCGATGGAGGCGTTGTCGGCCCACTGCAGGTCGTCCAGAATCAGGAGCAGGGGCGCGTGCTGCGAGAGGGCGTTGAGGACTTTGGCGTACTGCTCGTAGATCTGGCCCTGATCGATGCTGCGCGGCCCGGCCGGTCCGCCCCTGCCCTCCGGCGACGGCTGGGTGAGCCGCTCCAGCAGCCCGGCGCGCTTGCCGGTCTCGACGCCGAGCTTGGCGAGTTGCACCGCCAGCCCTGCCCCCGGCACCAGCAGCCCGATCAGATCCGGCCCGAACTCGACCAGACAGTCGATGGAGGTGCGCAGCGCGCCCTGCAGGCGGCGCGCCCCCTCCTGGGTGATGGCGCCCTGGGCCAGCCGCGCTTCCACATCGCCGGTCAGCAGCGCCAACACCTCGCGGAAGATCAGATAGGGGTCGCCGGCGCCGGTCTGCGGGTCGCCCATCGCCACAGCCGCCACCAGGTCGGGCTGCCGCGCCTGGGCCTGGCGCATAAACTCGGTGGCCAGTGTGGTCTTGCCCGCGCCGGCGTCGCCGGTGACAAAGCAGATCTGCCCGCGGCCGGCCAGGGCCTGGGCCAGAAAAGTATCGAGTTGCGCCAGTTGGCGGGCGCGGCCTACGAAAGTATGCATGATCACGTCCTGCTATTGCACAGCCGGGGGCAGCCGTTCCAGAATGGCGGAAGTATAGAGCAGGTGAGCAGAATGTCAAGGGAGAGATCGAGCGATTGGAGCGCTGGGCGCAACGAAGTTGCGCATGCGCTCCGACCGCTGGTGGGCGAGGCGCCAACGTCAGCCTCCTGAGTGGTTTCGAGGACGCCAGATGCATGAGGGTGTGTGTTTGTCGGCGGTGCATTTGTGCGCGGGCCCATCCTGACCATACGCCTGTGGTTGCTGCCCAGTATGCCACACTCTTTGTGATTTGAAATATCGCCCTCGTTGTACCATCATTCAGGCCATGAATAACTTTCATTCAGATGCGCCGCTCTATTATCGGCGTTGGCTGACGCCACTGCTGCAAGCCGCATGCGAGGCGCATCCGGGCGTGGTGCTGACGGACCCGCGGCATGCCCGACGCCCGCACCATCACGAAAGCCGGACGCTGATCAACTGTGCGACCAGAACATACTCCATGCGCATCTTCCTCCCTGCCTTCATCTTCCTGCTTCTCCTGACCGCCTGCGCGCCGGCCGCGCCGCGGCCAACCCTCGCCCCCACCGTCGTCATCGCTGCGGCCACGGCCACGCCC
>JABWBG010000323.1 GCA_013360575.1 Caldilineales bacterium
TGGGAGACTCGGTGGGTGTGGCCGTGGGGGTGTGGGTGAGGGTGGGCGTGGGGGTGGGCGTGGGGGTGGCCGTGGCGGTGGGGGTGGCCGTCGGGGTGGCGGTGGCGGTGGCCGTGGGGGGCGCGGGATTGCGCCAGCGCATGATCAGGCCGGCGTCGCCCGCGCTCCAGGCCTGAGAGGGGTCGGGAAAGGCCACGGCGTGCAGGTCGAAGCCATAGCCGGGGGTGTCGGGCGTCCAGGTGTGGCCGCCATCGTCCGAATAGAGGGCGGTTCCGCCCGCGCCCACAATCCAGCCGCGCTGGACATCGGCGAAGGCAATGGCATGGAGATCGGCGCTGACGCCGCTGGCCAGCAGTTGCCAGACAGCGCCGCCATCCTCGGTGTGGAAGATGACGCCGCCGCTGCCCACGGCCCAGCCCTGCAGCGCATCGCGGAAGTAAAGATCGTGAAAGATGCTGGCCGCGCCCAGGGTCTGCGTGCGCCAGGTGTGGCCGCCATCGTCGGTGCGCAGGATGGCGCCGCCGCTGCCCGCGGCCCAGCCGCGTTGGGCATCCACGAAGGCCAGGGCGCGGATATCGAAGCCGCCGGGCAAGGCGCTGTGCATCCAGTTCTGGCCGTCGAAGCGGTAGAGACTGCCCTGATCGCCGCCGGCCCAGCCGTGCGCAGCGTCGACAAAGCTGAGCGCGTGCAGATCGCCGGGGAAGAGGGTGGCCGCGGCCTGCCAGGATGCGCCGCCATCGGTCGTGGCCAACAGCAGGCCGGCGGCGCCGGCGATCCAGCCCTGGTTGGCATCGCCAAAATACAGGGCGCGCAGATCGGAGGCGACGCCGATGGGGAGGGCGCTCCAGGTGATCCCGCCGTCGGCGGTGGCCAGCAGCAGGCCGGCGTCGCCCACAGCCAAACCGCGGGCCGCGTCGAGGAAGTGGATGTCGTACAGGGGCAGGCTGGTGTGGCTGGGCTGGCGTTGCCAATCGGCCAGATCCGCCGGCGCGGCAAGGCCGCGGGTCAGCACAGGGGCCAGCAAGCCGAAAAACAAAAGCAGACGCAAAACGGATCGATACATGATTAATGATTAACAATTGTCAATTGTCAATTGTCAATTGTCAATTGACAATTAGCCTGGGATTAGCGCCAGAGCAGGGGCAGGTAGGTGGGTTGGTTGAGATGGACGACGCAGGTGAGATGCAGTTGGTAAGGTCCGGCGCTGCCTTCGTAGCCATCGACGACGAGATAATAGCGTCCGGGAGGTAGCTCGGGCTGGGTGAGGAAGAGGTCGGCCCCGGCCAGACAGTCCGCAGGATCGGGACTGCTGAGCAGGAAGAGATCAAGGTCGCGCGGGTCGGGGTCGTAGATGAGGTGCGCGGCCAGCGCCACCGTGTTGCTGAGATCGAGTTGGTAGATCGCCTCCGGCCCACTCTGCCGCCAGTGCGGACGGCAACTGGGGTAGCGCTCGACGCGGGCGGGCCAGGGGCTGGTATCGCCGGCGACCAGATCGCCGCAGGCAATGGGCAGGGCCTGCTCGATGGCCAGGGCCTGCGGCGTGGCGGTGGGGGTGGCTGTGGGTGTGGGGGTGCGGGTGGCCGTAGGCGTGGGCGTGGGGGTGGCCGTTGGCGTGGCGGTGGGCGTGGCGGTGTCGAGAAAGGGGGTGCTGGTGGGCGTGGGCGTGGGCGTAGGCGTGGGCGAGAGGGTAGCCGTGGGTGTGGCCGTGGGCGTTTCGGTGGGGATCAGGGTGTCTACGGCCGTGGGCGTGGCAGTGGCAGGATCGATCTGATACACGATGCGCAACAGCGGGCGTTTGTCCAGCGCCACCGACTGGGAGGAATGGGCGGCGTAGGAAACTTTGGCCCCCTCGATGCCGGTGAGGAGCATGCCGAAATTGCCGGCAGGCCGCGCGTGCCAATCCTTTACCAGCCCGGTCACATCCCAGGTCACGTCGATCAAGGCCTCGGCGACATCGGCCCCCGCCACGGCCGGCTCATAGCGGTCGAGACTGGGGCTGGCCGCGCCAGGCGCGGCCCAGGGATCGCCGGTGGCGGCCAGCAGCCAGGTGGCTGTGGCGGCATCCCAGGGCCGGCGCATCTGGTAGAGGCCGATGTGGAGGGGATTTTCATTGGAGCGGGCCACGATGCTGAGGGTCAAGGCGGCGCTGTCGATGGTCACATCCACGGGCACGCGGGCCAGATCGAAGTGGATCAGCGTGCTGGCCTGGCTCTGACCGCGCATTTCCAGGCGATCGTGGTTGCCGTTGCTGCGGTCCGGCTCGAAGAAGGTGATCCAGGTATCGCTGACGCCGCTGTAGCCGTTCACGCCCTGGCGCAGGTCGAGGGTGACGAGAGGCGCGGACGCAGCACGCAGCGGGGGCGCCGGCCGAATGCTGAGGCCGAGCGACAAAGGCGTCGCGGCCAAAAGCAGCACGCCCGCGAGCCAAAAGAAGCCGAAATGCTTGCGAAACAGTGTCATCCCCGTGAGTATAGCGGGGCCGGGTGAAAACGAGATGAAACCGATCGCTCCTCTTCATGACAATTTGTTCACCTGGGGGGCGCAGCACGCAGCGCGGGCGCAGCATGCTGCACGGTTGTGGATCATGTTATACTTGCCCCTCTGACCCTAGCCAGTGGAGGATGGGCCATTTCGGCGTCTGTTATCCTCCACCCGCCCGCATTCATCCTCCCCCTACAAGACAAGGAGCATCACACATGGAGCAACCAGCCATCGGAACCATCGCTGTGATCGGCGGCACCGGCGCCGAAGGATCAGGCTTTGCCTGGCGCTGGGCCGCGGCCGGCCTGGATGTCGTCCTCGGTTCCCGCTCGGCAGAACGGGGCGCGGCCAAGGCCGCGGAGATCAACGCCCGCCTGGGCCGGCCAGCCGTGCGCGGCGCAGACAATCTTGCCGCCGCCCAGATGGCCGATGTGATCGTGCTCTCGGTGCCCTACGAATCGCAGGCCGGCATCCTCGCCGACATCCTGCCCGCCCTGCCCGGCAAAACCCTCGTCACCCTGGTGGCCCCGCTGCTGGGCGAGAAGAAGAATCGCTACACGCCCCCGCCCGGCGGCGCCGCCGCCCTGGAAGCGCAGGCGCAGGCCGGCCCCGAGGTAACGGTGGCCGCTGCCTTCCAAAATGTGGCCGCGCACCATCTCACCGATCCTGAACACGCCATCGATTGCGATGTGCTGGTGTGCAGCGACAGCCGCGCGGCCCGCGACATCGCCATCGCCCTGGCCGCGGCCGCGGGCCTGCGCGGCATCCATGCCGGCGTGTTGCAAAACGCGGCGGTGGTCGAGGGGCTGACCGCCCTGCTCATCGCCATCAACATCGCCTACAAAGTGCGCGACGCCGGCATCCGCATCACCGGCATCCCGGCATGAACCCACTCCAGGCCACAGCCCTGCCCGGCATCCCCCTGATCGCGCCCGGCGACGACCTGGCCGCCCTCACCCTGGCCGGGCTGGAGCGAGCCGGCATCCCCCTGGCCGACGGGGATGTGCTCATCTTCGCCTCCAAGATCATCGCCAAAGCCGAGGGCCGCCTGCGCCGCCTCAGCCAGGTGC
>JABWBG010000040.1 GCA_013360575.1 Caldilineales bacterium
AAGCCGGCAGCGATGAAAGGGGATCGCACGCCGGCGCCGCGGCCAAAAAAGCCGGCCAAGCCTGCATCCCCCAAGCCGGCAGCGGCGACCGCTCCACCGGCCCCGCCCGCGGCCTCGCGGCGCTCGTCCAAACTGCCCCCCCTCACCCTGCTGCACGGTGAAGACAGCGGCGGGGCCAACAGCGAGCAGGCCCAGATCCAGGCCCGCATCATCGAAGACACCCTGGCCAGCTTTGGCATCCCCGTGGAGGTGGTCGAGACCCACATCGGCCCCACCGTGACCCAATTTGGCATCGCGCCGGGCACGGTCGAGCGCGCCGGGCGCTTGCAGCGCATCCGCGTCAACAAGATCGTGGCCTTGGGCGACGATCTGGCCCTGGCCCTGGCTGCCAGCCCGGTGCGGATCGAAGCGCCGGTGCCGGGCCGGCCCTACGTCGGCATCGAGGTGCCCAACGCCGACGCCACCCTGGTCAGCCTGCGGCGGCTGCTGCAAGATAAAGCTTTCCGCAAGGTGGGCAGCCCTCTGGCCCTGCCGATGGGGCGGGATGTCAGCGGTGCGGCCATTGCCGTCGATCTGCGCCGGCTGCCGCACTTGCTCATCGCCGGGGCCACCGGCTCCGGCAAATCGGTGGCGCTGAACGCCATCATCTGCGCCCTGCTCTTCAACACCCTGCCCGATACGCTGCGCCTGATCCTGGTGGATCCCAAGCGGGTGGAGCTGCCCGGCTACAACGGCATCCCCCACCTGCTGGCCCCGGTGGTGACCGACGCCCAACACGCCGAGGGCGCGCTCACCTGGCTGCTGATCGAGATGGACGAGCGCTATCGCCGCTTCAGCGAGGCCGGTGCCCGCGACATCGACAGCTACAACGCCGGGGCCAGGCCGGGCGACCGCCTGCCCTACATCGTCATGATCATCGATGAATTGGCCGATCTGATGGTGACCGCGGCGGAGACGATCGAGGTCAAACTGGTGCGGCTGGCGCAGATGGCCCGCGCCACCGGCATCCACCTGATCATTGCCACGCAGCGCCCTTCGGTGGATGTGGTCACCGGGCTGATCAAGGCCAATTTTCCGGCGCGGCTGGCTTTTGCCGTCACCAGTCAGATCGATTCGCGCGTGATCCTGGACACGCCCGGCGCGGACAAGCTATTGGGCCGGGGCGACGGCCTGCTGATGACCGCGGACAGCGCCAAACTGCGCCGCGTGCAAGGCTGTTTTGTCAGCGATTCCGAGATCTTCGCCCTGGTGCAGTGGTGGCAGGAGCACCACCCCGGCCCGGCGCCCGACCCCACCCAGCCCCGCTACCCGTGGAGCCAGTTGCTGGTGGAGGAGGCGACGAAAGAGGACATGCTGTTGCAAGCGATCGAGCAATTGCGGGGCCGGCAATACATCAGCGCCTCTGGCTTGCAGCGGCTGCTGAACATCGGCTATCCCCGCGCCGCCCGGCTGATGGAACAGTTGTACGAGGCGGGCGTGGTGGGCGAGGAGGAGGATCGGCGCACAGGCCGGCCGGTGTTGTTGGAGGATGAGGCGTGGGAGGAGGGGTGAGCCGCCCCGTGAATGAATTCACGGTCTGATATCAGAAACCTGCTAAAGCAGGTTGTTATGGCATGATAACGCCATCGACAACCCGTTTCAACGGGTTTGTTCGTATCAGCCGCCGAATTCATTCGGCGGTTCTCATTCGGCGGCCGCCCCGCGCAGCTCACGGCGGCGATACGCGCAGGATCTGGTTGGCCGCCACGCCCTCGATCACCTGGCGGCGGCCATCGGGCCAGCGCAAGGTGAGACGGGTGGCGGCAGTGAAAGGCCCCAGGCCAAAGTGCAGCCGCGCCTCCTCCGTGGCCAGATAGCTGCTGCCCGCGTACAGCTCGCGCACCAGGGTGCGGCCATCGGGCAGGAGCAACTCGCCGCGCAGGCCGGGCCGCGCCGCGTCCAGGGCCACCAGCAGCCAGTTGCCCCCTGTCACCTCGTTGCGCAGCAGCGCCGCCGGGCCGCCGATGACGTTCACAGCCAGGTCCAGATCGCCGTCATTGTCGAAATCGGCCAGCGCGCTGCCGCGGGCCAGCAACGGCCCCACCTCCTCCAACCCCACCTGCCGGGTGAGATCGAGGAACTGGCCGGGCCGGCCCAGCCCGCCCGCCGCGTTCCAGGTGCGGTTGCGATAGAACCGCACCCCCTGGGCATCGGTGGCCAGATTCGTGATCGGCACGCGGCCATTGACGATCAGCATGTCCAGATCGCTGTCAAGATCCAGATCGGCAAACTGCACGCCCCAGCCGGTCTGATTGTTGCCCAGGCCCATCAGGCCGATGCGGAAGGTGCTGTACTCGAAGGCCAGATGCCCCGCCTCCTGGCTCTGATTGCGATAGAGCGCGTTCAACTCCCGCTCCCAATTGGTGATCAGCAGATCGATCTGGCCGTCGCCGTCCCAGTCGCCCCCGGCCACGCCCATGCCACTGCCCGTATCCCCCACATCCGCCACATCGGTGAGATCATGAAAACGGAAGCCGAGGCCCTCCGCATCCGCGGCGATCCCGCCCGGCCAAAGCTCGTAGGCATACAGACGATTGGGGTGGCCATCGTTGGCGATGTAGAGATCCAGGTCGCCATCCCCATCCAGGTCGCTGAACAGAGCGCCCAGGCTGCGCTCCTCCCGCGCCAGGCCGGCCGCCGCGGCCACCTCGCGGTAGACGGGCGTCCCTCCCGGCTGCTGCGGAGGCTGGGCCAGATACAGGCGGTCGGGCAGCCCGTAATAATCCTGCGGGAACAGCCCCGCGGGTTTGGGCACTTTTTTGTTCAGATCGATGTACGCGGCCACAAACAGATCCAGCCAGCCATCCCCGTTGAGGTCTGCGGCGGCGGCGGCGCTGTTCCATTCCGGCGCGGCCAGTCCTGCTGCGGCCGCGCCCTCGGTGAAAGAGCCATCGCCCCGGTTCCACAGCAGGGCATTGGGGCCATCCGCAGTGATAAACAGGTCCGTCCAGCCATCATTGTTGAAATCCGCGGCCAGGCAGCCCTGCCCGCGCAGGGCCAGATCCGCCCCTGATCCGGCGCTGACATCCTGGAACTGGCCGGCCACGTTGCGATAGAGAACGTTGCGCGGCAGGCCTCCGCGCGCCTGCCAATAGGCCGCCTCCTCCTCGGCGTAGGCGTTGACCCAATAGAGGTCGAGCCAGCCATCGTTATCGAAATCGAGCCAGCACAGGCCCCCGCCCATGGCCGCGGCGGGGTCCTCGAACAGGCCAGTGCGGAAGGCGGCGTGCTGAAAATCCAGCCCCACCTCGGCCGCGACAGCGCGAAAGGTCAGGCCCTCGGCCATCTCGCCTTCCCCGTCCGCGGGCGCGGGGGTGAGATCACGGCTGGCCGCGGCCAGATCCAGGGCGGAGGCGCGGTAGCGGGCCAGCAAATCAGGGTCGGGCAGGGGATCGAGCGGCAGGCCGGAGGGGACAGAATCGGGCAGGAAGGGGGAGAGATCACGGGCCGCGGAGTCGGTGAGGGCGGTGAGGAAGGCCACGAGGTCGGCGATCTCTCCCTCGCGCAGGGGCAGGCCCTCGATCAGCAACGGCGCGGCAGTGGCCAGTTGCTTGGCCGGCTGGAAGGGGCGCAGGCTGCTGAAATGCGCGGCGGGGATGGCGTTGGCCGTGGGATCGTAGCTGGCCGCGCTGCCGCGGATATCGCTGTGGTGGCGGATGGCCGCGGCCAGGGTGGGAAAAGCGCCGTCGTGAAAATAGGGGGGCGTGATCTCCACATTGCGCAGGCTGGGCGTGCGGAATTGGTAGCGGTGGCGCAGATCGAAAGTGACGCGGCCCCGGCCCCAATCCTCGCGGCCGGTGTAATCATGCCCTGGGCTGGGCCCCAGTTGCGGGGCCAGCAGGTTGTGGTGCTGGAAATCGCTGAAAATATCGCCGCGGTGGCAGGCGGCGCAGTTCACCGCCGGATCGATCTGGCCAAAGAAGAGGAGAGCGCCCCGCTTCTGCTGCGCGCTCAGCGCCGCGTCCTCGCCGGCCAGATAGCGATCCCAGGGCGCATCGGTGAAAATGAAGCGGCGCTCGAACGCGGCGATGGCCTCGGCCAGCCGCGGCAGGGTGATCTCCGCGTCGCCGAAAGCGGCCGTGAAGAGATCGACATAGGCCGGCAGGCCGCGCAGCCGCGCCACCAGAGCGCGGCGGATGTCCATGGCCGGCAGGTCGCCCAGGGTGGCGCCGGCCATCTCGTGGCCGCTGGTGATGGGGAAGAGGGCCTGCGCGGCCAGGGGATCGGTCAGGCGTAAGGCGGTGACTTCCTGTTCCAGGGTGTGCACAGCGCCATCCGCGCCCAATTCCACGCGGCTGTCCCAGAATTGGCCGGGATAGAGCGCGGCGTTGAGGATGGTGGGGGAGTTGCGGGGCACAAATTGGCCGGCAAAGGGGTTGGCGGCGATGGTGGCGCCGCTGGCCGGATCGGTGAGGCCGGCCAACCGCCGCACGCTGCTGGCTTCGGGCCCCAGGCGCACACTGTCGCCGTGCACACGTTCGGGGCCAAGGCCGCGGCCGCCGGCGCCGATGGGCAGCACACGGCCATCCGCGCCGGCCAGGGCGGGATGGTGACAGGTGGCGCAGGAGATGTTGTGGTCGCCGGAGAGGATCGGATCGAAAAAGAGCATCTGCCCCAAAGTGGTCAGGGGCGAGGGTTCGGCGCGCTGGCTTGCGCCGGGGTTTGGCGTCAGGCCGAGGGCGGCGATGGTCTGGCGCAGCGCCTGATCGGCGTCGGCGATGGCCGCGGGCGCGGACGCGGGCCGGGCCACGGCGCTGGACCGCGAGCGGCTGTAGGGGGAGGGCTGATCGCCAAAGCGGATGTGCAGCACGCGGCCGGGATAGACTTCGGTCACGTACAGGCTGCCATCGGGCAGGGGCAGCACCGCGCCAGGGAAGTTGAGTTCCACCAGGATCGGATCCAGGCTGCCATCGGCCAGCACGCGGCTGAGGCGGCCGGTGCGGGCCTGGTAGCCCTGGTTGGTGAAGCAGGAGGCGTCGGGCGCGAAGGTGGCGAATTCGAGCAGCCACAACGCGCCATCCGGCCCCTGGGCGATGTCGATCGGCATGTTCAGGTGGTCGCGCACAAGGCGTTCGTTGCGGTTTTCGTCGATGGCGACCAGTTTGCCGCCGCCGGGGGGAAAGGGGCAGCCCCCGGTGAGGGTGACGTAGTATTCATCGCCGATGCGGGCAATGCCGGTGGGCACGGGCGAGAGGGTGATCTTGGGGTTGTCCGCGGTGGGGTCGGGATAGCGGGCGAAGCGGTGGATGAAGCGGGTGGTATCGTCGGGGTTGCGGGTGGCCACGCCGTCGCCGGTGGCGTCGGTGACGACAGGCCGGCCATCAGGCGCGAAGGCCATGTCGTAGGGGTTGATCACCATGACCTGGTTGAGGGGGCGCATGGTGGGGGTGAGCGCGGCAGTGGTGAGGGGCTGCGCCGGCAGTTCCTGGGCCTGCGCCAGGGGCAGCGTCCACAGGTGTTGTTGGTTGAAGTTGCCGATGTAGATCCGCTCGCCATCCGGGGCCAGGGCCACCAGGGGCGCGCCGGCCAAATCGCCAGAGTCGAGGGTGCTGGGCAGGCCGGAGAGCAGGCGTCCCACCTCGCCGCCGGGCGTGATCAGGCTGACGCCGGCGCTGTCATCATTGCCGCCGGTGCCGCTTTCGGCCACGAGCAGGCCGCCGTTGGGCAGCAGGGCCATGCCGATGGGGGCCAGCAGGCCATCGACAATGACCTCGACGCGGGGCGCGCTGTAGTCGAGTTGGCGAGGGGGCGGGCCGTCATACTGGCAGCCGGCAGCGAGGAGAAGGCCGGCGATGAGGGCGAGGATCAGGATGCGGGTTGAGCGGTTCATACGCTGGGCTGGGATCAGGGCTGGAGGGCAAGCAGGAGGTCGGGCCGGTCGCTGATGATGCCGTCGACGCCAAGGGCGATGAGCTGGCGCATCGCCTCCGGTTCGTTCACCGTCCAGGGGATGACGCGCAGGGCCGCGTCATGGGCCTCTTGCAGCAGGGCGGGGGTGATATCTTGCCAGCGCGGCGACCAGATGGCGGCACCGGCCTGGGCATAGGCGGCGGGGGTGGGTCTGCCGCGGCTGCTGAGCGCGGCCAGGCGGAGATCGGGGTTGAGGGCCCGCACCGCCCACAGGGATTCGTGGACGAAGGATTGCACGATCACCCGCGCAACCAGGTTTCTGGACTCGATCAGGGCCACGATCTCGCGCTCGAAGGGGCCGGGGGTCTGCCCATCCCAGCCGTCGCCGATGGCCGCGGGATCGTCGGGGTGGCGTTTGGTTTCGATGTTGAAGTGCACGCTGCGGGCATGGGCGCGCTGCGCGGCGCTTTTCTGCGGCGCTGCGGCATAGGTTTCGACGAAATCGAAGAGTTGGACCAGGCTGATGGGCCGGTAGTCGTCGCCGGCGAGGAGGGTGGGCGCGTCGTTTTGATCGGGAAACTGGCGGGGATCGGGGTTGAGCGCGCAGCGGAAGTGGCGCAGTTGGGCGAAGGTGAGATCGCTGATGCGCCGGCTGGGGGGCGCAGCGTCCGGGCCGCTGTGCTGGCACTTCGCCGGGGCCAGTTCGTCGTCGTGCCAGATGACGACAACGCGGTCGGCGCTGAAGTGCAGATCCAGTTCCAGGGTGGTGACCATAAGGTCGAGCGCGGTCTCGAACGCGGGGAGGGTGTTCTCCGGTTTGAGGCCGCGGGCACCGCGATGGCCCTGGACGTCGAACGACGCCGGCAGGGGAGAAGGGCTATAAACCGCGGGCGGAGAGGCCGGGGCGGAGCAAGCGCCGAACAAGAGGAGGAGCGCGCTGAGAAGACAGGCTGGCAGACGGGATGGGAGCATGGCGAAGATAGAAAACACAAAACGGCGTTCAACTCGCCGGGGGAGGGCCGGGACGCGTTGAACGCCGCCTTGTGTTGGGAATGGGGGAGACCGCCCCCTGTATGGGGACGGTCTCCACATCCGGTTTACTCGAAGAAAGAGTTGTAGTTGGCCAGCTCGGCGTTGGCTTTTTCCGCGGCTTCGTCCAGCGCTGCCTGGGCAGTGAGGCCGTCATCCAGCACGCGGCTGTAAGTCTGCACGATGATGCGGCGAATGGCGGGGAAGGGGCCGGCGCGTCCGCCCAGCACCGCGTAGTTGGGGGAGCCATCGGCCAGGGTGGTCCGGGTGGTGCCCAGCTGCTCGATGGCGGTGACGAAGTTGGGATTCTCGGCCCAGAACGTCTTCAACTCGGCATTGTCGGCCAGGTCGGTGCGCACGGGGAAGTAGCCGGTGCCGGTGTGCCAGGCGATCTGCTGTTCGGGCTGGGCCATGAATTTCATGAACTGCCAGGCGGCCTGGTTCACGGCTTCGTCGCCGGAGTCGATCAGCCAGAGGGCGGCGCCGCCGATGACCACGCCGTTGCGCTCGCTGCTATCGGAATGGGGGATGTAGGCGGTGCCGACGGGGAATTCGCTCTTCTGGATGATGGAGACGTCGGAGGTGGAGTCGATCATGATGGCGGCTTGCTTGGTCTGGAAGGTGCTGTCCGTCTCCGTCCAGGTGCTGCCCAGGTTGGGCGAATAGCCATCTTTGATCAGGCCGGTGAGGAACTCGAAGACTTCGACGCCCTGGCCCTGGTTGAAGAGGACTTCGGTGGGGCGGCCGGTGCGGCCATTGTTCTCGTTGAAGTAGAGGCCGCCACTGTTGGCGATCATCTGCTCGAAGAACCAGCCGACCTGACCGTAGGTGAAGCAGTAGGGCGCGACTTTGGCAGCCATGAGCTGATCGCAGACGGCGCGGAACTCGCTGAAGCTGAGGCTGTCGTGCATCGGCTCGACGCCGGCGGCTTCGAACATCTCCAGGTTGTAGTAGACCAGGGGGGTGGAGCTGTTGAAGGCCATGCCGACCATGCCTTCCTGGTCAGAGTAGTAGGCCTTGACCGCGGGCACGAAGATGTTCATGTCGAAGCCATCTTTGGCGGCCAGTTGGTGGGCGGGCACCAGGCGACCGGTGTCGATCATGGTCTGGGAGGCCAGATCGAAGTTCTGGATCAGGTTTGGCTCGGTGCCGCTGTCGAAGGAGGCCAGCAGGGCGTTGTAGGTGTCGTCGTAGCTGCCCTGGTAGGTGGCGGTGACGTGAACAGCGCTCTGGCTGGTGTTGAAGCGTTCGGTCAACGAGTTGACCAGTTCGCCCAGGTTGCCGCCCATGGCGTGCCAGAAGGCGAGTTCGATGGGCGCGGCGGGCGCGGCAGGGGGTTGGGTGGGTTCGGGGGCTTGGGTGGCGGCGGGGGGTTGGGTGGGTTCGGGAGCAGCCGGGGCGGGGGTTGCTGCCGGCGCGCAGGCCGCGATCAGCAGCGCGAACAGCGCCACGAGTGCAAACGTCCACAGTCTTTTGTTGTGCTGCATGGTGTGTCTCCTCCTAAAAGGTGAGTGATGGGAGAGTGGAGTGGAGTGGAGAGATAGAGATAGAGGGGTCAGTATTCAGTGGTCAGTATTCAGTGGTCAGTATTCAGTATTCAGTGGTCAGTCGTCAGTATTCAGTCCGTCGCGCCTCTGCACTGAATACCGAGTACCAAATACCAAATACCGATTACTGAACACTGATTACTGAACACTGAACACTGATTACTGAACACTGAATACTGAATACCGATTACCCTTTGAGGCCGGTCATGGCAATGCCTTTGACGAGTTGTTTTTGGGCGATGAGGAAGGCGATCATGGTGGGGGCCAGGGCGATGATCGCCCCGGCCATGACCGCGCCCCAGTCCGCGCCCCGCTCGATGTTGGTCATGAAAAAGCGGATGCCGATCTGGATGGTGCGCCATTCGATCTTATCGGTGATGACCAGAGGCCACAGGTATTGGTTCCAGGCGCTGAGGAAAGCAAAGATGGCAAAGGCCCCGATGGCGCCCTTGCTCAGGGGCACGACGATCTGCCACAGGTAACGCCAGTTGCTGGAGCCGTCGATCAGGGCGGCGTCGTGCAGGTCGCTGGGGATGCCCAAAAAGAATTGGCGCAGCAGAAAGACGCCAAACGCGCTGGCCAAAAAGGGCACGGCCAGGCCCTGATAGCTGTTCGTCCAGCCCCAACTGGAAACGAGCTGAAAATTGGGGATGAAGGTCAGCTCGAAGGGGATCATCAGGCTGGCCAGGATGACATAGAACAGGGCATTGCGCCCGGCAAATTTGAGGTTGGCAAAGGCAAACGCGGCCAAAAGGCTGAACAAGACCTGGCCAATGGTGACAAGTCCGGTCTGGATGAAGCTGTTGAGCAAGAAGCGGGCAAAGGGATTGGTGGAGAAGGCCACCTCGAAATTGCGCAGGGTCCAGGTGGAGGGCCAGAAGCGGGGAGGATAGGTGATCACCTCCTGCGGCGGCTTGAAGCTGGTGAAGAAGGCGATGATGATCGGCATGGCAATGATCAAGCCCACGCTGATCAGAAAGATCTGCATGCCGAGCTCGCCAAAATCGAACCGGCGACGACGAGGGGAAGAGGATGCGGCGCTCATTGGTAGTGCACCTTGCGCTCCAGCCCGCGGAACTGGATGAGTGAGAGGACGACGACCATCAGGGCCAGCAGATAGGCCTGGGCCGAGGCAATGCCGCGCTGCGGCGTGCCCACAAAGGCATCGTAGAAGATGCGATAGACTAGCACCATCGTCGCCTGGCCCGGCCCCCCCTCGGTGAGCACATGGATCTGGCCAAACGCCTCGAAGGTGTGGATGACGTTGATGATCAACAAGAAAAAGAGGGTGGGCGAGAGCAGGGGCAGGGTGACATGGCGGAAACGCTGCCAGGCGTTGGCGCCATCCACCTTGGCCGCGTCGTAGAAGGAGTTGTCGATGTTCTGCACCCCGGCCAGGGCGATGATGACGTTGAAGCCAAATTCTTTCCAGATCGTGGCCAGGATGATGGCGATCAGCGCCCAATCCTTGCTGGCCAGCCAGTTCGGGCCGGGGATGCCGATCAATCCTAACCAATAGTTGAGATATCCCACCACCGGGTGGTACAGCCAGCGGAACAGCACCCCCGCCACCGCCGAGCTGATCACCACCGGCACAAAAATGAGCAGGCGGTGCAGGCTGGAGAGATGGCGCACCGGGTAGGAAAGGGCCACGGCCAGCAGCACCGCCAGGAACAAGCCGGTGGGCACCACGCCCAAGGTGAACAAAAGTGTGACTTTGACGCTGTTCCAGTAATCAGCGCTTTGCAGCAGCCGGGCGTAGTTGCCCACCCCCACATAGATCATCCGGTTGCCAAAGGGCGCCACCCGGTTCAAGCTCAGTTGAAAGGAGGTGACAACCGGCGCAAAGACGAAGATGGCGAGCACAATCAAGGTGGGAGCCAGATAAAGGTAGCCCTCGACGTTGGCCTTGATGCTGTTCCACCGCCGGAGCCGAGGCGCCGCGCCCGCGACCGGGGATTGTGACTGGGGTGTTGTGGATCGACTCATGTTCTCTGCGCTCGACAGGCAAATTTGGGGGCGATCGCATCGCCGCCGGCTACAACAGCAAAACCGGCGAGGAAGGCGATCGCTATATCTGTGTGCGTAAACCCACAATCGATGTAAAAATTCAGCAGATTACGACAGTGTAGATCTGTGAAGATGCCGCCAAACCAGCCCTCCGGCATCTCAAGGAAAGGCGAAACAAAAAGTGGGCGGAAGTATAGCGCAAGGCCGGGTCATTCACAAATCAGGCGCGGGCGGTTTCAGGCTGCGCTGATGCGGCTGCGGCGAATGGCAGGGCGACTGAAGGCAAAGAGGGCGGTGAGGGCATAGAGGCCGCTGCCCAGCAGGTAGATGGCGCGCACCGGGGCGTGATCCGCGCCCCAGGCGAACAGCGGCGCGGCCAACATGAAGGTCAGGCTGAGGCCCATGGTGCGCAGGGCAAACACGCGGCCCAGATAGGCGGGCGCGACCGTGGCTTGCAGCAGCGCCTCTTGCGCCAGGTCGCGCACCGCGCTGATCGGGCCAAAGAAGAAGCCGATGAGCACGGCGAAGAGCAGGGTGGGGCTGAGGGCATAGCCCAGGGTGAGCAGGCTGAAGGACGCGGCCCCGCCGATCACCGCCCAGCCGGGCTGTTGTGACAGGCGCCCGGCCAACGCCGCGCCCAGCACCGCCCCGATCAGCATGCCGGCGTAGTAGGAGGCGTTCTGCCAGCCCCACCACACCACATCCCCGCCCAGCGCCCGCTCGGTGAAGGCCAGCATCAGCGCCGCCGTCCAGATGCCGTGGGGGATGTATTCCAGCATCTCCATCAGGATCAGGGGGCGCGCCAGGGTGTGCCGGCGGATGTAGGCCATGCCTGCGCGGGCCTGCTGCCACATGCCCAGGCGCGCTTCTGTTTGCGCGGGCAGGGCTGGCAAGATCAGCGCCACGGCCAGCCCCCCGGCCAGGATAAAGGCGGCGACGGTGATCCATACCACGCCCGCAAACCCTGCCCGCAGGGCCAACACCCCGCCAAAGGCATACCCCAGTGCGTACGCGGCCTGGGTGGTGGTCATCATCAGGCTGTTGGCCAGCACGAGGTCGCGCCTGGCCACCGCGGCCGGGAGCGCGGCCTGGCGGGCCGGGTCGAAAAAGGCTTTGGCCGCGGCCAGTCCTGCCGCGGCCGCGTAGATCACCCACACCGAGTAGTTGCTGGCCGGCGCCAGCCAGAAGAGCGCTGCCACCAATCCCGCCCGCGCCGCATTCGTCCCTGCCAGCACCCACCTGCGGGGATAACGATCAACCAATGCGCCGGCGACCGGCCCCAACAAAAAGGGAGGCAGCAGCGTTCCCACCATCACCCCGATGGTCTGGAAGGCGGAGCCGGTGCGCTCGTAGATGACGAACATCACCCCCACATTGAACAGCACCTCGCCCAGCACGGCCAGGGCATTGGCCAGCCACAGCAGTCGGTAGGTGCGGTTGCGCAGGAGGATTAACATGGCAGTGTTCAGTATTCAGTATTCAGTATTCAGTATTCAGTATTCAGTGTTCAGTGTTCGATATTTGGTATTTGGTATTTGGTGGCCAGTAATCGGTAATTAGTGATGATCCGCAACTGAACACTGAACACTGAATACTGACCACTGATTACTGATTACTGACCACTGACCACTGCCTCCAACCGCTGGATGGCGGCTCGTAGAGTAGGGGAGAGGGCGGCTTTGTGGTTGCGGCGGTAGTCGAACATCACCACAACGCCCTCCCCCTCGGCGGCAATGCGGTTGTGGCGAGCGCTGACCGCGCGGTGGTGCACGGTGATGCGATCCTCGGCCATCTCCGTCACGCGCACCCCCACCCGCACCCGGTCGGGAAAAGTGAGGGGAAAGCGATAGCGGCAGTGGATGCTGTGCAGGATGGGGCCGACCCCGGTGACCTCCATCTCGGCCAGCAGCGGCGTCTGCTGAAAGTAGTGCAGCCGTGCGCTCTCGAAATAGCGGAAATAAATGATGTTGTTGACGTGCTGGAACGCGTCCATCTCGCCCCAGGCCACATCGGTCTCATAGATGACAGGATATGCGGCGAGCAGGTCGGTCATGGGTGGAAAGGTGGGCAATAGCCAAATGCGGGCGGAAAAGGTTCGTGGCCCGCCAGTTTAGCAGGGAGCGCCGGCGTTCGGAAAGTTGGGAGCGACGCCCCAAGTCAACGTTCCTCTTCTGCCATCTGCCGCGCCAGGTCTAGCCCGGCGCGCATCTCGTCCCAGGCCACCTGGGGGCGGGGCAGCCCACGACGGGCCAGATACGCGGCCGCGGTGCGACGCCCCTGCATCACAAAACGCCAATAGCCGCGCAGCCCGCCGATGCCCATGCCGGGCAGAAAACGGGCCGGGCGGAACACCCAATCCCCGCCCTCCTGGGCCAGTTCCCCGGTCAACAAAAAGCTGAGCAGCCCCCACAGGCGTTCGTCGTGGCGATGGTAGAGCAAAGAGGCGGGGCCGGGCGTGGCCCCCGCACCCGCGGGCAGATGCAGGCGCAGATCCACCCCGCCGGCCCCCTCTATCCCCTCGAAGCCAGGCGGCGGGGCGAGTTGCAGCGACTGACCGGCCTCTCAGCGGTGGCCAATCTGCCGGGGCATATCCTGCGCCGGCAGGCGGAGCAGCTGGAGAAACGCCTGGCCGGGCGGCTGACCCAGCCGGTCGCGCAGATAGAACTGCCCGCGATGGGCGCGGGCACCGTGGCCTTCCTCTACGCGGTGGGAGAGAACGGCGGGCTGGGCGGCTTCACCGGCCTGGGCGAGCGCGGCAAGCCGGCGGAACGGGTGGCCGATGAGGCGGTCAACGCTTTACAAACCTATCTGGCCAGCAGCGCGGCCTTCGACCCGCATCTGGCCGACCAGATCCTGCTGCCCCTGGCCCTCATCCCCGGCTCCTCGCACTTCACCGCCAGCGCCATCACCCCGCACCTGCTGACCCACGCCGCGGTCATCCGCGCCTTCCTGCCGGTGGCCATTGAGATCCGGGGCGAACTGGGCCGGGCGGGGGAAGTGCGGGTCAATCGGTAACCCCCGAACAGGGCCGGGCGTCGAAAATGGTGACATTCTGCGCCACGTCGCTGGTGACATAGAGGTGGCCGTTGAGATAGGCCACGCTCTGGCCATTGACCCCGGGGCTCTGCTGGCCGATGCTCACCTGGCCGATCAGGGCGCCGGTGTGTAGATTCAGCACCATCAGCCTATCGCTGCCCGCGCCCACCACATACAACTGCTCGTTCAGGGTGTTGATCTCCAGCGCGCCGGGGGTGAAAGCCAGATCGAAGGTCTGCACCGCCCAGCGCATCTGCATGTTGACTACATAGATCTTGCGCTGGCCAGGATGGCTGACATACAGCATCCCGCGGCGGGTGTCGATGGTCATATGTTCAGCGCCGATGGGCACGCCCAGGATGGGCGTGACGATCTGCCCGCCCACATCCAGCGCCACCAGCCCGGTAGGCCCGCTGGCGCGTGTGACCCAGGCCGTGCTGCCTACCGTCCGCACCAGCGAGGGCGATCCCTCCACGGCCACGGTGCGCATGAGCGCGCCGCTGATGGCATTGTGGATGCTGACCATGGTCGAGCCGCGGTTGGCCACATACAGATGCCCACCCTGCGCCACGTCCAGCCCCCACGGCTGGGCGCCGGCAACGAACCGGGTGATCAGGCTGTTGCTGGCTGTGTCGAAGATGGAGATGCGGTTATCGCCCTGATGGCTGACATAATAGAAAGATTCCCACACCGCCATGCCCGCCGGCGTGTTGCCGCCGCTGCTGTGCACGCCCAGCAGGTCGCTGGTGAGGTCATCGAAGACGGCCACAGCGTCGATGCCGGCGATGCCCGCCAGCACCCGGTTGCCGGTGGCAGTCAGCGCCCGCGGCGCGCCCGATAGCGGCAGGGCAAACCGGAATTCTGGCAGACACTGGGCCACGACCGGGGTGGGGGTGGGCGTGGCCGTGGCGGCCGGCGGCGGGGTGGGCGTGGGGGTGAAGGTGGGGGTGGGCGTGGATGTGGCTGTCGCTGCGCTTACAGGCGTGGGTGTGGGCGTCGCCGTGGGCAGGGTGAGCTGCCAGCCCCGGAACAACACCGGCAGATAGTGCTCGTAGCCGCGGCTGGCCACCAGATCGTAAAGGAAAAAGCCATCGCCCCCGCCTGGCCGGGTGATGACCAGATAGTACGTGCCCGAACTCTGCGCCACCCAGGCAATGCTCGACCATTTGATGCCGGGGCCGGCGTCATCGCTGCGCATGATCTCCCGGCCCTGGCTATCGAACAGCAGCAGCAGGGTGTCTCCATCGGTGCTGAGGTTGTCGGTGTAGAAAAGATAGCGCACCCCGGCCTGGGCCTGGAAACGGAACCAATCCTGATCGAAGGGCTGATGGTAGCTGAGATCCTCCACCCGCGAGGGGACGAGCAGAAGCGCGGCCAGACTCTGCATCTCATTTGGTTCGTAGGCGTCGGCGCCTGCCACCTCCAGCCAAACAGTGTTGCTGGCGTCATTGCCGGCGTCGATGTCGATCCAGGTGGTGCGGATGTGGGCCTGGATCGGCGTGCGTTGCAGCGTGGCCGGGGCTTGCACCGTCAGGTCGATGCTGCCGCCGGCAGATTGGGGCAGATCGGGGACGCTGAACCGCGGCGGCGATGCCTGCGTCAGGCTGACGCCGGCGTCGCTGGCCGACCAGTTGACCAGGGTGAACCCCGCGGGCAGGGGCAGGGTGATGGCCACACCGGTGGCTACGCCCTGTCCCTCGTTGGCATAGTCCAGGCGCAGCGCGAAGGTTTCGGAGGGCGCCTGGGCGCGGGCGGGGGTTTTGCTCAGCGAGATGGCAGCGTCCGCGGCCGCGATCTGCATCCAGATCGAGGCGGTGGTGTTGTTGGACAGGTCATCATCGGCCCAGGCGCTGCTGGCCCAGGCGCTGACGGAAAAGCGCGACTGCGTCAGTTGCAGGGGGATCGTGCCTGTCACCAGCAATTCGGTCTCTTCTCCCCCGGCCAGCGCGCCCAAAGCGAAGCGGGTGGGGTTGCCGGGCGTGATCTGCACCGGGCCCAGGCTGCTGCTGGCCGCCAGATTGTCCAGCGGCGGCAGGGTGATCTCCACCACCACATCGGGCGCGGGCATCTGGCTGCGGTTGGCAAGGCCGAAGCGCAGAGCCACCGCCTCGCCTTGCGCCAGTTCCCGCTGCGGCGCTTCCAACAGTTCGATGTCGAGGTCGACGCCGGCCAGCCCCAGCACCAGGGCCGGGTCGCCCAGCAGCCCGAAGGTGTCGATCAGGTCATGAAATACGCCCAGGGTGTCGCGCAGGTAGAGATTGAGCTTGCCGGCAATGGCCAGACTGCCCAGCCGCTGCTCGCCATCGGTGTACAGGGCGCGATAGAAGCCCTGATGCAGGTGATCATGCCCGTGGGCCACACCCAACCCGGTGGAAGACCAGGTAGCCACCGCGCCGCCAGAGGGGTTGCGGGCCAGGGTCTCGGAGATCGAATCATTGGCGATCTCGTGGAACCGGCCATCGAGACAGGTCATGGACAGATGCACCGGCAGCCGGGCGTTGTTGCTCAGGGCCAGGGCATCCTCCGTCCGGAAGATGAACTCGGAGGCCCAATAGGTGACCTGACCATGCCCGGTGTAGTTCGTCAGGAAGGCCCCGTTGTTGAAGGCCTGGATGATGTCGCTGCGGGCGGCGATGGTGGAGTTGTAATTGACGCCCAGATAGATCTTCTGTTTGCTGGTTTCGTATCCGCCGAAGAGATAATTATCCGCGACTTGATCGGAAAGTTGGGGAAAATCGCCGGCGGTGTCGGCGTTGTCGGTGATGAACAGGTTGCGCAAGCGCCAATCTCCCGGCCAGGGCGCTGTCTCGTAGCGGATCGTCTTATCGACCATGATCGAGACTTCGGTGGGGCTGCTGGCCGGGAAGCGCCCGATGAAGAGATCGGGCAGGATGTCGGCGCCGGAGACGGTGACGAAGCGGTTGTCGGCCGCGGTTTCGCGCAGGAAAGGATCGACCAATTCCAGCAGGGGGGGGATGAAGTTTTTGCGGCTGCTGCCCCTGAAGTCGCGATAGTCGTAGGTGCCATCCCCCACCAGCAGCACGAACGCGGGCGCGGGCGCCTGCCAGTTGTGGTAGGCGTAGGCGATGAAATCACGGATCGCCTCCGGTGAGGTCTCGCCATGGTTGAACTCGTCGTACAGGTCTTGCACATTGATGACCAGCAGGTTGTAGCCCTGATCGATGCGGTGGCGGGCCAGGGGCTGCACCGCGTTCAAGAAAGCAGGATGGCTGATGATCAGATAATCGGCCTGATTGCCGGGCGAGCGATAGTTGCTGGTGAAATCAGGTTCGATGCGGGTGGGTGGCAGGCGCTGGGCCATGGTTTGGGCCAGATAGCGGCCCGTGGCAGGCAGTTGATCGCTAAATTGCAGGCTGTAGGCGCTGACGCCGCTGATCCCGGCGTTCTGCAGGCGCTGCGGTCTGGCCGGATCGCTGACATCGTACAATTCAAGATCGCCGGCGCTGAAGCCATTGATCAGGTAGAGACGGCGCTCCTCATGTTGTCGCCCGAAGAGAAGCTTGTCACTGTCGGCCAGCAAACTGCGCTGGTAGCCGATGCGGAACCAGTTGAGATAGCCCATGTTGGAGGCCAGGCCGGTATCGCCGGGCGCGGTCAGCCGGAAGGTGTTGACGCCGTTGCGCAGCAGGGCGCCGTTGTAGGTGTAGGTGCGCTCGAAGAGATCGTAGTCATTCCATTCCCCCGTGCCCACGCGCTGATCGTTGATGTAGAAGTGGATGCGGTGATCGGGCTGGATGAAGACATCGGCCACCAACCCGCGCATGGAGATGCGCACCTGGCCGGAGGTGCTGGTCACCGGCGCCGAAAGTGTAACATCGTAGGAAAGGGTGGGGATGGGATTACGCCCGCCCACGGAGTAACGTTCCCAATACCAGCGGTCGGCCACGCCATCACGCGGGAGTTTGCTGTCGTAGATGGCGTTCTGCTCGAAGCGATCCTCCTGCCAATAACTGGTGGTGAGGGCGCCGCCCTGGGCCGGGTTGACATCGCGGGTGGACATGCGCAGGCCATCGGCCCCGCCCCAGGTCAAGAAATAGGCGCGGGTGTTGGTGTACCGGCTGGTCGAGCCTTCGCCAAAGAAGAGGATGTAATCGCCCGGATCGAAGCGGCCATCCTCCTCGCCCTGCACGTGGATGGCAAGCTCCTGGCCCTGGCCGAAGAGCTTTAGTGTGCGCGGGTTGAGCTTGGCTAGGTTGACCTCGTGGCTCTGCAAATCGGCGTAGGTGACGGTGTAGATGCCGGGCGCGGCGGTCTCCAGGCGCAGGCGCTGCGGCGCGGCCGCGGTGGCCGCG
>JABWBG010000041.1 GCA_013360575.1 Caldilineales bacterium
GTGTGGTTGATCATTGTCCTGTCCTCAGAATGCTGGTGGCTGGTATTGATAAACCGTCATTCTACTGCTTCCTCTTATATTCTGCAACGACTCTAATAGCTTTCGTTGTCGGTGTAGGCCCGCGTGGGCTGGAAAATGGTGGGCGCCAACCCGAAATAGCCGCTGGTCTGATTTTCGATCGTATCCCAGGTTTCGATAATGTCGGTGAAGCGGGCGTCGCGGGCGATCTCGACCTGATAGCCGTCGATGGAATCGACCTGGGGCATGCGCCAGCGCATGGGCGGCACATCGAAATGGACGATGGGATTGCTGAAGGGTGTATCGAAGGGATAGAGCGGCATCAGCATGTTGGAGAGGAAGGCAGGGCGGGCCAGCACCGCGCCCTGCGGGGGCACGCTGTCGCGCATGCCATCCGTTTCAGCGCCGCTGGTGCTGAAGAGGGCCACCGCGATGCTGCCGCTGAAATCGGCGTCGGCCGCGCCCAGGGCTGTGTAGGGCACCAGGGCCTGCACGGCGTTGCGCGCGGGGTCGCGCCAGAGCAGGCCGCCCATGGCTGCCAGGGTGCGGGGCGCGCGCCAGGCCGCGCCATCCCACTCGAAGAAAAAAGCCTGGCTGGGATCTAAAACGTCCCCTGCCTGGCGGTGGATGTAGAGGACATAATCGGGCAGGAAGAGGGAATCCACCACAATCGGCTTGCCCAGGGGATCCACGGCGGCGCCGGCGTTGTCCACATGATCCGTATCAACGTACACGCCGTACCACAGATCATCGGCAGGGCCGGCGCCGGTCTCGAAGGCGATGACCCAGTTGTAGTTGGTGTTGGGATCGATGACGCGATCCTGCATGATGTGCAGCGCGCCCAGTTCATAGGCGCCCAGGCCCTGATCGGGACTGGCAGCCACATAGGTGCTGGCCGGATCGTAGGCGGGGGCGCTGTCGAGAATGGTGCGCGGGGCGGTGGGCGGAACCACGTCGTACTTGTTGCCGGTGACCAGGGGCAGCGAGAGGTTGAAGTGGCGGGGCGCGCTCCATTCGCCGGCCGGGGCCTCGGCGCGCACGCGCCACCAATAGCTGCCGCAGGGCATGGGCGTCAGTTGCCCCTGCCAGGGCACATAATTGACAAACTGCGGCTGCACATCCTCCACCACGTCGTTGAAATCGCGATCCCGGCTGATCTGCAAACGATACTGGCCGGCGCCGCTGACCGGCAACCACCCCAACGCCGGGGGCGATGCCACCGCCTCGAAGCCATCCGCGGGGTAGATCGGGGTCGGCGTCAGTGCAAACGGCAGGGGCGTTGCCTGGCTGTCGTAGCGCGTCAGCCAGACCACATCCGCGCCCATCTGCCGGCCCGCGCGCACGGCCCGCAGCCGCCAGTAGAAGAGCTTGCCATCGCTGAGGCCGGTGAAGGGCGTGGCCAGCGTGGGCGCCGCGCCCAGTCCTGCAGTCTGCACACTGAAATTGGGCGAAAGGAAGAGGGGGTTGTCGTCGACGGTCAGCTCGTAGAAATCGGGCGGCTGCGTGAAGGCGGGGACGCCGGTGAAGATGTGGGCCGTATCCCACAGAAACAGCGGCCAGGCGATGCTGCGGTCGCTGTGCACGGGCAGGTTGGCGCTGTCGGGCGGGTAGTAATACAACGGATAGATGGGGTTGGGCGAGGTCTCGGTGCTGACGCGGAAGGCGCTGACCGCGCTCCAGGGGCCGTAATTGCTCTGGGCGTCGACTCCGCGCACCCGCCAGAAATAGTCGCGGTCGAGGGTGAGGTTGCGCCAATCGCCGTGGGCGTAGGTGGTGACGTTGTACAGGGAAATGTTGGCCACGGGGCTGCTGAAGGCGGTGCTTTCGTCGATCTGAATCTGATAGCGCTCGGCCCCGGGGATCGGCGTCCAACTGAAGAAGGGATGGGCGAGGAGGATGCTGTTATTGGCGGGAGTGAGCAACTGCGGGCGAAAATCCCAGGCCAGCCGGAAGCGGCGAGACTCGCTCCAAGGGCTGTTGTGGTTTCTGGCATCGGTGGCCTGTACGCGCCAGTAATAATCCTGGTCGTTGCTCAGGGTTTTGGCCGGGGTGAGCGCCGTGTTGCGGGTACGATAGATGGCGACGGCGCTGAAATCGGGCTGGGTGCTGACCTCGAGCCGGTATTCTTTGGCGCCTTCGATCGCTGTCCACTCGAATGGGGGCGCGAACGCATGCACGGCATCGGGGGCGGGGCTGAGCAGTTGCGGGGCCAGGTTCCAATCGTAGTCGAAGGATTGGGAGGCGCTGGCCGCCCCGTAATGCTCGCGGCGGTCGATCGGCGTCACCCGCCAGTAATAGGTGTTGCGGGCCAGGCGCAGGGTGGGCGTGTGATGAGGGACCAGGGTGACGGCGCTGTAGGCAAGGGTGCTGAAAGCGGGGTCGGTGCTGAGTTCGAGCAGATAGGAGGCGGCGCCGGGCAATGGCGTCCACTGGAAATCCTCATGCTCGAAAGCGGCGCGGCGCGCGCCCGGCGGCGGCGAGAGCAGCTGCGGCGTCAACGCGCCGGCAGCGCTCCAATCCTTGACAAAGGAACGCTCCTCCGAATATGGCCCCCAAAAGGCCACGCGCTGCGCCTTCACCCGCCAGTAATAAACGCCATCGGCCAGGGCCGTGTCGGGCGCGTAGGCGGTGGCGGCCGTGTCTGCATCGACCAGGGGGCTGGCAAAACCGGCCGATGTGGCAAGTTGGATGTGGTATTTGTGCACCCCATCCACCGGCGCCCAGTTCAGCAGCGGCAGGCCCAGCGGCGGGTCGCTGATCCCGGTGACATCGGCCCCATCCTCTGGCCCCAGCAGTGCGGGCGCGAGCGGGGTGGGGATGGGCGTGGGCGTGGGCACTGCGGCCGGGTCGAAGGCCGCGCGGCTGGCCCCCAGGCCGAGAAAGGCGAGGAAAAGGCCGGGAAGGATGAGCAGGGCGAGGAAACGGAGGGGATGCATAAGCGGTCAGACCGGGAGATCGGCCGACCGCTGTCTGCAAAACGCCTGGAAGGGGGAGAGGATGCAGGCTCAGGGGCACTGGATGAAGCCCTGCGCCCACAGGCAGCCGCCGCAGGTGGGATGATCGTTGCCGATGCAGTCTTCGTAGTTGTAGGGGAAGCGCTCACAGCCGCCGCAGGTGGTGCAGGGAGAGAAGTGAAACTCGCGCAACCGGGCGCGGAAGGCTGTGTAAGGTGGAGACGTCCAGATCGCGCCAAAGTCACGCTCGGCGATATTGCCAAAACTTTGATGTGTGACCCATTTGCGGCGGTGGTGGATGTATTCGGGATGATCGTGCAGCAGCGAAAGGCAGGGGCTGACCTCGCCATCCCACCGCACCGCGGCGTAGCCCTGCTGGGCAAAACGACAGTAATCGTTGCGGGCGCTGAGGCTGGCATCCAGCAGGCTGAGGCTGGCAGTGGCGGTGAAGGCGCGGGCCAGCGGCGGCAGGGTGTAGTCGTCCAGATCGAGTTTGGGCAGGCTCATGTCGGCCACCCAATGCGAGGCGCGGTACGCGCAGGCCGTCAGCGCCCGTTCGTACAGGATCTCCCCTTCCATCTCCAGGCTGTGCGGCACCAGATTGGAGACAATGATCTCCCAGGCGCCGATGCGGGTGGCCAGCCAGGGCAGGGCCGGCAGATCGGCCACGTTCTGTTTCATGGCCACAAAGGCGATGCCCACACGCGGGGGGCCGTGGCGGCCGTCGCGACGCAGTTTCACCCGCCGCAGGTGCGCCAGGTTGCCCATAACCTGCTCGAAATCGCCCAACTGCCGCACATCTGCGTAGTGCTGCGGCGTAACGCCATCCACCGACACCACCAGCCGGTCGAGGGGCAGCGCCACCAGCGCCTCGGCCAGGGCCGGAGAGAGCAGCATGCCGTTGGTGGTGACTTCGCTGCGCAGGCCGGCCTCTTTGGTCAATCTGACCATGGTCAAAAAATCGGGATGGTGCAGCGGCTCGCCATAGCCGCCAAAATGCAGGGTGGCGCCGGGCGCGAAGCTGGCTATCTGCCCCACCAGATCCTCGAACATTGCCAGCGACATCATCCCTATCGGCTCGTTCCAGGCGCGGCGCACACAGGTGATGCAATCGAGATTGCACGTGGTGGTGATCTCGACATACAGTTTGGTCAATGGGTCAGGATTCATGGGCGGAAGAGAGGGGGGAGGGGGGAGGGGGGAGGGGGACGATGCCAGACATAATCCACTGTCCATCGTCCATCGTCCCTTGAGTTTAGCACAGTTTGCCCGGCTTCCCCATCCAGGCGTAACGCACTATAATCGAGGCCCAAGAGATTGTCATGACCACACTCGACCTTTCGCAGCGCCTGCCCGCCCTGCTGGCCGGCCGCCCCCGCCGCAGCCTTGCCTCCTCTCCCTACCGGCCATCCGCCGTGCTGGTGCCCTTCGTGGCCGGGGCGGAGGGCTGGTCGGTGCTGCTGACGCAGCGGGCCACGGATCTCGCTCATGGCGGGCAGATTGCGTTCCCCGGCGGCGCCATCGACCCGCAAGACCAGGACGCGGTGCAGGCTGCGCTGCGCGAAACAGAGGAGGAGCTGGGCCTCTCCCCCACGGCTCTGCAGGTTTGGGGCCTGTTCGACGATTTCGGCCCCACCTCCAGCGGCTTTTACACCACGCCGGTGGTGGCGCAGGCGCCTGCCGGCTATCCCTTCCGCCCCAATCCCGCCGAAGTCAGCGCCATCGTCACCGTGCCCCTGGCCTGGCTGCGCTGCCCCGCCAACCAATACATCGAAGTGCGCCACCGCCCTCCCCTGCCCCCGCTGATCTACATCTGGCAGTACGGCCCGCACAAGATCTGGGGACTCACTTCCCGCATCCTCAAAAGCTTGCTCGACCTCCTCCCCACCGCCTGACCTGCCCATGCTCACCCTTACCATCGACGGCGCCCACTTGCAGATCGCCGACGTCGCCGCCGTAGCGCAGGCCGCGGCGGGCGACCTGCGCCTGCCCCTCGCCCCAGAGGCCGAGGCCGCGGTGCAGCGCGCGGCCGCGGCAGTAGAACAGATCGTACAGGAAGGCCGGGTGGTCTACGGCATCACCACCGGATTCGGCGCCTTCAAAAACCGCACCATCCCGCCCGATAAGCTGCGAGAGTTGCAACGCAACATTGTGCGCTCGCACAGCGCCGGCGCCGGCGCGCCGCTGGATAGGGAGATCGTGCGGGCGATGATGCTGGCGCGGGCCAACACCCTCGCCTCCGGCCATTCCGGCATCCGCCTGCCCACCCTGCGCCTGCTGCTGGACATGATCGAACGGGGCGTGCACCCGGTGGTGCCGCGGCAAGGGTCGTTGGGAGCCAGCGGCGATCTCGCGCCCCTGGCGCACATGGCCCTGGTCATGATCGGCGAAGGCCGGGCCGAGGTGCAGGGCCAGATCCTGCCCGGGGCCGCCGCCCTGGCCGCTGTGGGGCTGGCGCCGGTGGAACTGGCGGCCAAAGAGGGGCTGGCCCTCACCAACGGCACCTCATTGATGACGGCGTTGGGCTGTCTGGCCGTGGTCGAGGCGGAAAATTGCGCGTTCATGGCCGATGTGGCTGGCGCCCTTTCGCTGGAGGCGCTGAACGGCACTGCCGTGGCCTTCGATCCCCGTATCCACGCCCTGCGCCCCCACCCCCGCCAGATCAGCGTGGCCGCGCGGCTGCGTCAGCTCCTGGCCGGCTCCGATTTCGTGCGCGGCCACGCCAGCGCCGATCCGCAAGACGCCTACACCCTGCGCTGCATGCCCCAGGTGCACGGCGCCTGCGCCGATGCCGTGGCCTATGCCCGCTGGGTGGTGGAGATCGAGTTGAACAGCGTCACCGATAACCCGCTGATCTTCTGGGATGAACAAGGCGCGCCCCTGGCCCTCAGCGGCGGCAACTTCCATGGCGAGCCTCTGGCCATCGCCTACGACCATCTGGCCCTGTCCATGACCGAGTTGGGCAACATCTCCGAGCGCCGGCTGAACCGCCTGACCGACCCGGCCAGCAACGGCAACCTGCTGCCCCCCTTTCTCACCGAGCACGGCGGCCTCAATTCGGGATTCATGCTCATCCAATACACCGCCGCGGCCCTGGCTTCAGAGAACAAAGCCCTCTGCTTCCCGGCCAGCGCCGACAGCATCCCCACCTCGGCCAATGTCGAGGATCACGTCTCCAACGGCCCCATTTCTGGGCGCCAGGCCCGGCGGGTGCTGCGCAACCTGGAGCAGATGTTGGGGATCGAACTGATGGCGGCGGCGCAGGCCGTCGACTTCCGCCGCCGCGGCCTTGGCGATGGGGCGCGGCTGGGCCGCGGCACAGTTGCGGCCTACGAGATCATCCGCAGCCGCATCCCCTTCCTGGCCGAAGATGCGGAATTGGCCCCGCACATGGCCGTCGCCGCCGAACTGGTAGCGTCCGGCGCCCTGCGCGATGCCGTCCTCCAAGCCCTCGCCTGACCAATCAACAATCAACAATCAACAATCAACAGTCAACAGTCAACAATCAACAATCAACAATCAACAATCAACAGTCAACAGTCAACTTCCAATCCCTGACACTTGACACTTGACACGTGACACTTGACACCTGACCCCTGCCCCATGCCTACACTAACCCCCCACGCCCCTGCCGCCGAGCGCATCTCCGAGATCGTGCGGCGCCTGCGCCTGGCCCACCCCGATGCCTGTTGCGCCCTCGACCACAGCAACGCCTACGAACTGCTCGTAGCCACCATCCTCTCGGCCCAATGCACCGATGAACGGGTGAATAAAGTCACCCCCGCCCTGTTTGCCGCCTATCCCACCCCGCAGGCAATGGCCGCGGCCCCGCGTGAACAGATCGAAGAGGCGGTGCGCTCCACCGGTTTCTACCGCAACAAGGCCCGGCACATCCAGGAGGCTTCTCACCTGCTTGCAGTCGAATA
Source organism: Caldilineales bacterium (assembly GCA_013360575.1). Taxonomy (GTDB): domain Bacteria; phylum Chloroflexota; class Anaerolineae; order J102; family J102; genus JABWBG01. Next base: position 6,899 of record JABWBG010000041.1, read on the forward strand.
TGATGGCGAAGTGCCGGCGGAGATGGCGGCCCTGACCCGCCTGCCCGGCGTGGCCCGCAAGACCGCCAACGTGGTGCTGGGCGTGGCCTACCATATCGCTGCCGGCGTGGTGGTCGATACCCACGTCAAACGCCTCAGCCAGCGCCTGGGCCTGACCACACACAACGACCCCGACAAGATCGAGCAAGACCTGATGGCCCTGCTGCCCCGCACAGACTGGATCGACATGGCCCACCTGCTCATCTTTCATGGGCGGCGGGTGTGCGACGCCCGCAAACCAGATTGCGCCAACTGCCCCCTGAATGATCTCTGCCCCGCGGCAGCGTGGTAGCCCCCTCCACCCCTTGCTCATTTTTAAGGTTGAATTGGGAGCCATCTTACAGTAATGCCGTGGCGATCTCGCTTACACTCCGGGCTGTTCATTTGATTTCCCCGGGGGAGGGGATAATAGTGAAAGCCCAGGAGCAGTGCTCCTGGGCTTTTGCTTTCCAGCATCCATTGCGAAATCGGGCGGGGTGCCCGGCGGCGGTTCAGTCCTCTTCGCCGATGACATTGCCATTGTGATCGAGGGAATCGAGGATCACCACCACCTCCTCCCCTTCGGCCAATTCGAAATCATGCCGCATGCGGGCGTTGATCATAATGAAATGACGGCCATCGCCGGTGGGAAAGGCCGAACCCTGGTAATCGCCGCCGTTGATTGTGCCCTTGACCTTGACGCGGGCGCGGCTGTTCAATTCCCCGCTGATAAAGCGGGGAAACTCGACGCAGTAATAATTTCCGCGTTTGATCAGGGGACCGGCAAAATGAATCGACGCCATCGATCAGGTTCCTCAACGATCCGAACGGGCACAAGGCCATGCGCAGCATGACGACAGACAACGCCCAAGATTCTAGCGCCTTGACCCCGTGCACCCAAAATCTTCAGGCCGCGCAGATGCATGCGCGCTTACGATCAAGCCGGCGTCAGGTGATCAGATCGATGGCCACCTTGGCCACCGTGGGCGGGTGTAGCAGCATGTTGGCGTAGGTGGCGTTGGCCATCGGACAGGCGCACTCTTTATCGTAGATGCTGCGGCGCAGTTCCTGCATCTCGGCGCTGAACCAGAGCGGGCGGATGTCGTAATTGCTCTGGCGCAGGTTGCCCACAGGCTCGGCGCGGATGCAGCAACTCCACAGATCGCCGTTGGGGGCGATGTGGGCGCTGGCCCAGCCGGCGTAACAGTCGATGACCTGGCGCTGCTCGAACAGCGTGCGTTTGGCGATCTGGTAATATTGCGCCCGAAAACCCTGAGTGAAGCGGGCAAAACCCTTGGCCGGGGCGTTTTGGGCCTGCGCGCTCAAGAAATCGGCGATCGGGGCGTAGTCCTCCGGCTGCGGGGTGATGCCCCAGCCGACGGTATCCAATTCCACCCGCTCCTCCGCCACCTCGGTGATGTAGCTGTCCGGTTGCAAGGGCTGCAACCCCTCGTAGATCTGGCGGAAGCGGTGGGCGTTGAAGCGGCTGATGACGGTGTGGAGGGTGACGAGCAGGTTGGGGTGTTTGGCCTTCAGCGCTTTCAGGCCCTGCCAGGTCTGCATCGCCTTCTCCCAGTTGCCCGGCACGCCGCGGATATCGTCGTGCTCCTCGCCCACGCCATCCAGCGAGAGGTTGATGCCGATGTCCGTGCCCCGGCACTCAGCGCAGATGCGGTCGGCCGTGGCCAGCACCCGGTCGGTGAGCAGGCCATTGGTGGGGATGGTGATGTAGCTGGGCCGGCAATGGCGATAGCCGGCAATGACCATCTCATCCAGGTCGCGGCGCAGGAAAGGCTCGCCGCCGGTGAAGGTGAGGTATTCGACGGAGCGGCCCAGGCTGGCGAAGACTTGGTCCCATTCCGCCACTGTCATGTCGTCGTTGGGCTTGCGCCAGATGTCGCAGGTGCGGCATTTGGAATTGCAGCGGAAGCTGATGGAGATGACGACAGAGAAAGGCAGCAACCGCGGCCAGCCGAAACGGCGAAAGGCCCAGTAGGCGGGCAGACGAGGGGCAAGGGTGAGGAGGGACATGCAGGGGGGTAGGTGTCAGGTGTCAGGTGTCAGGGATTGGAAGTTGATTGTTGACTGTTGATTGTTGACTGTTGATTGTTGGCTGTTGACTGTTGACTGTTGACTGTTGACTGTTGACTGTTGGCTGTTGACTTGATTGTAGGATGGTCGGGGGGAGGCGTCAAATTTTTATGAAGGAAATGATAAAAATAGCCGCGTCGCTGCGACCAGGCGGAGGGTGATCGTGCGCCAAAGAGCGATTCGAGGCATGGGGCGGGGCTGTGCTATGCTTGCCCGGCCATGAACGAACACACCCTGCGCGTCCTCGAATTCCATAAGATCCTCGATCGTTTGCAGCGCTTCTGCAGTTTCGAGATCAGCCAGGAACTGGCCCTGATCTGGCGGCCCAGTGATGATCTGGCGGAGGCGCGGCTGTGGCAACAGGAGACGGAAGAGGCTCGCGCCCTGGCCGCGCAGCAATCGGATCTGCACCTGGGCGGGGTGCACGACCTGCGCCCCCTGCTGATCATGGCCGAGCGGGCCGCTACCCTGACCCCGCCTGATCTGCTGGCGATTCGCTCGACCCTGTTGCGCGCCCGCCGGCTGCGCCAGGTGCTGTTGGCCGCGGCCGCCCGCTTTCCCGCCCTGGCCGAATGGGGCGAGCAGATGCAAGACCTGGAGCATGTGGCCGCCGAAATCGGGCGCACAATCAGCGAACGGGGCGAGGTGATGGACAGCGCCAGCCCCCGCCTGGCCCGGCTGCGGGCCGAGGTGCGGGTGCTCCACGACCGCCTGCTCGACCGCATCCAGCGCATCGCCGCCCGCGCCGAGAACGCGCCCTACTTGCAGGAGGCGATCGTCACCCAACGCCAGGGCCGCTATGTGGTGCCGGTGCGGGCCGAGTTCAAGGGCAAGATCCCCGGCATCGTCCATGATCAGTCGGGCAGCGGCGCCACCCTGTTTGTCGAGCCGCTGGCCATTGTCGATCTGAACAACGACTGGCGGCAGCGGCAGAGCGAGGAGCAGGAGGAGGTGAACCGCATCCTCCGCCAATTGACCGAGCTGGTAGCAGAGGAGGCGCTGTACATCCGCGCCACCCTCGACGCTCTGGCCGGATTCGACCTGATCCTGGCCCGCGCCCGCTACAGCGACGAGATGCACGCGACCTCGCCTGAGCTGCTGGGCTTCCAGCGTCGGCCCGATCTGAAGCCGGAACAGCACCCCGGCGTGGTCATCGATCTGATCCAGGCGCGGCATCCCTTGCTCGACCCGGCCACGGTGAAGCCGGTGGATTTCCATTTCGGCGATGACTACTTCATCGTGGTCATCACCGGCCCCAACACCGGCGGCAAAACGGTGAGTCTGAAGACGGTGGGGCTGCTGGCGCTGATGGCGCAGGCGGGGCTGGCCATCCCGGCCAAAGCCGGCTCGCAACTCACCCTGTTCGAGAGCATCTTTGCCGACATCGGCGATGAGCAGAGCATCGAGCAGAGTCTGAGCACCTTTTCCTCGCACATGACCAACATCGTGCGCATTTTGCGGGCGGCCACGCCCCACACCCTGGTGCTGCTGGATGAATTGGGCGCGGGCACCGATCCGGAAGAAGGCTCGGCCCTGGCGCGCGCCCTGCTCACGCACCTGCGCGACAGCGGCGTGCCGACCGTGGGCACCACCCATTACTCCGACGTCAAGCTTTTTGCGTACAACAGCCCCGGCATTGTCAACGCCTCGGTCGAGTTCGACCTGGAGACGCTCAGCCCCACCTACGAGTTGACCATCGGCCTGCCCGGCCGTTCGAACGCGCTGGCCATTGCCCGGCGCCTGGGCCTGCCGCGCAGCATCGCCGACGCCGCCGAGGCCCTGGTCGAGCCGGAGAGCCTGGCCGCGGACACCTTGCTGGCCGAGATCCGCACGGCCCGCGACGCGGCCAAACGGGCGCAGCAGAGTGCAGAGGCGCAGCAGCGCATGATCGCCGCGCACGAGGCGGAATTGCGGGCGCAACTCAACAAGATCGAGGAAGCGCGACGGCTGGTGTTGAACGAGGCGCGCGCCGCGGCGCAGGCAGAATTGGAAGCGCTGCGCCAGGAGATGGCGCGGGTGCGCTCCCGGCTGCAAACTGGGGCAGCCAGCCCGCACGAACGTTTCCTGGTCGAATCGGAACAGGCGTTGAAGGCCCGGCAAGAGCTGGCGCAGCCCCTGCCAGAGCCGGCCGCGCCGGCGGCGCGGCTGCAAGGGCCTCTACAGTTGGGCGATATCGTCTGGGTGCACAGCCTGCACGCCAGCGGCGAGGTGGTGGCGCTGAGCAGCGAGCGCGAGGTGGAGGTGCAGGTGGGCATGTTCCGGCTGAAGGCGCTGCGCAGCGGGGTGGAATTGCGCGAACGGCCGCAGCCGGAGCTGGCTCAGATCGCCCAATATGTCAGCCGGCCGACCTCGCCCGGCATGGAATTGGATCTGCGCGGGCTGCGGGCCGAGGAAACGCTGGCCCGTTTGCAGGCGTATATCGACGCCGCGTATCTGGCCGAATTGCCCTGGGTGCGCATCATCCACGGCAAAGGCACCGGCGCGCTGCGGCAGGTGGTGCGCGATGCCCTGCGCCGGCATCCGGTCGTTGCCCACTTCCGCAGCGGCGAGGAGGGGGAGGGGGGCGACGGGGTGACGGTGGCGCAGTTTGTGGCGAAATAGCAGGGCCGGGGTGAGGGTGGGCGGTAGCCGCTGGCCGGTCTCATGGTGAACGGCTCTGCCACAACCACCAATCAGATCGGCGTTCGCCCTGCCAACCCTGCTGCCGCCAGATCAAATCGAATCCGGGGCCAAAAACCTGCTCGATCAGGCCCGGAGACAGGCCGGGCGGGCCGCTCTGAGCAGGATCTTGGCGAGGATGCACCGCGTAGAGCAGGTAATGGCCGCCGGGCGGCACGCGACGGCGCAGCGCCTGGGCGTAGCGCCCGGCCTGGGCGGGGTCGAGCGTGTGCAGGCAGCCCACATCCAGCGCCATGGCGAAGGCCAGGGCAAAGAGCGCCAGATCCTCGGCGCTGCCCTGCACGCCCACCCAGGGCAACCGCTCGGCGTGGGCCGCGGCCCGCGCCCGCTGCAGCGCCACCCATGAGAGATCGATCCCGGCCACCCGATAACCCGACCGGGCCAGCGCCCGACCGTGCGTGCCGGTGCCGCAGCCAATGTCCAGCGCCCATCTCCCCTCGCCCGGATGCTGGGCAGCAAAAGCCAGCACCTCTGGGGCGGGAATACCCTGATCCCACGGCGTCGATCCCTGGCGATAGCGGGCGTCCCACCAGGCAGGCGCGCCCTGTGCGAATTCTGACATCGCTGCAGCATAGCAAAAATCGCCAAGAAGTGCATTGCGCCTGGAACTGCGTGGGTGTATACTGCCCCCCACCTTTCCCTCCTTCCCCCCCCTTTGCTGCGCATGACCGTCGATTGGACGTTGATCGGAAATTGGATCGTACAGGGCCTCATCTTCGCCGGGTTTGCCTTCCTGGGCGTGTATGTGGGCCTGAAGCTGTTCAGCCGCGCGACGACAGCGCCCGCGGCGGCCCGGCCTGCAGCAGGCCCGGCCCCCGTTGTCCCCCGGTTGGCCGCCGCCCCCGCTCTGCCGCCATCCCCCCTGGCCGCCACGGGTGCAGAGGAAACACCCGCTGTGCGCCACGCCTTCGAATTCGAGGCCGACCGCCTCACCATCATTCTGGAGGCACCGGCCACCCTGCTGGCCGATGATCAAGGCCTGGTCAGCGCCTGGGTGGATGTGGTCGGCTGGGCGCGGCTGGCGTATCTGGGACGCGGGGGAGAGGAAACGCCGGCCAGCGGCCTATCGTCGGCGGCAGCGGTATCGGCCCATCTGCATCGAGGGGAGATCGATGAACCGGTCATGATGCAAGCGCAGTTGGATCAAGTCTTGCAGCGCCTCCACCTCTCGGCAGAACGGCGGCGATACCTGCGCGCCCTGCTCGAACAGAATCTGCTGCCGGCAGCGGAGGAATCGTAGACAAACCCTAAAGGTTTTTAAAACCGTAACAGTTCACCTGATATGTCATTGCGAGTGGCCCATCCCGCCGCAGCAGGATGCGCCATAGCGACGAACTCCCGTCATGCTGAGGTCCGCCGAAGCATCCCGGCGTGGGAGTTTCTAGGTAGTGCAGCGAAGCAATCCCCAAGGTGGCTCGTCATTTTTTGGGGATTCAAGCAACGTTGGGGATTGCTTCGGGGCTATCGCCCCTCGCAATGACAAAATATGACAAAATAAGGTGAATTGTTATTCTTTAGAGTTTATTCGCTTTTTTTCTTCAGAACACTACGATGAACGCCGATATCACACCCAAACCCTATTACACCATTCACGATCTGCCTGTCGACGCGCGCCCGCGTGAACGTCTGGCGCGGCTGGGCGCAGAGGCACTCAGCGACGCCGAGTTGATCGCCATCATCCTGCGCAGCGGCGCTCAGGGCATCAACGTGATCGATCTGGCCACAAACCTGGTGCGGCATTACCAGCATGTGGGCGATCTGGCCCAGGCCAGCATCCCTGAACTGTGCCAACATCATGGCGTGGGTGAGGCCAAAGCCGCGCAATTGCTGGCCGCGATCGAGTTCGGCAAGCGGGTGCTGTACGCCAACCCCGAAATGCGCCCGCGCGTGCACTCCCCCGAAGCTGTGGTGCAGTTGCTGCGCACAGAGATGGCGCACGCCGAACAAGAGTATGTGAAAACAGTGCTGGTCGACACCCGCAACTGCGTCATTGCCGCCCCCACCATCTACAAAGGCTCCCTCAACCGCACCGAGGTGCGCGTGGGCGAGCTTTTCAAAGAAGCGATCCGCCGCAACGCCGCCGCCATCATCCTGGCCCACAACCACCCGAGCGGCGATCCCACTCCCTCGCCCGAAGATATCCAACTCACCCAGCGCATCATCGAAGCAGGGGATTTGTTGCACATCCATGTGCTCGATCATCTGGTGATCGGCCGCGACCGCTGGGTGAGCCTGAAAGAGCGGGGGCTGCCTTTTGGCAGGGGCAGATAATGCGCTAGACTGCGGTCATGGCGGGATTACCCCAGCCTTTCCCCCCGCGGCCCACCCCACACCCCGACCATCGCCATGATTCCCGCCACGCATCGCTCCACACCCACGCCAAGACAAGGATAGGGGCCATGACCCACTACATCGGCGCGCTTGATCAGGGCACCACCAGCACCCGTTTCATGATCTTCAACCGGGCGGGCGGTGTGGTCGCCTCGCATCAACTCGAACACCGTCAAATCTACCCCCAGCCCGGATGGGTAGAGCATGATCCGCTTGAGATCTGGCAGCGAGCGCAGGAGGTGATGGCCGCGGCCCTGGCCCAGGCCGGACTGACGCCTGCCGACCTGGCAGCGGTGGGGGTGACCAACCAGCGCGAGACCACGTTGGTCTGGAACCGGCGCACCGGCCAGCCCTATGCCAACGCCATCGTCTGGCAAGACACGCGCACCGCTGGCATCTGCAACGATCTGGCCCAGGAGGGCGGGCAGGATCGCTTCCGCCAGCGTGTGGGCCTGCCCCTCTCCATCTATTTTTCCGGGCCCAAGCTGCGCTGGATCCTGGATCATGCGCCCGGCGTGGCCGCGGCTGCCGCCCGCGGAGACGCCATCTTCGGCAACATCGACACCTGGCTGATCTGGAACCTGACCGGCGGCGCCCATGTCACCGATGTCACCAACGCCAGCCGCACCATGCTGATGAATCTGCACACCCTGGCCTGGGATGAGGAGATCTGCCAGATCATGGGGATCCCCACCGCCATGCTGCCGCAGATCCGCCCCTCCAGCGACCCCACGCCCTATGGCTACTGGCAGGGCGTGCCGGTGTGCGGCGATTTGGGCGACCAGCAGGCAGCCACCGTAGGCCAGACCTGTTTCGCGCCCGGCGAGGCCAAGAACACCTACGGCACCGGCTGTTTCATGCTCATGAACACCGGGCCGGAGATCACCCCCAGCCGGCATGGCCTGCTCACCACCCTCTGCTACCAATTCGGCAACGACCCCGCCATCTACGCCCTGGAAGGCTCGATCCCCATCACCGGCGCGCTGGTGCAGTGGCTGCGGGACAATCTCACCCTGTTTGCGCAGGCGCGGGAGGTGGAGACGCTGGCCCGGCAGGTGGAGGATAGCGGCGGCGTCTACTTCGTCCCCGCCTTCTCCGGCCTGTTCGCGCCCTACTGGCAGGCCGACGCCCGCGGGCTGATCATCGGCCTCACCCGCTTCATCACCAAGCACCACCTGGCCCGCGCCGCCCTCGAAGCCACCGCCTATCAGACCCGCGAGGTGCTGGAGGCGATGGAAAAGGACTCCGGCGTCCGCCTCAGCGCCCTCAAGGTGGATGGGGGCATGGTCTACAACGACCTGCTCATGCAATTCCAGTCCGACATTTTGGGCGTGCCGGTGGTGCGCCCACGCGTGGCCGAAACCACGGCCCTGGGCGCGGCCTACGCCGCCGGGTTGGCCGTCGGCTACTGGGACACCCTCGAAGATTTGCGCCAGAACTGGCAGATCGATCATACCTGGACGCCGGGCATGCCGGCGGCCATCCGCCAACAGCGTTACGCCGGCTGGTTGCAGGCGGTGCAGCGCTCCATGCATTGGATCAAGGAATCTCCCACACCATGACCTCACACACCGACACCTATCACTGTCTGAACTGCGAGCGCCCGGAAACCATGGCCCCCCTGGTGGGGCTGCGTTTTCAGAATCGCTCGTTCTGGATCTGCTCGCAATGCCTGCCCGTGCTCATCCACAAGCCGGAACGACTGGCCGGCAAGTTGCTGGGCGCCGAAGGGCTGACCGCCGCGCCGCACGAGCATTAAGTTCTGAGGAGACGAGTCATGAGTAATGATTCATGATTAAAAATACGGTAATAGTTCGCATAATGTGTCATTGCAAGGGCGACTGTAGATAGCAAACGAAGCAATCTCCAAGGTGGTTCGTCACTTTTGGGTGTGTCAATCAGCGTTGGGGATTGCTTCGGGGCTATCGCCCCTCGCAATGACAAAATAAGGTGAATTATTACCTTTAATCTTTAACTTTTAACCTTTTTTTAAGCACATATTGGGCTAGACAAACCATACCGTCCTTTTCCGTCCTCACCGAGTAAAACCATGGACTTTACCACCCAACTCCAACGCTACGCCGAGCTTACGGTCAAAGTGGGGCTGAACCTGCGCCCCGGCCAGCGGCTGATCATCATCAAAGCCCCGCTCGAGGCCGCGCCGCTGATACGGCTGATCACAGCGGAAGCGTACAAAGCCGGCGCCCGGCTAGTCGACATCTTTTGGTATGACGACGAGTTGACCCTGGCCCGCCTGCGGCACGCGCCCCGCGATTCCTTCGCCGAGGTGGCGGAATGGAAATACCAGGGACTATTGCAGGCGGTGCAGCAGGGGGACGCGGTGCTCTCGGTGCGGGGGGAGGCCCCCGATCTGGGCCGCGGGTTCGACCCCGACCTGGTGAGCGAAATGCAGCGCTCGCAATGGACGCACTTCCGCCCCGCCCTCGACATCCTAAGCCGCAACGGCACCAACTGGACGGTCATCGCCGCGCCCATCCCCAGTTGGGCAGCCAAAGTCTACCCCGATCTGCCCCCGCAGGAAGGGGTGGCGCGGCTCTGGCAGCAGATCTTCCGATTCTGCCGGCTGGACACGCCAGACCCGGTAGCGGCCTGGCAACAACACGCGCGCGAGCTGAGCGCACGCTGCGCCCACATGAACGCCCGCCAGTATGTGGGCCTGCACCTGCGCGGCGGCGGCAACGATTTCCGCATCGGGCTGCCCGCGGGGCACCTGTGGATGGGGGGCAGCGGCCACACCCTCGCCGGCCACCCCTTCAACGCCAACCTGCCCACCGAGGAGATCTTCACCCTGCCGCACAAGGATCAAACCGAAGGTGTGGTCAAGGCCTCCCTGCCTCTCAGCTACGGCGGCCAGTTGATGGAGGACTTCAGCCTCACCTTTGCCGGGGGCCGGGTGGTGGATCTGCAAGCCGCGGCGGGGGAAGACGCGCTACGCAACCTGATCGGCAGTGATGAAGGGGCCGCCCGCCTGGGCGAGATCGCCCTGGTGCCGCACAGCTCCCCCATCGCCCAGAGCGGCGCCCTGTTCTACGACGGCCTGATCGACGAAAACGCGGCCTGTCATCTGGCCCTGGGCAAAGCCTACGCCTTCAACCTGACCGGCGGCGATCAGATGACCGCGGAAGAGCTGGCCGCGGCCGGGGCCAACGCCAGCCTCGTGCATGTCGATTTCATGATCGGCTCCCCTGCCCTGGATGTGGATGGCCTCACTGCAGATGGCCGGGCCGAGCCGGTGCTGCGCGGCGGCGAGTGGGCCTTTGCCGTGGCCGGCTAAACCGTCCCCTTTGGCTTGAACTGCTTTATTCGCTAAAAAAAGACTGCCATTCCGTGTCCATAAAAGCAGTTTTCATCTGATCATAATTGGAAATCAGCATTCTTAACGCTTCTGGGTTTTGCCGGCGCAATGCGATTTGTGGCGGCAAAAATGGCACAGAAAGGAATTGACTGATCCTCTGGGAACTATCCTGTATTTCCGCGACGATATCCTCATAATAGATCGATAAGTAAGCATGGCGAGAAAACGTTTCTTCGGCAATATTTTCCCAATTCCTTGTTTTCTCAAATCCACTCTTTAGCTCTTCCACGGTAAATAATACAGAATTCTTGGCAGTTTTGTCTCTAGAATCATTTGTTTTTTCTAGCCAAACACCCTGATCTCCGGCAATTTTCCGGGAGACAAGCGTGCGCAGGATATTGCGTCTTTTCAGGTGTATCACGCGTAATTCTGGGATATTGACCAGACTTTGCCAAACCTCAGCCGGATTGCCATCGAGAGGATGATAATAAAAAAATTTGAAGCCTTTGGCCTGGATGTGGCGCGGCTGTTTGGCAAAAACCGCGGCCAGAATGTCCCGATGATCCTGGCCCGCCAACCTGCGCAGCACCTCCCCGTCCACCTGCACATGCGGATGCGAATTCAGCAGGGAGGCGAGCATGTTGGAGCCGGTGCGCGAGCGCGAAAGCAGGATGAACCGGGTGAAATCCGCGCGACCCCACAGGGTTACGGCCAAGCGCTGGGAAAACAATTTAATTACACGTTTCGCTTGTGTATGCATAGCAAAAATCGAAAATTTCCTGCGTTTTTTGGCGCAAAAAAACTTGTTTCGCATTCTCTGCATCCTCCATCCTCCATCGTCAGGTCGGCGACGGGCATGGGGGCTGCGGCTGCATTTCCCCGATTCTATCACAGCGCCCCCTGCCGGCAGAACGCGGCGACGATTTGCCAAAAACCGGCCTCCTGTCTTATCCTCCAGCGGTTGTCCGTCCCGCCCCCCCTTCGCTCACCCGGTCTAATTTCCGTGATCAAACTGTTTAATCGCACGAAACGTCCCGAACCTGAAATTCTGGCGCGCTGGAACCGCAATGAACCTTGCTGGTGTGGCAGCGGCAAGAAATACAAACAATGCCATCTCGCCAAGGATATGCCCAAAAAATAAGTACTTTTGTCACCCTTTTGTCACCCCATCTCGCATGTTACAACCGGAATAATACATACTGTATCACCCGCTTTTTACTTCCTTCTGTTACAGTACGGGTGTTCGACCCCCTTTTTGACCATCTTTTCCAAGGAGCTTTTTAGATGGCCCGTAGTATGCAGATGCAGTCCACCATCACCGGCGAATGGGAGTGCGATGAGTGTGGTTATACCCGTCGCGGCACCCTCCGCAACCGTCCTGGTCGGTGCCCTGAATGTGGCGCTCCCGGCGAAGCCTTCAGTTTTTGGTCTGATGACGAAGACGAAGAGGAGGGCTGGGATGATGAAGAGGATGACTGGGACGATGAAGAGGATTGGGATGACGATGACGACGATGACTATTGATTGCTAATTCCTGATTCTTGTGTGTCACCTGCTTCTCTCAGGCGCACGGGCTTTGCCCCGTGCGCCTTTTTTTGTATGCGGCCGGGCGTGCAGGCTAAAATCCCCCGTCACCAGCACTGAATACTGCACACTGAATACTGAATACTGAATACTGAATACTGAATACTGAATACTGAATACTGAATACTGAATACTGATTACTGATCCCCATGCACGCCCTCATCCTCTGCGAAGACACCCGGTTTTCGGAATTGCTGACTGTGGCCCTGCGCCAGGTGGGATTGCGCGGGGTGGTGCGGCAATCCTTGCCCAATGACGCCCACCAACTCGCGGACGCTGCCGTCTTTCTGCTGAACGCGGGGGATTGCCGGGGGGCGCTGGCCGCGCTGCGCAACTTGCGCACCTTCACCTCCGCCCCCATCCTCGTCCTTTGCAGCCCTGCCGAGGAGGAGGATCTGTTGGAACTCTACCAACGCGGGGCCACTTTCGTCACCACACGGCCCTATGACCTGCGCCTTCTGGCGGCGCAAGCCCTGGCCCTCAGCCGGATCACGGCGGCGATGGCGGCGATCCCTGCGCCCCACCCCCTGCTCGACCCGGAAACCCAGAGCATTACCCTGCCCACCGGCAACACGCGACTCACCACTCTGGAGTTCCGGCTGCTGGCCGCGCTGCTCAGCCGGCCCGGCCGTGTGATCCCGCCGGAGCAACTGGTGGAAGATGTGTGGGGCTACAGCGGCGATGGCGATCGCAGCCTGGTCAAGGCCCTGGTCAGCCGGGTGCGCCGCAAGATCGAGCCGGCCCCGCAGAAGCCGATCTACCTGGTCACCGAGGCGGGCGTGGGCTATCGCTTCTTGCCGCCCTCTGCCGAGGAGGGCGCTGCCGAGGGATCGGCCCCGGCGTAAGTCAGCGAGGGGAAAAGCTGGCGGGGAAAGTGGGCGATGCGCTCAGGCCCCAGCGCCAGCAGTTCCTGACGCAAGGATCGGCTGTGGCGCAGCAGCGCGGCCACATCGAAGCCCTGGCAGTGCGGGGGCAGGCGCTGGAATTTGTTGATGGCGCGGCGGAACATCTTGTCCGCGCCGGTGAAATGGCCCTGCTCGATGTGATGCAGGGCCACGGCAAACTGCAAAAGGCCCTGATACAGCTGGCGGCAGGGCCGGGGATCGGCCACCCAGGCTGCTTCCAGCGCATCGTGGCAGCGGTAGTACTGGCCCTGGTTATAGAGGGCCACCCCCTGGCGCACGAGTTCGTTTGGGGCGTCGGCGCAGCCCGCCATCTCCTCTGCGGGCGCCAGACAGCGGGCGACCAGGGTCGGCAGTTCCCGCGTCAGGCGGTTCTTCGACCATACGAAATCGCAGCCGGCGGCGTGGGCCGCGGCCTGCGCGTCCACATCTACATGCGCGCCAAAGGCCACGATGGGAATGCCGCGCGTCCATTTGCGCGCGTATTGCACCGCGTGCAGCCACCCTCCCTGCCCCCCTGGCCCCAACTCCACGATCGCCAACACCGGCACCTCGCCCAACTGCGCGGCCCATTCCGCCGCCGTCGCGACCGATTGCACATGGCCGCCCAGTTTCTCGACCACATTCTGAATGCGGGCGGCGAAAAAAAGATCGGTGGTGGAGAGGAGAACGGCGGGGGTCATGGCGCAATTGGATCTGGGCAAGAGGCGCGGCTATGCTATACTCGCTCGCAACCGCGGGGACAGGCTAGCAAGAGCACGCCTCCCCGTCAAATTTGCGTTGCCGCACTTCCACACAAGCCCCGATGAGCGAAGCGACCGCCATTACCCGCACCCCGTTGCCCGTCACGCGCGCGGCGCTGATGCGCGACCTGCGCGGGCTGGGCGTGCAGCCCGGCATGACCCTGCTCGTACACAGTTCGCTCAGCGCCATCGGTTGGGTTCCCGGCGGCCCCGTCGCCGTGATCCAGGCCCTGATGGAGACGCTGACTCCCGCGGGCACGCTGGTCATGCCCACCCACTCCGGCGATTATTCCGATCCGGAACCCTGGCAAAACCCGCCTGTGCCCGAATCCTGGTGGCCGATCATCCGGGCGGAGATGCCCGCGTTCGACCCGCGGATCACGCCTACGCGCAGCATGGGCCGCATCGCCGAAAATTTTCGCACCTGGCCGCAGGTGCAGCGCAGTAGCCACCCTCACGTCAGCTTTGCAGCCTGGGGCCGGCATGCCGCTTTCATCACCGCCGGCCACGCGCTGGCCGACAGTCTGGGTGAAACCTCGCCCCTGGCGCGCATCTACGATCTCGCCGGCTGGGTGCTGTTGTTGGGCGTGGGGTTCGGCAACAACACCTCCTTCCATCTGGCCGAATACCGGCAGGATCAGCCGCCCCGCACGCAGAACGGCGCCCCCATCCTGGTGCAGGGGCAGCGCGTGTGGCAGGTTTTCGAGGATGTGGCCATCGATGATGCGGATTTTCCTCTTCTGGGCGAGGATTTTGCAGCCGGCGGCGGGGTGATCGTTGGGCAGGTGGGGCAGGCGCAGAGCCGTTTCTTCGCCCAACGCGCTGCCGTAGACTTCGCCGTATCCTGGCTACCACGCGGCCGCAGAATGTAAGCCCGCAAACTACTTTCTTTGACATTTGTGGGGTGGGGTTGTATAGTCGAGAGGCTACGCCCTGTGCACATGGCACAGGCCCAACAACACGTTTCTAGCGTTCACGATCCTAAGGAGGACGCCCCATGTATCGTCGCATCACGCTGTCCATGCTTTTGCTCCTGCTGTTGGCGTTGGCGGTTGCCTGCACGCCGGCAGCCACACCCGCGCCGGCAGCCCCCACCGTTGCGCCAGAAGCCACCACCCCTCCCCCTGCCCAAGCGGAGACGGTCGGCGGGTATCAAATCCCCACCATCCAGGAAGGTAAATACAACGTCGCCTTCGTCTACGTAGGCCCGCACGATGACGGCGGCTGGACCCAGGCCCACGATCAAGGCCGCATCTACGTGCAAGACAACGTGGCCGATGTCCACACCGCCTACGTCGAGAATGTGGCCGAAGGCGCCGACGCCGAACAGGTGACTCGTTCGCTGGCCCGCAAAGGCTTCGATGTCATCTTCACCACCTCGTTCGGCTTCATGGATGCCTCCGAGATCGTCGCTTCCGAATTCCCGGATGTCGACATCATCCATCTCACCGGCTTCAAGGCCAATGGCGAGAACTTCGGCAACCTGATGGGCGCCATGGAAAACATGAAATATGCGGCCGGGATGCTGGCCGGCGCCCGCGCCAAGGCCGATGGCAACCCCCGTCTGGGCTACATCGCCACCTTCCCCATCCCCGAAGAGCTGCGGCTGGGCAATGCCTTTGCCCTCGGCGCCCAGCAAACCTGCCCCGAATGCACCGTCGATGTGCGCTGGATCTTCACCTGGCACGACCCGATCCTGGAGAAAGAGGCTGCCTCTTCCATGTTCGACGCCGGCGTGCAGGTGGTGATGACCGGCGCGGACACACCCGCGCCCGCCGAAGCCGCCCCCGAAGGCAAGTGGGGCATCACCTACGACTATCAGTACAACTGCACCAACCCCCGCTGTCTCACCTCCATGTACTGGAACTGGGGTCCGGTCTATGCCCGCATCGTCGAAGAATCGCGGGCGGGAACCTGGAAAGGTGGTTGGGAATACTTCGATAGCGACACCGGCGGCATGGGCCTGTCCGGCTTTGGCGAAGGCGAAGAGCTGATGCCCGGCGTCGCCTCTCTGCCCGAAGCCGACCTTGCCCTGATCCGCGAAACCTACGGGAAGTTCCTCTCCGGCGAGCTCAACCGCTTCGATGTCTTCAAAGGCCCCATCACCGACAACCAGGGCAATCTCGTCCTGGCGGAGGGCGTCAGCCTGGAGCAAGCGGATCTCGATGGTTTCGCCCAATTCGGCAGTGAATGCAAGACCTGCATGTACTGGTGGAACCAGAACGTCACCGCCGAGCTGCCCTCGCTCGAGTAACCCCCTCTTCACCTCACCCAAGCAGGGCGGCCTGATAGCCGCCCTGCTTTTTTCAAATCACCGTCCGCCCACCCACGCCTGAAAGGATGCCGGCATGAGTGATACGCCCTACGCTGTCGAGATGAAAGAGATCGTCATCCGCTTTCCGGGCGTGTTGGCGAATGATCATGTGAATTTCACCCTCAAACAGGGGGAGATCCACGCTCTGCTGGGGGAGAATGGGGCAGGGAAAAGCACGTTGATGAATGCCCTGGCCGGTCTGTACCGGCCCACATCCGGGGTGATCAAGGTCATGGGCGAAGCGGTGCAGTTTCATTCGCCCAAAGACGCCATCGCCAAGGGCATCGGCATGGTGCACCAGCACTTCATGCTGGTGCCCACGCAGACCGCCACCGAAAACATCCTCCTCGGCCTGCCCGAACCGCGCTTTCACGTCGACCTCAAACGTTTCGACGAGCAGATCCTGGCGCTGCAACAGCAATACGGCCTGTTCGTGGATGTGAAATCGAAGATCTGGCAGCTTTCGGTGGGAGAGCAGCAGCGGGTGGAGATTTTGAAAACGCTGTATCGCGGGGCTGACATCCTCATCCTGGATGAGCCCACCGCGGTGCTGGCCCCGCAGGAGATCGACGAACTGATGGCCACGCTGCGCTCGCTGGTGGCGCAGGGCAAGTCGATCATCTTCATCAGCCACAAGCTGCACGAAGTGGAAAAGGTGGCCGACCGCATCACCGTGCTGCGCAAAGGCAAGGTTACAGCCGAGGGGCTGCCGATCCAGGGGCTGGGCAAACAGCAACTGGCGCAGATGATGGTGGGCCGCGATGTGATTTTCCGCGTGGAAAAAGAGGCGCAGCCCGCCGGCGATGTGGTGCTGGCGGTGCGCGATGTGCAGGCGCTGAACAAGAAAGGGACGCCGGCGCTGCGCGGCGTCTCGTTGGATGTGCGTAGCGGCGAGATCCTGGGCATCGCCGGCGTGGCAGGCAACGGCCAGAGCGAATTGGCCGAATGCATCACCGGGCTGCGCCCGTGCAGCGGCAGCATCCGCATCGACGGCGTGGAACTGGCCAACGCCCCCCCGATGCGGGCGATCAAAGCCGGCGTGGCGCACGTGCCGGAGGATCGCACCCATGTCGGCTCCGCCCCCAATCTGTCGATCACCGACAACACGATCATGAAGCAGTATCGTGAAGCCCCTATCGGCAACGGCGTCACGATCAACCGCGGCCATGCTCGCGCCTTTGCCGGCCGGCTGAAAGAGGCCTACGACATCCTCGCCCCCAGCGTGCGCACCCTGGCCCGCAAACTGTCGGGCGGGAACCTGCAAAAAGTGATCCTGGCCCGCGAGATCTCGGGCCAGCCGCGCATGTTGGTGGCGGTGCAGCCCACGCGCGGGCTGGATGTGGGTGCCATCGAATCGATCCAGCGGCTGCTGCTGCAACAACGCGCGGCCGGGGCCGCGGTGCTGCTGATCTCCGAGGAATTGGAAGAGCTTTTCTCCCTCAGCGACCGCATCGCCGTCATCTTTGCCGGGCAGATCATGGGCATTGTCGAGGCCGCCGCCGCGGATATCGCCACCATCGGCCTGATGATGACCGGCACCCGGCTGGAAGAGATCCGCCAAGAAAAGGAGGCGGCGACATGAGGCTCCCCTTCCAAATCAGCGTCGAAAAGCGCACCGAAGACTATCCCAAATGGCTGCCGGCCCTGATGTCTTTGCTGGCGGTGGTCATCGCCTTTCTGATCAGCGGCCTGATCCTGGCCCTGGTCGGCGGCGACCCGGCCCGCGTGGCCCGCTTTTTCTGGAGCGCTACCTTTGGCAGTTGGGCCACTTTCTCCGACACGATGGTGAAGGCCACCCCCCTGATCATGGTGGGCCTGGCCTGCGCGGTGGCCTTCAAGATGCGGCTGTGGAATATCGGGGCCGAAGGCCAGTTCTATCTCGGCGCCTTCTTTGCCAGCCTGGTCGTCCTCGTCCCCATCCTCCCGCCCGAAGCCCCCAAGCCTCTGATCCTGCTGACGATGGCGGTGATGGGCATGATCGGTGGCGCCCTTTGGGGGTTCGTGCCCGGTTTCTTGAAGGCGAAATTCAATGTCAACGAGATCATCACCTCGCTGATGCTGAACTACGTGGCCATCCTCTGGAACAATTTTTGGATCTTCGATCGCTGGAGCGAGGGCGGCTTTCAGATGACGGCTACATTCCCACGCAGCTATTGGCTGCCCCGCCTAGCCGATTATGCCCGCGAATACCGCGCCTTTGCCGGCATCACCCTGCATCTGGGCGTGGTCTTTGGCCTGATCGCCGCCATCGCTGTGTGGTGGATCTTCCAACGCAGCCGCTGGGGGTACGAGATCAAGCTGATCGGGGACAACCCGCAGGCTGCGCGCTATGCCGGCCTCAATATCACACGTAATATCATCCTGGTGATGATGTTCTCCGGCGCGCTGGCCGGGCTGGCCGGCATGTCAGAGATCAGCGGGGTGGTGCATCGCTTGCAAGAGCGCATCTCCCCCGGCTATGGCTTCACCGGCATCATTGTGGCCTGGCTGGCCAAGCTCAACCCCTTCACCGTCATCCTCGTCTCCATCCTGTTCGGCGCCCTGATTGTCGCCGGCCGCGAGATCCAGCCTTCGGGGCTGGCGCAATTATTGCAAGGCATCATCCTGTTCATGGTGATCAGCAGCGATGTGTTGCTGCGTTACAAAGTCAGCATCACTCGCGCGGCGTGAAACGTAAAACGTAAAACGTAACAAATCTCCTCATATCTCGGTATTCTTACGTATTACGTTTTACGTATTACATTTTACACCTTACGTCTTACGTATTACATTTTACATCTTACGTTTTACGAGAACGCACATTTTGCGGAGTATCCTCGTATGAATCCTGAAATCATCCTCCACGCCGGCATTGCTACCGGCACCGTGCTCCTCTTCGCCGCCATCGGCGAGGTGTTGGCCGAGCGCGCCGGCATCCTCAACCTTGGCGTCGAGGGCATGATGCTGTTGGGCGCCATGGCCGGGTTCAAGATGTCATTGGCCAGCGGCAACCCCTGGCTGGGCGTGTTGGTGGCGGTGGCGGCCGCCGGGGTGCTCAGTCTGGCCCATGGCCTGGTCAGCATCCATTTTCAGGCGGATCAGGTGGTGAGTGGGCTGTCGCTGACCTTTTTGGGCACAGGGCTGGCGCTGGTCTTCGGCGAAGGACTGACCGGCAAATCGCCGCCGCTGATCCCCAATCTGGACATCCCCTTGCTCTCCTCCATCCCCTTTATCGGCCCGGTATTCTTCGATGATCACAGCATTCTGGTCTATTTTGGCTATTTGCTGGCGCCGCTGACCTGGTATTACATCCACAAGACGCGGCCCGGCATGCATCTGCGGGCGGTGGGCGAAAAGCCAGAGGCCGCGGACACGTTGGGCATCAATGTCTATCGCCTGCGCTATTTCTACACCTTCCTCGGCGGCTGTCTGGCCGGGCTGGCGGGGGTTGCTATCAGCCTCTCCGTTTCTCCCGGCTGGTACAGCGCCCAGACCACCTCTGGCCAGGGCTGGATCGCCATTGGGTTGGTCATCTTCGCCCAGTGGAACCCGATCAACGCGGCGCTGGGCGCGTACCTGTTCGGCGCAGTGCGTCGCGCCATTTTGGATCTCCAAGGCCCGCGCACCCTGTTCGGGTTCACCAATCCCCTGTTCATCAACTCCAATTGGGGCTTTTTCTTGCAGATGGCGCCCTATCTGCTCACCATTCTGGCCCTGATCATCGGCTCGCGCGCAGCCATGCGCCGGCGGCTGGGCGCGCCCGCGGCCCTCGGCGTCCCCTACATCCGCGGAGAGCGGGGGTTGTAGGTATTGGGTATTGGTAGATTGGTAAATTGGTAAATTGGTAGATTGGTAGATTGGTGAAGAAGCGCTGGCAATGAACCAATTTACCAATCTACCAATTTACCAATCTACCAACCAACCAACCAACTAACCAACCAACCAACCAACCAACATGCCCCCCTCCCCCCTACACCACTTCGCCGCCGCCCTGCCCAAGGTGGAACTGCATGTCCACCTGGAAGGAGCGATCCTGCCCGCCACGGTGCTGGAACTGGCCCGGCGACACGCCCTGCCCCTGCCCGCGCAGGATGAGGCCGGCCTGCGGCAGTGGTACCGCTTCACCAACTTCCGCCATTTCATCGACGTCTACCTCGCCCTCCAAAACCTGCTGCGCACCCCCGAAGATTTTGATCTGATCACCTACGACTTTGGGCGGGAGATGGCGCGGCAGCACATCCATTACGCCGAAGTCACCTTCACACCCTTCACGCACCTCTGGCAAGACAAGGGCCTCACGCCCGATGACATCATCGCCGGGCTAGAAGCGGGGCGACAACGGGCGCAGACCGAATTCGGCGTTGCCATCGCCTGGGTGATCGACATCCCGCGCAACCTCAGCTTCCGAGACGGGGTCTACACCGGCGCGGCCAGCGACCCCACGGTGGAGATGGCCCTGGCCTGGCGCGACCGGGGCGTGGTGGCCCTGGGCCTGGGCGGCAACGAGGTGGGCGCGCCGCCGGAGCCTTTTGCCCACGCTTTTGCCGCGGCGCGCGCGGGTGGGCTGCACAGCGCTCCCCACGCCGGCGAGACGGTGGGCCCAGAAAGCGTGTGGGGGTCATTGCGGGCGCTGGGGGCCGAGCGCATCGGCCATGGCGTGCGCAGCAGCGAAGACCCGGCCCTTGTCGCTCATCTGATCGAACAGCAGATCCCCCTGGAGATCAACCCCACATCCAACCTCTGCCTGGGCGTGTATGCCGATTACGCCGCGCACCCGCTGCGCCGCCTGTGGGATCTGGGCGCGTATGTCACCGTCAATAGCGACGATCCCCCCCTGTTCAACACCACGTTGAATCAGGAATACGGCGTGCTCATCGACCAGTTCGGCTTCGGCCCCGCCGAATTGGAGCAGATCAGCCTCAACGCCTTGCGCGCCAGCTTCCTGCCCCCCGCCCGCAAAGCCGCGCTGGAAGAGGACTTCCGCCGCCAATTCGCCCAACTGCGGCAGATGTTTTTAGGCGAGGGACGATAGACGAAAGTCGTCCTTCGTCTTTCGTCTTTCGTCCTTCGTCCACCATCCACCTACAACGCCACGCGCTGGTAATTGGTGCGGGCGCGTTCGGCCTCGAGGATAGCCCAAAGAATGCGGGCGGTGTGATCGAGATGATCACGGTGGTTGACGACCACATAAGTGAATTTGGCTAACTCGGCCAGCTCTTTGCGGGCGTGGGCCATCCGGATGGCGATCTGCTCCTCGCTATCGGTCTGGCGGTCGCGCAGCCGCTGCAACAGTTCCTGCTCGGTGGCGGTGGTGAGGAAGACCGTGCAGGCGCCGGGCAAGATGCGGGCCATAGTCGCTGCGCCCTGCACATCCACCCGCATGATCACATCCTGCCCCCGCTGCAGCGGCTCGGTGATCTCCCGTTTGGGCACGCCTTTGTAATCGTTGTAAACGATGGCGTATTCCAACAACTCATCCCGGTTGATCATCTCGGCGAAACGGGTGAGAGAGACGAAATGATAATCTTTGCCGTCCACTTCGCCCGGGCGGGGGGCGCGGCTGGTGGCGGTGACCACGCGGTGGAAATCGACCTGGCCCAGCGCTTGCAGCGCGTCGATAGCCGAATCCTTGCCCACGCCGGAGGGGCCGCTGAGGATCATTACCACCGGGCGGGGCCCGATCGGCACACCGAACTCGCGAAACGCGGGGGAGCGGGAAGCAGCCGGAGCAGAAAATTTGTCTGTCATCATGATTCGGGGTTGGGGAGGGATGTGCGTATACTTGCAGCGCGCCCCCCTGCCCTGATGGCAGGGCGACATCGCACGATTCAGAACAACCAGGAGGCCAAAAGATGCCGATCTACGAGTACTTTTGTCAGGATTGCCGGCGGCGGGTGAGCATTTTTTACCGCACGCTGTCCGCCGCGACCGCAGCAGAGCCGCGCTGCCCCCGCTGCCAAAGCGCCCACCTCACGCGCCTGATCTCGCGCGTGGCCGTGGTGCGGTCGGAGGAAGCGCGCATGGATGCGCTGGCCGACCCCTCCCTGCTGGCAGGGCTGGATGAGGAGGATCCGCGCACCTTGGGGCGGATGATGCGCCAGATGAGCAGTGAGTTGGGCGAAGACATGGAGGACGCAGAGTTCAACGAAGTGATCGAACGCCTGGAATCGGGGCAATCGCCGGAAGAGATCGAGCAGTCGCTGCCCGATCTGGCCGGGGAGAGCGGCGGCTTCAACGACTTTAGCGACTGATCATACCCCGCGCCGCGGCAAAGACAGAAACGGGCGAGAAGGGTTGGTAAAGCCACCCTCCTCGCCCGCCGGTCAATTCTCGAACACGCCTGCCATCTGCCGGTTGCGCTGCCACGAAGCCAGGATGGACAGCGTCAGCACCGTGGCCACCATGCCCAGCGAGAAGGCCGTAGGCACTTTGTAGATGTCCACAATCACCATTTTGATGCCAACCAGCATCAAAATCACGGAAAGACCATATTTTAGATAATAAAATCTATCGATCACACTTGCCAATAGAAAATACAACGAACGCAAACCAAGAATAGCGAAGATATTGGAGGTGAAAACGATAAAGGGGTTTTGGGTCACCGCAAAAATGGCGGGAATGGAATCGACGGCAAAAACCAGATCGGTGCTCTCGATCACCACCAGCACGATCAGCAGGGGCGTGGCCAGGCGCTGGCCCTGCCGCCGCGTGAAGAACTTCTGGCCATCGTAGGCATCGGACACCGGCAGGAAACGGCGCACCAACTTCACCAGGGGATTTTCTTCGGGCCGCACCTCGATGCCATGGGAGCGGGCCATGCGCCAGCCGGTGAAGATCAGAAAAGCGCCGAACAGGTAGATCACCCAGTGGAACTGTTCCAGCAGCGCCGCGCCGGTGAAGATCAGAAGGCCGCGCATGACCAAAGCGCCGAGGATGCCCCAGTAGAGCACCCGGTGCTGATATTTGGCCGGTAATGCGAAATAAGAGAAGATCAGTACAAAAACAAAGATGTTATCGACACTGAGTGATTTTTCGATGATATAGCCGGTTAAATAGGCCAACGCTGCTTCTTTGTCTGTATAGAGACTGCCCGGCGAGATGGTATGCCAAAAATTATAGATCACGACAGAGAACAGCAAACCCAGACTAATCCACACGGCAGACCAGATAGCTGCTTCCTTTGTCGATACTGCGTGCGCATTGCGGTGAAACACGCCAAGATCGATGGCTAACATCAAAAAAACAAAACCCAGAAAGATACCCCAATAGAGATAAGAGATGCCAAACATTGTATTTTCCTGAAATCGGATAGAGAGGGTTACGTGGAAGACCAGGGGGGGGCCGCAGGCGATCGGCGCAGGATGCAAAAAAGCGAGACCGCCACGACCTGGATCGCGGTAGTCTCGCCATAGCGCCGGAGCACATGCGGCCAACCGGAAGCCTTGCTTCGTCTTGACGATTGACCGGCCTGCAAAGGGCAGGAGGCTACTCCCATACCTTGGGGATGATGCTAACATCCCGGCCCGGTTCTGTCAATATCGGCGGGAGGGGGGCGCCGCGTCCGCCGGACGCGGCAGCGGCTCGTAGCTGCGGGGCAGCGTCGCCGCAAAGGGGCAGGCCGTCGGGCCAGGACAGGAGATGCCGCAACTGCCCTGGCCGCAGGCCGCTTCTACGCCCGCGTCCACACGGCGCAGACGCCCTTTGCGCACCCAGAAATCCAGCATCCCTTGCAGCGCGGCGGGGGCGATGTCCAGTTGCTGGCCCAGTCGATCCAGGGATACGGGGCCGGCTGCGTTTTCCACCGCGGCCAAAACAGCGTGCAGCATGTCACCCCACCCCCAGCCACAGGCCGCCCTGGAAGAGGAGGAACGCGGCCCCCCAGGCCACCGCCAACTGGCCGACGATGCTGACCCAGGCCCAGCGCCCGCCGAATTCCTGCCGTTCTGCCGCGACCACGGCCATGCAGGGTGTGTAGAGCAGGATGAAGAGGAGGAAGGCCAGCGCGGCCAGCGCCCCATGTCCCCCGCTGCTGCGCTCGAACCCGGCCCGCACCGCCGCAGCCAG
>JABWBG010000324.1 GCA_013360575.1 Caldilineales bacterium
TCAATGGTCAATGGTCAATGGTCAATGGTCAATGGTCAATGGTCAATGGTCAATGGTCAATGGTCAATGGTCAATGGTCAATGGTCAATGGTCAATGATCAATGATCAATTAGTCATTAACAATTGACCATTGACCATTGACAATTCACCATTCACCATTCACCATTATCCCCCCGGCAGGGGAGGCCGGCCTGCGATCCAATTGCTTACATCCACAAACGTGATCAGCACCATCATCGCCAGCAGCAGGGCATAGCCGGCGAGATGCACCATCGCTTCCTTTTCCGGGGGGATGCGTCGTCGCCGCAGCATCTCGATCAGAGCAAAAGTGATGCGCCCGCCATCCAGGGCGGGAATGGGTAGCAAATTCAGAATGGCCAGATTGACGCTGAGAAAAGCGGTGAGATTGACCAGATCGCGCCATCCCTCGCGCGCCACCTCGGCGGCGATGCGGCCAATGGCCACCAGGCCACCCACGCCCCCTTCCGGCAGCGTTTCGCGCGGCAGGATCAGGGCGCGCAGCAGTGTGGCCAGCCCCTCGATCATGCGGGCGGTGAGATAGCGCGTGCTCTCCAATCCCCCCGCCAGCGCGGCCACAGGCCCTGCCCGCACCAACTCCCATTGCCCTGACTCGATATATTCCTGGATGCGCACGCCGGTGGCGCCTTCGCCGGCAGGGATCTCCTGCGGCAGGCGGGGCGTGAGGATGACGGTGAGCATCTCCCCGGCTCGTTCCACGGTCAGCCGTGTGGCCTGGCCGGCGCGGGCGGCAATCCCGGCGGAAACGTTATCGATGCCTCGCACTTCGGCCTCTTCGATGGCCAGGATGATATCGCCCGCTTGCAAACCTGCCTGCCCTGCCGGCGAATCCACGGCAACGCCGACGATCGCCACGCGCAACTCGTTGGGATCGCCGGTAAACTGCGGCGTCCCCGCCAGCAGCAGCAGGGCAAAGAGAAAGACGGCCGTGACAAAGTTCATGAACGGCCCGGCAAAGAGCACCACGATCCGCCGCCAGGGAGCGACGCTGAGCAGGCTGCCTGCGGCCTCGAAATCGCCATCTTCCCCGGCCATGCGCACGAAGCCGCCGAAGGGCAGCCAGTTGAGGGTGTATTCCACGCCATTGCGTGTGAAAAGGGTTTTGGCCCGTGGGGGATAGCCGAAGCCGAATTCGAGCACACGCACACCCATCCAACGGGCGGCGAGGAAATGTCCCAGTTCGTGGACGAAGATCAGCAGCCCCAACACAGGGATGACAGCGAGGCTGGTGAGTTGGAAATTATCAAACATGTGGGATGGAGAGGAGGAGGAGAGGCGGGGAGGTGGGGGACAGGAGGCATTGTAGCACAGGGCGAGGAGGACGCCGGTATCGCCGGGTACAGTTGCGGCGGGAGCGCACCCCGGCGCCGGTGGCCGCCAAAGCAAACGGGGCGCCGCGCGGCGCCCCGTTTGGATAAGGGAGAGTGAGCAAGGGATCAGGCGCTGCCGCCGGCGGGCTTATCACCGCTGGGCTTGCCGCCGCCTGACTTGCCCCGCAGTCGTCGGGTCAGCCAGCGCAGGGCCAGCAGGATCAGCAGCACGGGGATGGCCAGGAAGATGAGGGTGGGCAGCACCACCACCAACAGGCGGATCAGCAGGTCGATCAGGCCCTGCAAGACGTTGACCAGATCGCGTGCACTGTCGCGCAGGGTTTGCAGGGGGCGCCATTCGTCGGTGGCAATCGGTTTTGCCAATTCGTCGGGGCGGAGGGTGATGTTGATGGTGGAGAGGGACACCAGTTTGTCCAGCCGGTTCAGTTGGCCCTGCTGCGATTCGATCTGGCTCTGGATCTGGGTCAGCTCGCGGTAGATCGACATGATGTCTTCCACCTTGCCCCCGCGTTCGCGGGTCTCGCGCAGCAGTGAGATCAACTCGGTTTCGGTCGCGCGCAGCGCCCGCAGCCGCGCTTCGATGTCGTAGTATTGATCGGTGACATCATCGGAGCCGATCGAGTCGTTGTCGACGCGCAGCGCCATATTGCGCAGGGCCGCGCGGGCGTTATCGAACTGCTCGGCGGGCACGCGCAGGGTGATGCTGTAGTACATCAGATTGTCGCTGCGAAAGGCGTTGAGATTGGCCACGTAGCCGCCCAGATCGTTGGCCATCTGGGTGATCTGGTCGGCGACAGCTTCTGTGTCGGTGACGATCAGGGTCATATCGGCGCTGTAGATGACCTTGCGCAAGTCCTGCGCCTGATCGCTGGAGACGCCGGCAGCTTCGAAGGCCTTGTCTGCGGCGGCCGGGCGTTCCATCGGCGCGGCGGGCGCGGGCGCGGCGCCGCTTTCGAATGTGGGCGCTGCCGACGCGCATCCGCTGAGGATGAGGCTGAAGAGGAGTAAGAGGATAAGTGTGCGTTTCATGGGGACCTCCCTGCTTGGGGAATGTGAAAGGAATGCAACAAAAGAGAATACGCTTCTGATGACGTGCCTGTCGTCGGTTTGGTTCCTACACGCCGTGGTACAAGCGTTGGCCCAGGCCGGGATGCAGGCCCGCTGCCTGGATCGCCGCGGCCACGGCGTCGATGTCGTAGGCCAGCCGCCGCCACGTCCAGGTGTGGGCGGCGAGATCGAGCAGGGCGTAGGCGGCGCGGGGGTCGCGGTCACGCGGCTGGCCCACGCTGCCCGGATTCAGCAGCCAGCGCTGCTGGGGATTGAGAAAAAGGGGCTGGTCGGGCGGTTCTACCACCCGCTGCACCGGCCGCCGCCAGGAAGTGGCCCGGTTGCGCCAGCCGATGGCCAGATGCGTGTGCCCCACCAGGCAGATCTGCGTCTGGAAATGGGGAAAGTTGGCAGTCGCCACGTAATCGCAGTCGATGTATTCCCACACCGGGTCGCGGGGGCTGGCATGGGCCAGGGTGACGTCCTGCTCTTCGTGGCGGCTGGGCCGCGCGGCCAGCCACGCCAGCGCCTCGGCAGAAAGGTGCTGGCGCTGCCACAGCACCGCGCCGCGGGCGATGTCGTTGAAATCGTCCAGCGCCACTTGCCCGGCCACGGCCAGATCATGGTTCCCGGCCAGGCAAAGCTGCGCCCGCGCCTGCACCTGATCGACGCAGGCCTGCGGGTGCGGGCCATAGCCCACCACATCCCCCAGGCACCACACTTGATCCGGCTGTTCGGAGGCAACCGCATCCAGCACCCGTTCCAGGGCGATGAGATTGCTGTGGATGTCGGAGAGGATGGCGATGCGCATACCGGGCGGTGGAGGGGGAGAGGGGGAGAGGGATGCAGATTAGCACAACTTGCCGTGGGCATGAAAACGGGCAGGCGCGGGCAACGCCTGCGCGCGGCTGACCGGCCGATCTCTTGTCAGCGCCCTCTGCCTACGGTATCATTGCCTCTCGCCGCCTCTCCGCCGCGACCCCAGCGGTCGGAGCGCTCGCAGCGCTCCGACCGCTTGACCTGCCGCCTCGCAGCGCTCCGACCGCTTGACCTGCCGCCTCGCAGCGCTCCGACCGCTTGACCTGCCGCCTCGCA
>JABWBG010000042.1 GCA_013360575.1 Caldilineales bacterium
GAACCGCAGACCGCAACCGGGGCCGTGGGCCTGGCAGCCGCGGCGGCTTCCCGCCGGCAGTGGCCTGAAGCCCTGCGTCTCTACCGTCACGCGCACAGCCTGCACCCCGACCGCATCGACGTCACCCTGGGACTGGCCATGGCTTTTGGCCAGGTCGAGCGGTTGGACGCGGCCCACACGCTGGCGGCGACGGTGCTGGCGGAATTGCCCTACTGCCTGAAGGCGCGCTGGATCCTGGTGCGCGTCGCCGCCCGCCAGGGGCCCTCACAGGCCGCGCGCGAGCATCTGCGCGTGGCCCGCAGCCTCGACCCGGACGATCTCTACGCCTGGCGCTGGTTCGGCGTCCCCGGCGAATCGCCCCCCACCCCCCAAGCCACCCTGCCGGCCTGGAATGAGCAGGAAAACTGGCTGTATTGATTGGACGATGGACGATGAGACGATGTTTGTTGATTGTTAAACTATTAATTATTAATTGTTAATCATTAATTATTAAAAATCCCATTAAGATACGATCTATCGTCTATCGTCTATCGTCTATCGTCCTCCGTCTCCCCCCCCCACTCACTCAGGAGCAACACACCCCACATGGAACGCACTTTTGTCATGATCAAGCCAGACGGCGTGCAGCGCGGTCTGGTGGGCGAGATCCTCGCCCGTTTCGAGCGCCGCGGCCTCAAGATCGTGGCCCTCGAATTCCGCCACGTCTCCCTCTCTCTGGCCGAGGCGCACTACGCCGTGCACAAAGAGCGCCCCTTCTACCCCGGCCTGATCACCTACATCACCTCCGGCCCGGTCGTGGCTATGGTGTTGGAAGGCCCCGACGCCATCCGCATCGCCCGCGCCACCATGGGCGCCACCAAGCCGGCCGAGGCCGCGCCCGGCACCATCCGGGCCGATTTCGGCCTGGAGATCGGGCGCAACCTGGTGCACGGCTCCGACGGCCCCGACACCGCGGCCTTCGAGATCAACCTCTGGTTCGGCGACGCGCTGCCCACTTGGGAACGGGCCACGGATCGCTGGATCCTGGAGTGAGCGCAGCCATGGGCCTGCCGCGCATTGCCGTCCTCACCGGCGCCGGCGTCTCGGCCGCCAGCGGCATCCCCACCTTCCGGGATGCCGCTGGCGGCCTGTGGCGGCAGCACCGGGCCGAAGACCTGGCCACGCCGCAAGCGTTCGCCCGCGCCCCCAAACTGGTCTGGGAATTCTACGACCACCGGCGACAGAGGATAGCCGGCTGCCGGCCCAACCCCGCGCACGCCATCCTGGCCGAAATGGACACGCGGCTGCCCGACTTCACCCTCGTCACCCAAAACATCGACGGCCTGCACCTCCAGGCAGGCAGCCGCCGCGTCTTACACTTGCACGGCAACATCTGGCAGATCAAATGCGTCTTCTGCGACTACCGCCAGGAAAACCGCCAAGTTCCCCTATCTCCCCTGCCCCCCCGCTGTCCCGAATGCGGCGATCTGCTGCGCCCGGACGTGGTGTGGTTTGGCGAAACCTTGCCTTGGGCGGAGTTGCAGCAAGCAGCCCGCGCGTTCGAGCGCGCGGACCTGGCCCTGGTGGTGGGCACCTCGGCAGTGGTGTATCCGGCGGCGGAGTTGCCTTTTTATACCCGTCACCGTGGCGGCGAGATCCTCGAATTCAACACCGAGGCCACGCCCCTCTCCCCGCACGCCACCAGTTGGTTCGGGCCCAGCGCCGAGACGCTGCCCCGCTGGTGGGCGCAGTTCTGCGCCGAGCAGGGGCTGGCCCGCGGCTGATCCGCGGTTATTGCATGCGCACCACCACCCGGGCCTTTTGCCACAGATCTTCCAGGCGATAATAGGCGCGCTGTTCCAGGGAAAAGAGGTGCACAATCACGTCGCCAAAATCGATCAATTGCCAACCGGAGGTGCGTTCCCCTTCGATGTACAGGGGGCGCACCTGCTGCGGACGCAAGGCTTCCAGCAAAGCATCCACCAGCGCCTGGCTCTGGCGTTCGCTGGTGACTGAGGCGATCACAAAATAATCAGCAAAGGCAGAGACTTCGCTGATATCGAGCAAAAGGATATCAACAGCTTGCTTGTCGTCAAGCAAGTTGATGATGGTGTGGGCAAGGGTCAAAGCGTTCAGGGGTGGCGTCTCTCAGGTGTCGGGTGTCAGGTGTCAGGGGGCTTGCAGGCAGTGTAGCACAGAGGGGGCTAGGCCTCCAACCCCTCCAAATGCCCCCCATCCCCCCAGGTGACCAGGGTCCAGCCTGTCTCATCGTGTTGGAAGTGGTTGAGGGTGCAGTTGCGCACGCCGAAATGACCTGGCGTTGCCGCGGGAATGCCCAGGATATGCCGGAAAAAGTTGTAGAGCACACCGCCATGGGTGATCACAGCCACGCGCTGGCCCGCGTGCGCGGCGACGATCTCCTGCAGGCAGGCGAGCACCTGCTCCAGCCGCTGCCGCGCGCTCTCCCCGCCAGGGATGGCGAACTCCGGGTCGCCGCTGCGGAAGCGCTGCCACAGTTCCGGGTAGCGCGCCTCGATCTCGGCAGAGCTGAGACCCTCGAACAGGCCCAGGCTGCGCTCGCGCAGGCCCGCGTGGGGGGTGATGGGCAGGTCGGTGGCCGCAGCGACGACTGTGGCCGTCTGCAGGGCGCGGCCCAGATCGCTGCTGTACAGGCCGGTCACGCCCTGCCGGGCCAGCCGCACGGCCACGGCCCGCGCCTGCGCCCAGCCCAACTCGGTCAATGGCCAATCGCGATAGCCCTGCCAGATGCGGGCATGGTTGGCCTCGGTCTGGCCGTGGCGGATGAGATAGAGATCGGTCGGCATCGGTATCGGTATCCTTCCTGGTTCTGGCTCAGCCAGCTGCGGGCTTTTCACCCTGCGGTTCCAGCACCTTGCGGTTGCCGTACATGCGCTCGTAATACTCACGAAAGTCGCCCGCTTTGATCGGGCGCCACCACCATTCGTTCGCCACGTACCAGCGCACCGTCTGGCGGATGGCGGCCTCGCAATCATGCTGCGGGGCCCAGCCCAGCCCCCGTAGCTTGTCGATGTTGACCGAATAGCGGCGATCATGGCCAGGCCGATCCTCCACGTGCTGGATCAGGCTGCGCGGCGCGGCCAGCTCATCCAGCAAAATCTCCACCATCGTCAGATTTTCGATCTCCTGGCCGGTGCCGATGTTGTACGTCTCGCCCAGGGCGCCGGCGTGCAGCACCCGATCGATGCCTTGGCAATGATCCAGCACCCACTGATAGTCGCGCATCTGCTTGCCATCGCCGTACACCGGCAGGGGCTTGCCCTCCAGGGCGTTGGTGACGAAAAGAGGCACCACCTTCTCCGGGTATTGGTAGGGGCCGATGTTGTTCGAGCCGCGAGAGATCGTCACCGGCAGGGTGTAGGTGATCCAGTAGGCCTGGACGAGGAGATCGCCGCTGGTCTTGCTGGCGGCGTAGGGGCTGCGCGGGGCCACGGGGTCGCTTTCCAGCGAGGAATGGCCCGCGGGCACGTGGCCGTAGACTTCGTCGGTGCTGATCTGATGGTAGCGCTCCAGGCCAAAGCGCCGCGCCGCCTCCAACAACACATAGGTGCCGTAGACATCGGTCTGGATGAAGGCGTCGGGGTCGAGGATGGAGCGATCGACATGCGTTTCGGCGGCGAAGTTGACGATCGTATCGATTCGCTGCTCCTGGATCACACGTGCGACCGTGGCCGCGTCGCAGATATCCCCGCGGATGAAGGTGTAGCGCGGGTCATCGCTGACATCGGCCAGATTGTTGAGGTTGCCGGCGTAGGTGAGTTTGTCGTAGACCACGACCTGGTAATCGGGGTGGTGGGCCAGCAGATGGTGGACGAAATTGGCGCCGATGAACCCGGCGCCGCCGGTGATGAGGAAATTTTTCATGACAGCATGGGGTGAGAGGGGTGGGAAGGAGGGCAGGCCGCCCTGTCAGAGGGGGAGGCCGAGGCCTGCCGCCAGGGCCAGAGCTAGGCCGCTGACCGCAGCGCCGATCGCCCAGCCGGCGAGGACATCGCCGAGGAAGTGGATGCCCAGCGCGGTTCGCGCCCAGATGCAAAGCAGCGAAATCGCCCAGAAAAGAGGGGCGAGGGCCGGAAACACCCAGGCGCCCATGACCGGCAGGGTGCCCATGCGGGTGGCGTGGCCGCTGGGAAAGGCGTGACGATCGTAACTCTTGCTGTAGAAACCATCGATTTCGTGCGGTCGCGGGCGTTTGAGTGTGAATTTGATGGCATAGGTCACCACTGCCGCCACGATCGAAAGCAGCAGCCAGGCCAGGATGCGCCAGCGGGTAGGCGGATCGAAATAGGCGATGCCCGCCAGCCACAAGGCCAGCCACAGGGGGCCATCGCCAAAATGCGCGGCCACGGCGGCGATCCTCCGCCACACAGGCCGGTCATCCACACGCAGCCGTGCGCTGCAACGCTGATCCAACGCGTCGAGTCGCTGTGCCAGCCCGCTCACGCCGCCGCCCCCAGGATGCGGCGGGCCATGTCCAGTTGGTGCGGCTTGTCCACATCCATGCCCATGTCGGCGTAGGGCGAGACGATGATGCGGGTGTCGCAGTGCATCAGCCGCGACCCCACCCGTTCGGCGTCACGGATGGAGAGGCGGCGCAGCAGGAATTTGAGGATGGTGCCATAGCCGGCCAGGCGGATCTGGGCGAAGGCGTTCTTGCGCCGGGCCAACAGTTCCCGCACCAGTTGCTCGTTGTTGCGCACGACTGCCGCCCGCACCCAGGAGAGATCGCCCCCGCAAAAACGCCCCTCGACCAGGGGCACATAGGAGCGGCCTGATCCGGGATATTGCTTTTCCATCACCTTCTGCTCGATCAGGGTGTAATAGAAATCCACAGGCCGGCGTTCGCAGGTATCGACATACCAGTCCACCGTCTCTGCCCGCAGCAAGGGAATGTCGCCAGAAGCGACGACCACCATCTCCGTCTGCGGCGCCCTCTCTTGCACGGCCCGGATGCCGGCGAGGGTGTTGTCGAATTGACCCTCCTGGTTGGGCACATGCAGCACATCGCCCAGATCGGCGCCATCTTCCGGGCCTACGCCCACCACGGCAATCAGGCCGATGCGCCCGCTGGCGCGCAGGGCCTGCACCACCCATTGCACCATGGTTTTGCCAGCCACCTCGATCAAGGCTTTGCGTTCGGCGCCCAGGGCCAGGGCCAGCGGATCTGGTTTACGGGGGGAATAGCCGGCAAGGACAACGGCGGGATAGGTTTGCATAGCGGCTCCGCAGCAAGATGGTGGGGGAGAGGGTGAAGG
Source organism: Caldilineales bacterium (assembly GCA_013360575.1). Classification (GTDB taxonomy): domain Bacteria; phylum Chloroflexota; class Anaerolineae; order J102; family J102; genus JABWBG01. The sequence goes on from JABWBG010000042.1 coordinate 5,274, forward strand.
CGAAAAAACAGGTCGATTATAGCCAATGATCAGGATGAAGCGAAATGGCGGCAGGGGAACGTGCAATCGTTGATCGTTGACGCTAGACGAAGGACGAAGGACGCACCACGCTGGACGATGACTCACGTTTGATCAGAACAGTCGCCTTCGTCTATCGTCCTTCGTCTATCGTCCATCGTCCATATACAGAGATAGCCGGTTCGCCGCAAGCCCCGTTTGCCTGTATACTATTTTCATCTGCTAAGCAATGTTGACGGCGCATGCATTTGCATTACTGAGAGCTTTCCTCTATGATTGCGCCACTCTGATCCACCACAAGCAAAAATTTCGCTAAAAAAATATTTTTGCACAAAAATAATGCAAATTTACGCTTACACGCCTTACATGTGGCCGCTGTTGCTTTCGGGCATTCTGGCGGTTTGGCTCTCCTGGCGCACCTGGCAAAAGCGCCAGGAGCGGCTGAGCTTGCTTTTTTCGGGGCTGATGACGGCGGCGGCGATCTGGTCGCTGGCCTATATGCTCTCGGTGCTGGCGGTGGATCCCCCCACAAAGCTGTTCTGGGCGCAGGTGAAGTATGTGGGCATTGTGGCGGTCGGCCCCTTATGGTTTCTGTTGGCTGTGCATTATGTCCAGTACACACATTGGCTGCATGCCTGGTGGCTGCGCGCAGCCATCGCCGTCGAGGCGCTGAGCCTGATCCTGGTCTTCACCAACAATCGCCACCGCTTGTGGTGGACCGATATTCGTTCGGTGCACACCGGCCCTTTTCCCGACCTGGAAGTGGTCTGGGGCTGGCCCTTCTGGGTGCACACTGCCGTCTCCTATGGCCTGCTCCTGACCGGGCTGGGGCTGTTCATTGTTTTCTATCGCCACGCGGCCAGCGCCTACCGCCGCCAGACCTTGTTTCTGATGGCGGCGTTGCTGATCCCCATGGCCGGCAACATCCTCACCCTCAGCGGCCTGGCCCCGGCCGGCCTGCGCGCCATCGATTTCAGCCCCTTTCTGCTGATGATCAGTGGGTTGATCATGGCTTTTGCCTTGTTTCGCCTGCATCTGTTTGATCTGGCCCCGATCGCACGCTTGTTGGTGGTTGATCAGATGGCCGATGGCGTGGTGGTGCTGGATGATCGGCATCGCGTTGTCGATATCAACCCCGCGGCCCAGCGCATTCTGGCCGCGGGCGCCGAATCCAGCATTGGCCTGCCTGTTGCCGGCGTCCTGCCGGAGGGCGGCTGGCGGCAAGCCGCGTTGGAACTGCTTGCCGCCGGTCAGGGCGTTCAGCGCCTGGTGGAGGAGGGGAGCGCTGTCTACGAGTTGAATCTGGCCGATCTGAATGATGGTCAGAACAAGCGACGCCAGGGATACATCCTCACCCTGCACGATGTCACCGAACACAAGGCCATTCAGACCTTGCTGACGCGCATGATGCGCATCACCGCCCACGATCTGCGCACGCCCCTGGCCACGGCCATCGGCTATCTTTCCCTGGTGCTGGAGACCGACCCGCAGTTAACCCCGCCCACGCGCGCCAATCTGGCCATCGTCGATGGCGCCCTCGGCCGCATCGGCGACATCATCAACGATTTCCTCGACCTGGAGCGGGTGCGCTCTGGCGCGGGCATGCTGCACGAAGCGTTCACCGCCGCCGAGTTGTTGCAGTGGGTCAGCGCGGATTTGACGCCGCTGGCCGCGGCCCGCGGGCAGACCATCCACCCACACCTGGAGGAGGGCCTGCCAGAACTGTGCGGCGATCCTCGCCTGCTGCAACAGGCCCTGATCAACCTGCTGACCAACGCCCTGCGCTACACCGGCGAAGGGGGCGAGGTGGCGGTGACTATCACGACCACTGCCGACGCCATCCGCTTTGCCGTGACCGATCATGGGTCGGGCATTGCCGCAGAGGATCAGACCCGCCTGTTCGAGCCTTTCTACCGCGTGCCCAATCAGGCCGCGGGCTCTGGCGGATCGGGGTTGGGCCTGAGCCTGGTGAAGGCGATTGTCGAGGCCCACAGCGGGCGGGTGTGGGTGCAGAGCCAGCCCGGTCAGGGCAGCACCTTTGGCTTCGATCTGCCCCTGTCGGCGTGGGGATGCCGGGAATAGGGGCAAAGCGCGCACCCTCCGCTAATTCGCCATCTGAATATCTGCTTCAGCCAGCCGTTCCTGCACCAGGGCCAGCAGGCGGGGCCGCATTTCCGCCGCCTTGCCAAACCGGGCTTTGGCCAGCAGCGTCAACTCGGTGTGCTGGCCAATCACGCCGCTTTCACTCAGGATCTGCCAGGGCTCCAACAGATTAGGCAGCAAGGCCACGGCCTCCAGCTTCAGCGCCTCCAGCAGGTCGATGGCGCGGGCCAGATCGGCCGCAGCCAGTTTGAGGGTGATCTCGAGGGCAGAGAACTTGCCGCGGCTGAAATTCCGCACCACCCGCACCTCGCCGTTGGGGATGATGTACAGCTCGCCGGTGGGCGCGCGCAGGTAGGTAGTGCGCAGATCCACCCGTTCGATCACGCCCTGAATCTCCAGCAGCTCCACCTTCTCGCCCACGGCGAAGGTATCTTCGAAGATGAAGCTGACGCCGGTGAGAAAATCGGCAATGAGGGGGCGGGCGCCCAGCCCAAAAGCTGCGCTGAACAGGCCCACCATCCACACCACATTGGCGGCCCCCACGAACATGGCCAGGCTGATCAGCAGGGCGATGGTAAAGGCCAGGGCGCTGATCGTGTTGGCGATGATGCCGCGGATGGTGTGCAGGCGTTCGCTGCGAGCCTTCCGTCCCTCGCGGGTAAACCGGCTCAGGCGGATCAGCCGCCCGGCAATGCGCCAGGCCAGCATGTGAACCACCCAGGCCGCCAGGAAAAGGGCGCCGATGTGCAGCGCCTGGCGCCACCAAAAGAGTTGATCGAAGAAAAGGGATTGCAGCAGTTGCATGAAGGATCGCAGACCTCGTAAACGGCGGGCAGAGGCTGCTGGCCAGATGCCGGCCCCTGCGCATCTGCGATCATGCCACAGGGGTGGGCCGGGGGACAAGCGCAGGCCCATCCCCAGGCGCTGGGCGATGGCGGCAGGCGCAGCGCCCTGGCACAAAGGAGCAGAGAGAGTAGCGATTTCACGGCGGTTCGCCGCCGGATTGCCGCAGATCCCGCGAAGCCGCTCAAGAGTGCGGCAAACTTTATGGCCTTTGGGCCAGACACTGCAAGCAGGGGCACTGTACAAAAGCCGCAACATCATTACTATGGATACATGCATGCGCCGCCACCCCTATCCGCTGAAACCCACATCGCCGCCGTGGCCCTGAAGGTGAGCGATCTCGAACGATCGCTCCATTTCTACCAGCACTATCTCGGCCTGCAGTTGCTCGAAAGCGACGGAGTGGTGGCCAGCCTGGGTGTGAAGGGCAGCCGCCCGCTGCTGGTGTTGCATGAAGTCGGGGGAGCGCAGCCGCGCCCGCCTCGCTCGACCGGTTTGTATCACTTCGCCATCCTGCACCCCTCACGGCTGCACCTGGCCCGCACGCTTCGCCATCTGATCGAGATGGGCTATCCCCTTCAGGGCGCGGCCGATCATCTGGTCAGCGAGGCCATCTATCTGGCCGACCCTGATGACATCGGCATCGAGGTCTACGCCGACCGCCCGCGCTCGGCCTGGCCGCGCAGCGGCGACACAATCCGCATGAGTACGGATCCGCTTGATTTCGAGGGCCTGATGGCCGAGTTGAATGCCGATGGCGCCCCCTGGCTGGGCTTGCCAGCGGGGACGACGATGGGACATGTGCATCTGCATGTGGACGATTTGCGCCGGGCGGAGGCGTTCTACTGCGGGCTGTTGGGCTTCGACCTGATCATGCGTTATGGGCCCAGCGCCTTGTTTGTCTCGGCGGGCGGCTATCACCATCACATTGGGCTGAATACCTGGGCCGGGTTGGGCGCGCCGCCGCCGCCGGCAGATGCTGCGGGCCTGCACTACTACGAGATCGTCGTTCCCGGCCAGGAGGCCTGGGCGGAGGTGGTGCAGCGGATCAGAGTCAGCGCCACGCCAGTTCGCCAGGTCGATGGCGGGGTCGAACTGCGCGACCCGGCAGGCAATGGGGTGCGGCTGGTGGGGCGCTAGATGGACGACAACCCGCAGATGGCGCATCTTTCGTTGATTGTTAACCGGTAAAAACCTCCCACCCCATGACAGACGCGCAACTTTCTGAAGAGCCCCTCCGGGAATGGTTACAGCAGGCCCCTTTCTTCCGCGATCTCAGCGCGGCGCAAAGGCAGGAGGTGGTGCAGGCAGCCCGCCGGCAGAAGTTCGAGCGCGATAGCTTCCTTTTTCAGCAGGGCGACCCGGCCTCCTCGCTCTATCTGCTCCTGACTGGCCGCCTGCGCATCCTCCAGGTGACGCCTGACGGCCAACAAGTGCTGCTGCGCGTCATCACTCCCGGCGAGACATTCGGCGGTATCGTCGTGCTCGACCACGCCGACTATCCGGCCTCGGCCAGGGCGGTGGAAGACTGCGCGGTTCTGGTCTGGGACCGAGAAACGCTGGCCCGGTTGATGGAACACTGCCCGCGCCTGGCCCTGAACGCGCTGCAGGTGCTGGCCGACCGCATCCAGAGCCTCCAGGATCAGTACCGCGAACTGGCCACGGAGCGGGTGGAGCGGCGGTTGGCGCGGGCTTTGCTGCGCCTGACTCGCCAGACCGGGCGTCGGGTGGAGGCAGGGGTGCTGATCGACTTTCCCCTCTCCCGCGAGGATTTGGCCGAGATGACCGGCGCCACCCTTTTCACCGTCAGCCGCATCCTCAGCGGCTGGGAACGGGAGGGGCTGATCAAGACCGACCGCCAGCGCATCCTCATCCGCTTCCCGCACGGCCTGGTCGCCATCGCCGAAGACCTGCCCGCTTCCCCTGCCCCCCTCGAAACCGCCGGCCTTTTCCGATAGCCCGGTTTTTTGCGCCAGCGCAAAGACGGAGATGATCGCATCCGCTACACTGGCAAGCAGATGGAGACTATCCCGATGGAAACTCCCCTGACCGAACTGACTGTGGCCGAGCTATTGCAGCGCTGGCCGCAGATGATCCCCGTATTTCTGCGCCGTCATATGGCCTGTGTGGGCTGCACCATGGCGCCCTTCGAGACCCTGGCCGACGTGACTGCCGTCTACGGCATCCATCTGCCGCATTTCGTCGGCGAGCTGGGGCAGACGATGCAAACGCCAGGATCCGAGTTGCCAACTTCGTGAAGTTGGCAACTCGGATGATCTGAATCGTGCTTCAGGCGGGGGCCGCTTCGGGGCGACCGATGCGCACCCGCCACGCCTCCGGCCCCTGTTCGAGATAATCCCACGTGAACTGGCCGGGCAGTTCCGCCTGGAACTGATAGAAGAGTGGCTTGGGGTTGTGGTCGTTGACCAGGACAAAGCCCTCGCCTGGCGCCAGGGCCTCGAACTTCTCGAAGATCAGGGGGTGGCGGTGCATGGGATGGATGGTGCGGATGTCCAGCGTCGGTTCGTTACTCATGGTGTGGTTGCTCCTTGAGATGCGGTTGGGTGATCAGGATTCCTTGCGGATGAGATAGTGATACTCGCGGCGCCAGAAGGGGCCGGTCGTCTCCGCGGAGAGCAGGGTGTGGCCAGAGCGACCGCTCCACTCGCGCAGTTCTCGCTGCGAGGCGGCGTCGGTGCTGAGGACGGCCAGGGTCTCGCCGGGGGCGAGGCCCTCCATTATCTCCAAGAGTTGCACAAAGCCCGAAGCGCAGTCGCTGCCGCGGTTATCGAGGGTTTGGGTGGGGGCCGAGATGGTCATGGGGTTGCCTCCGGTTTGGCTGCGTAGAGGTCATCGAGTTTGCACATGCCGGCAATGGGCGAGCAGGCCCGCCACATGGGGCAGGTGAGGAAGACGGCGACCAGCACGAGGATGAGTACGATTTTGATCAGGATCAGCCGGCCAAAGGGGGAGGTCGCCAGCGCGCTGGGATTGAGGCCGACATAGGGGTAGGACTGCGCCAGGCCGGTGAGGATCAGCGTGGGCAAGATCAGCCGCACCGCCACCCGAAAGCGCTCGAGCTGCTGGCTTGCCGCCACCACCACCGGCAGGGAGACGATCTGCCGGGCCGCGGGCACGGCGATGAAGATGTTCCACAGCGCGCCGCCGAACCACAGCCCGAACGCGGCCAGGTGCAACCAGCGCACCAGCAGCGGCCAGACCTGTCCCCCCTGGGCCAGGGTCACATCGAAGCCGGCCTGCACCAGCGCATCGAGCAGCAGCAGCCCCAACACCAGCCGGGCCAGAGGCTGCTGGCCGAAGGGGGCGTCGGCCGCCGCCCGACCATAGGCATCCCATCCGGCCGCCAGGGCGATGGCAACCAACAGAGCGACCTCGGCCCAGGCCAGCCAGCCCACGCCCCAGCCGCTGAAGCGGCCCGCATCCACCAATGCCGTCAGCAGGAAGATCGGCAGCGCAACCCGCACGATGCGGCGGAAACCATCCTGGGACGCGGCCGCGAAACGGATGAAAAAGGGCTGTTGGGTCGGTTTCTCTGCCGGCCGGATGAACAGGCCCTTCCACATATAGCCGCCGGTCAGGGCGGCGAAGCTGATCAAGTGCAGCCAGCGCAAGCTGACCTGCCACCAGACGCCGGCGCCGTGGGTGCTCATCGTCAGCCAGACGCCCACGAAAGAGGCCAGGGTGATCACCGTCAGCGCCACCTTGGGCAGCACATATTTGTCCAGCAGAGGGGCGGAGGCTGTGACGGGCACAGCAGAAGGAAGTGAGCTCATGATGAAATCTCCAGCATGCTCTTGATGATGCGGTGGGAGTCGATTCATGCCCCCAGGATACACGGGCGCTATCTGGCCGTCTTTGATCTATCGCAAAGTCGCCCATCCCCCCACTTGCGCTAGATCAAAGACGACCGGCGTGGATGGGGGTAGAGTCAGGCTATTACATCCCACGCACTGCCACAAGACATCATACAAGGAGCCTTCCCATGTTGACTTTCCAACTCGCACAAGATTACATCTTCCACGATCGCGACCCCTTCGCTCAGCCGCTCTTTGTCGACAAGACCGGCCGTATCCTGCGCTTCATGCTCAAGCCGGGGCAGTCGGTGGTGGAGCACACCGCGCCTCACTCCCCTGTAACCATCGTTGTGGTGGAGGGGACAGGCCTCTTCTCCGGCGCCGATGGCGAGGCGCGCCCCTTCGGCCCGGGCGCGCTGCTGGTCTTCGAGCCGGGCGAACCGCACGCCATCCACGCGCAGGACGAGGCGCTGGTCTTCGTGGCCTTCCTGCACGGCGCGCCTGGCGCTCAGTAGCGCCCTCTGTTTCCCCATCACCCATCAGCCGGGGCGTCGGCGTCTCTGACCGGGATCGCCCAAAACGCCCCGGCCCCAAAACTACCCGAACTGCCTCGCAGGGGGTATAATCCCCCCATGCCAACACAGATCGAACTTACCCTCACCGGCATGGCCCATGGCGGCGAGGCATTGGGCGCCTGGGGCGACCGCGTGGTGTTCGTGGCCTATGCCCTGCCCGGCGAAACCGTGCGCGTGGAACTGGTGGAAGAACACCCCCGCTGGGCGCGGGGCCGGCTGATCGAGGTGATCGCTCCCAGCGCGCAGCGCGTGGCGGCCTCCTGCCCCCATTTTGGCCCCGATCGCTGCGGCGGCTGCCAGTGGCAACATATCGCCCGGCCAGCGCAACTCGATTTCAAGGCCCGCATCGTGCGCGACCCATTGCAACGATTGGGCGGCCTGGGCAAACCGCAGGTGCACCCCACCCGCAGCGCCGGGCCTGACTGGGCCTATCGCACCCAAAGCCTCTTCTTCCCCGCCAACGCCCACACCCTGGGCCTGCGCAAACCGCAAAGCTACGACGTCCACGCCATCGATCACTGCCCCCTGCTCCATCCCCTGCTCGCCGAACTCTACACCGAGTTCAACCTGGCCTGGGATGGGCTGCGCAGCGTCGATCTCAGTGTGGGCGTCAGCAGCGGCCAGCGCATGGTCACCCTGCGCACCCGCCGCGACCAAGCCCCAGAGATCGAGAGCGATGTCCCGGTCGCCATCAATCTGCAGCGGGCCGATGATCAGGTGACGCCCCTGATCGGCGAACCCTGGTATTTCGAGACCCTGGCCGGGCACGAATACCGCTTCAGCGCCGGGACATGGCGCCCGGCCAACCCCTTTGCCGTCGAACTGTTGTTGCACACCGCGGCCGCATACCTGCGCCCCCAGCCGGGACAGACGATCATGGATGTCTACTGCGGCAGCGGCCTTTTCACCCTGCACTTTGCCGGCCGCGGCAGCCTGCTCATCGGGGTAGAGGAGGATGCCATCGCCATCGAAGACTGCGCCTTCAATTGCAGCCACCTCGACAACGTCGCCCTGCACGAGGGACCGCCGGCCAAAGTGCTGCGCAAACTCAACGATCCCATCGACGGGGCCATCCTCACCCCCCCGGCCGCGGGCCTGGGGCATCGGCTGGCCCAAAATCTGGCCCGGCTGGGCGCCAGGCGCGTGGTGTATGTGGCGCACAATCCGGCCACGCTGGCCCGCGATGTGGCGGCAATGGCCGCGGGCGGCTATCTTTTCCAAGAGGCCACGCCGGTGGATGTGGCCCCGCAGACTGCCTACGTCACCGCGCTCGCCCTCTTCACGCGTTGATCGGGGTGATTAATGATTAATCATTAACTACAATACGATATTTTTCGTTTTTTGATTAATAGCTCCTCTTGTAACGATCGATCGCCATTCTGGCAGACGCCGGCGCGGGGGGCCGGGCCGATCGGCCCGGATTTGGCAATTTCAGCGTCCCCTGCTATACTAACTTGCTGGCTCACCAGACCTTGCGCTCGACCGGGGCGCAAAATCATCTCTTTGGCTGCAGCAGGCGCCGCGGTATTCCAGCGCTGCTTCGGCTACAAGAAACAAAGGAGAAAAAGCTCACGTGTCTCTATCAACTGCCGAAAAGCAGAACATCATCCAGGAATACCACCTACACCCACAAGACACAGGCTCACCCGAAGTGCAGGTGGCACTACTTACCACACGTATCAACCAGCTCATCGATCATCTCAAGATGCATAAGCAGGATGAGCACTCTCGCCGGGGCTTGCTGAAGCTGGTCGGCCAACGCCGCCGCCATCTGGCCTATCTCAAGCGCAAGGACAACCAGCGGTATCTGGAGCTGATCCAACGGTTGGGCCTGCGCAAATAACACTCCCCCAGCCAGTCCGAAACGAGTAGAGGCCCTCGCCTCTACTCGTTTCTTCTGTCTTCTTTCCCACATCTCCCCTTACCCCACCGCTGTTCCTGACCGCCACGCGCGCTTTCGGGACAAGGGACAGGAATTGGAAAGTGGGCCGCACCAGGGTGCGACCTAGTTTCCAGTCCCTGACCTTGTCGATTCTGGTTGCAGGCTTCTCCCCCCCGCCCAAAGGGCGGGGCTTTGGTGTGCTGGACGGCGAAAAACACCACACTGAGGTATATCCATGACCTATCACCAATCCCACCGCTATGAAGCGCTGGTGGGCGACAAACTGATCGCGCTGGAAACAGGCGATCTCGCCTCCCTCGCCGGCGGCGCCGTCACCATCCACCTGGGCGATTCTGTCGTCCTGGCCACAGCCACTGCTGCCAAAACCCCGCGCGAAGGCATCGATTTCTTCCCCCTGAGCGTCGAGTTCGAAGAACGCCTCTACGCGGCCGGGCGCATCCCCGGCAGTTTCTTCCGCCGCGAGGGCCGGCCCACCACCGAGGCGATCCTCACCGCCCGCCTGATCGACCGGCCCCTGCGCCCCCTCTTCCCCAAAGGCTTCCGCAACGATGTGCAGGTCATCTGCACCGCCCTGAGCGCAGACGAGCAAAATCCTCTCGACGTCCTGGCCATCAACGCCGCCTCGGCCGCGGTCATGCTCTCCGACATCCCCTGGGAAGGGCCGGTGGCGGCAGTGCGCGTCGGCTACATCGACGACCATTTCGTCATCAATCCCACCTTCGCCGATATGGAAAACAGCCTGCTGGACTTGCGTCTGGCCGGCACCGCCGATGGCATCCTCATGGTCGAGGCTGGGGCCAACGAACTGCCGGAGAAGATGATCCTGGAGGCGATGCGCTTCGGCCACGAGGCGATGCAGCCCCTGATCGCGCTGCAACTGCGCATGCGCGCGGAGCTGGGTAAGCCCCGCCTGACCTTCACGCCCGCCAAAGCGGCGGAAAGCACCCTCGCCGCCACCCGCGCCCTGATCGGCGACCGCTTGCAGGGTGTGGTGGCCGGCGGCCTGGCCAAAGAGGATCGCAGCGCCGCTCTGGACGATCTGCGTCTGGAGATGACGGAGCAGATCGAGATCGACGAAGAGACCCCCGAATATATGCAGGCCTTCGACGCCCTGCTCAAAGAAGCAGTGCGCAACCGCATCCTCGATCAGGGCGAGCGCCCCGATGGCCGCGACCCCAAGACGATCCGCCCCATCAGCAGCGCGGTGGGCATCCTGCCCCGCACGCATGGCAGTGGGCTGTTCCGCCGTGGGGAAACGCAGGTGCTCACCATCGCCACGCTCGGCACCCCCCGCGACGCCCAAACCCTCGACAGCCTCACCCCCGAAGACACCAAGCGCTACATCCATCATTACAACTTCCCCCCCTTCTCCACCGGCGAGGCCTACCCAATGCGCGGCCCCAAACGCCGTGAGATCGGGCATGGCGCCCTGGCCGAACGGGCGCTGGAACCGGTCATCCCCGACCAGAGCGCCTTTCCCTACACGCTGCGCCTGGTCTCCGAAGTGCTCGCGTCCAACGGCTCCACCTCGATGGCCTCGGTCTGCGGCAGCACCCTGGCCCTGATGGACGCCGGCGTGCCCATCTCGGCGCCGGTGGCCGGCATTGCCATGGGCCTGATCAGCGAAGGGGATGTCACCCAACCGGACAGCCGCTACGTCATCCTCTCCGACATCCAGGGCATGGAAGACCACCTAGGCGATATGGACTTCAAGGTGGCCGGCACCGCCGCCGGCATCACCGCCCTGCAGATGGACATCAAGATCAAGGGCTTGAGCTACAAACTGCTGGACGAGGCGCTGGCGCAGGCCCACACCGGCCGCCTGCACATCCTGGAACAGATGCTGAAGTCGCTCAGCGAGCCGCGGCCCTCCCTCTCGGTGCACGCCCCCCGCATCCTCACTCTGCAGATCGACCCCGAAAAGATCGGCAAGGTGATCGGTCCCGGCGGCAAGACGATCCGCGCCATCCAAAGCGAATACGATGTCAAGATCGACATCGAAGAGGATGGCACCGTCTACATTGCCGGCGGCGTGGGCGCGGAAAAAGCGCTGGAACAGATCAACCTCATGACCCTCACCGCCGAAGTCGGGCGCATCTACACCGGCAAGGTGGTGCGCATCGAGTCCTACGGCGCTTTTGTCGAGATCCTGCCCGGCACCGACGGCATGGTGCACATCTCCCAGCTGGCCGATTACCGGGTGGGCCGGGTGGAAGATGTGGCGCAGTTGGGCGATGAGATCATGGTCATGGTCATCGACATCGACAGCGGCGGCAAGATCCGGCTGATCGAGCGGGGGGTGTTCGAAGGCCTGGACGCCGCGATGATGTTCCACCCCTTCGACCGCGACCTCTTGTGCCACCCCGCGCTGGCCAACAAGTGGCTCGAGATGCGCTTCGAGGGCAAGCCGTCGCACGCTTCGGCCGCCCCGTGGGACGGGTCGAGCGCGCTCACCGCGTGCCTCGAGACGTTCCGGCTGGTCGACTCGCAGCGGGTGCACTTCCGCGATGGCGTGCGGGTGCACGGCTTCGTCACCAACGGCGGGCAAGCGGTGAACATCATCCCCGAGCATGCCGCCTGCGAGTTTTCGGTGCGGGCCCGGGCGCCGGAAGAGCTGGAGCGTGTGCGCAGCATCGTCGAGCGCTGCGCGCGCGGCGCAGCCCTGGCCGCGGGGGTCGACGTGTCGATCTCGGTGCGCGCCGGGTATCGCGAGATCATCAACAACCTGACCCTGGCGCGGCGCTTCGGCGCGGCGCTGGAAGCGCTGGGGCGCAAACCGCGCGAGACCGACGACCGGGTCGGCGCCGGCTCCACCGACATGGGGGACGTGAGCCAGGTGGTCCCGGCGATTCACCCCTATCTGGCCATCTGCGACGAAGGCGAGTCGCTCTGCCACGAGCATCGTTTTCTGGAGTGCGCCGCCAGTGAACGCGGCTTCGACACCATGCGGGTGGCCGCCCAGGCCATGGCGCGCACCACCCTCGATCTCTTGGAAGATGGTGCGCTGCTCGCGGCGGTGAAGCGAGAGTGGTCGGAGGCAAAGCGATGAAGATCCCGTGTCTGCTCGGGTGCGTGGCCCTGGCGGCGTGCAGCACGCCGCCTGCGCCGCCGCCCGCAAAGCCCGAGCCGGCGATGCCG